>JBDKJA010000007.1:0-32649 GCA_039796795.1 Pseudomonadota bacterium
GCGGCTACTGCACGGCCGCTACATACGATCCCTGCCAACAGCAGCAATAGACACCGGAAACCGTGGTTAAAATTAATCATTCCAAAATGGATGCATTTTGATGTACCAAAGTGCGGCAAAGAATGATTTCTACCTCGCGTGGAATGATCCTCGCAAGCCACCAAGACTAATCTTTGCGGAACTGTTATGCAGGAACGTAGGATGAAAAAGCCGGTCAAGTTGAGCCTCAACGTCGCTGAGTACCCTAGCTCGAGCACAAATGGACGAGAGTCGGCTACCCAGCCCGCCTCAGATCCGGACGTCGAAGAGCATTTAATGACCCTGCACCATGGCGCGCTACGGGTTCGCGGGGTGCTTCACCTGCTGCAAGAGGCGCTGCAAAGTAATGGCGGGCTCGATCGAAAGAACGTCGATGCGATCTGTGCGTTGGTGGCGAGCAGCGAAAAGGACCTGCACGCCATGGATGCAGCCATCTCCGCGCTAGTCGACAAACATCTGGAGAATTTGCGCAGCTGAGTCAAATTCCGCGCGCGTCGATCGGCCACACATCGACGAGCACATCCCCACGTACACAGTGAATCCGATCGTAAAGATTGATCGTCGGATCGCAGTGAGGTAATCGACACTCGACTCGATCGCCGACCGTCAGGTGCGTCTTGCCGTCAGCAAAGAAAATCTTGCCATGCTCGTCGCCATGGAATTTGTATTCTACGGGAACCGGCATCGGCGTCTGCACGATGACGCGACCACCATCGGTCGCAAAACGCTTGCTACCCGCATCGGTCGTCACCACACCGGCATGAGATGCACTGTGCACCGCAGTTTGCACGAACATGGCGGGCTCGAACGGCGGAGTCAGCCCGTCTTTGGTCCAGACGTCTTCGTACTGCACGTCCATGAACATGAACGAACCCGCCTGACTCTCGGTGAACACCGCCGCCATGGCATCGAGATCGAAGGTGCCGGTGCCACCGCCCGAGACGATTTCAGGCGCGAGCGCTATCGATCGCAAGCGCTCAACCAATCGCTGCAATCGAGTCGTCACCTGCGTGTTCTTCTCGCGCCGCTCGACGAGATTTTCGATGTGTTGGATGAACCCGGCATAGCATTGCAAGCCCCGATAGCGAAGCCCGGGTGATCCCGCCACCTGCTGTACCAACGCAATAGCCGCCTCGTCGCTTGCGACACCGGTACGTTTGCTGCCGGGATCGACATCCACCAGGATTCCAACTGTCACTCCCGCAGCCGCCGCCGCTTTGGATAGGGCTGCCACGTTGTCCGGATGATCTACGGCGAGTAACAAATCCGCCTTAGCCGCGAGCCGAATCACTTCCGCTATTTTTTGAGGCGTTGTCATCGGCGTGGCGATCAGCACCCCGGCAATGCCGCCATCGATCATGACGGCCGCCTCCCCGAGGGTAGCGCAACAGACGCCGCTCGCACCCAACTGCATCTGCCAGCGCGCCAATGCCAAGCACTTGTGGGTCTTTACGTTGACACGCAGAGCGAGTCCGCGTGCCCGCAGCGTATCGAGCAGCAAGCGAAAATTTTTCTCTGCCGCATCGAGATCGAGAACGAGTGCCGGAGTGACCAGCTCAGATCGCGACCCTGCGCGTCCCATCAAGCTCGTCGGCCAAAAAAGCGGCTGCATAGATTTATCCGAGCAGATTCAAGAAAGTGGTGATGACGATGGCGTTCGTGAAGTCGATGAAAAACGCGCCCACAATCGGAGCCACCAAGAAGGCGCGCGGAGCGGGCCCGAATTTCTCGACGATCGTGCGCATCACCGCCATGGCATTGGCGGTCGTACCGAGCATGAAGCCAGTGAATCCGCCGCTCATGACCGCTGCGTCGTAATCACGACCCATGGCGCGAAAGACGACCGCCCAACAGAAAAACGCGATCACGATGACCTGCAAGGCGAGATTCACGAGCAAAGGCCAAGCCACGGCAGTCAACTCCCACAACTTGACGTTCATCAATGCGACCGCGAGGAAGAGCGTCAGCGAGACGGTGCCAACTCGATCGGTGATGTCATGTGGAATCCCGATCCACCCCGAGAAGTCATCCAAGTTTCGGATCATGGCTCCGACGATCATCGCGCCGACGTAACCGGGCAAGGTTAAGCCCGCGTCTTTCATCACGCCGCTCAGCCAAGAACCGATACCCATGGCGAGCAAGATGACCGTCAAGGCCTTCAAAGATCGGCGTGCACCACCCTCTTCGTCATCGGATGCAGCGACCGTAGCGGTGGCAGACGAATCGTCACTCGGGGCAGTGACATTGCTGCTGGCGACCGATGATCCCGCGCGCAAGGCGTGCTGCTCGAGCAACCTCGTTGCGATCGGACCGCCGACCAAACCGCCGAGCACGATGCCCGACATCGCAGCAGCAATCGCCACCGTCTCAGCCGACGGGACGCCGGCTGCCGCAAACTGCGGCGAGAAAGCGAGCGCCGTTGCCGGCCCACCCGCTAAAGCGGCCGGCCCGATCAAAACACCGAGCAGCGGTGATTGGTCGAACAAGACCGCAGAAAAGATGCCGATGAGGCTTTGTACGACGGCGAGAAACGCGGCCAACGCGAGGAAAATCAACGCCTGACCGCTGCCTGAGCGCAGCAAACTCAAACTCGCACTGAAACCGATTGCCGTGAAGAAGGCATTCATCAACGGCGTTTGCAGCGTGGTGTCGAAGTTAATGGTGGCAACACTCTGTTGCCGCAACACGAGCACGACGATCGCGAAGATCAATCCGCCCACGACCGGTGCCGGGATGTTGTATCGGCGTAGGAACGGCAGCCGATCGACCAGTTGGAACCCAACAAACAACGCGAGTGCGCCCGCTGCCAGCGTTTGCACCATATCCAAAGTGATCGTCACGCCCCACCCCCGGGTTGTCAGCTACCCCATAGTCTACGGTCTGGGGCGGACAACTGCCCGGCATCGCCACGCACGCCTCCCTCACGGTCGGCTCGCAGCATCAGCGGGCCATCGAGATCGATGAAGTCGGAGGCTGCGGCGACCAACCACGCCGGCGCGATCGCCAGCGAAGTGCAGACCATACAGCCTGTCATCACCACCATATTGTGGCGACGCGCTGCTGCCAACAACTCGACGGCCCCGGTCAAACCGCCCGTCTTGTCGAGCTTGATATTCACCGCTTGATAACGACTGATCAGACGAGGCAAGTCGTCGACCGTGTGGCAGGCCTCATCGGCGCACAGGGGCACCTCGGATCGAAACCCCTCGAGCACATCGTCCTGGCCAACCGGCAAAGGCTGTTCGATGAGAACAGCACCGATTTTTTTGAGGAAGGAATTCAAGTCCTTGAGTATCTCGAGACTCCAGCCTTCATTCGCATCGACAATGAGCTTGGCATTCGGGGCTGCGTCATGAACCGCCTGTAATTGTCGCTCGGGCGCATGACCATCGACTTTCACTTTGATGACCGGCGCACCGCTCATTTGAGCCGCTGCCAAACTCATTTGCTCCGGAGCATCGAGGCCCACCGTCAATGCGGTCGTCAATGTCGGTGGTCTCGCCAGGTTCAACATTTGATCGACGGTATGCCCCGAGGCTCGCGCTTCGAGATCCCAAAGCGCACAGTCGATGGCGTTCAGAGCAGCGCCCGCTGGCATCAAGCTGCGACACTCGAGACGACTTGCGCCTCCTTCGAGCGCAGCCTGTACCTCGCGAACCTGAATCATCACCGAATCGACGCTCTCACCGTATCGCGGGTAAGGAACGCACTCGCCGCGCCCTATTAACCCGCCATCGGTGATCTCGACCAGCACGACATCGGCGGCGGTTTTGACACCGCGCGAAATTCGAAACGGCCGCGCGAGCTGCCACGACTCGGTGCTGACCTTTACTTGCCGACGCATTCCAGCATCCGATCTACGATCTTCGCCGTTCCCATCGTGACGGGATCCTGACACGGCAAACCCAGTTCACGTTCGATCTGACCGCACAGTTCGATACCGGCATCGACTGGCATCAGCGATGTATTCATCGCAATACCGGCGATCGCGACCTTCGAATTGGTCAGCCGAGCAGCCGTGATATTGGCCTCGATACAATCTTTGAGCGCAGGCACGGAGTAATGCGGCAAGCCGCGCATCTGCTGCCGCCCCGCCTCGTGACACATCACGATGACATCCGGCTGAGAGCCATGCAGCAAACCGAGCGAGACGCCGGCGAAGGATGGATGGAACAGCGAACCCTGCCCTTCGATGAGATCCCAACCACCATCATCGCGCGCAGGTGACACCCACTCGGCACCGCCCGAAATGAAGTCGGCGACCAATGCATCGATCGGAACGCCAGCGCCCGCGATGAGAATGCCCGTCTGCCCGGTAGCGCGAAAATCGGCTTTGATGCCGCGACCACGCATCTCACGCTCCATGGCGAGCGTCGTATACATTTTGCCGACCGAGCAGTCTGTGCCGACCGTCAGCATACGCAGACCCGCTCGCGGTTTTCCGTTCCCGACCGGGATCGAATGCGGGAAGTAACGAGCATCGAAGAGAACGCGACCGCACTCACGCGCGACCGCCTCGATCTGCGGATCAGACGATAATCTTTGATGTAGTCCAGAGGCGACGTTTAACCCAGCTCGCAGCGCTTCGAGGACATCGGATCGGATGTCATCGCCCATCACCCCGCCGGCATTGGCAACGCCAAGCACCATCGTATCGACACCGGCTGCCTTGGCCGCCTTGAAATCCATCACCGGTAAATCGAGTTTCTCGGCGCATCGAGGACCTACGAACTGCGCAACACACCACTCGGGTCGCCAATACGCCAAGCCACGCGCCGTCTTGATGCTGAGTCGGTCTTTTGCATTACCGAGGTACAGCAGGTAGGGCGGACCCCAGCGATCTTGCGCGGGGCTGCTTGCCAGTTTCGTCATCGGGACGCTCATGCGCCAATCCTCTTGTTTAATGAAATCTCGCCGCCCGAATTATTTTCCGGGGCGGCATGGCGGCTCCAATCGAAAAACCCGTCGACCCATAGCCTGAGGTTATTTCGCCTCCCAAACAGCAATGACGGTCTGCTCCCGCACCCAGCCGCTGCGCCCATCGGCAAGCTGCAGCAGGGCCCAACTCAGGAACCGGCGCTCGACGACCCCCACCGCCCCAGGTAAAACCCAACTACCCTCATCGAGTCGATTTTCGACCGGAAGCTCGCGCAGCGTGGACTGCTGGTGCACGACAACGACATTGCGCTCAAGCAGCCTGCCATAACTGGATGTCACCCCGAACGTCGCGACAACACCCACGAGCGATACCAACACGGCCGCGGCAGTGACACGAAACATCGGACGCAGAACCCGTGAGTAGGCGCTCGCCAAGAGCAGCATCGTGAAAGCGATCACCGCGAACGTTGCCGCGAGTTGAAGTCGCTGCCAAAGACCAGGAGGCAGCGCAGCCCTCAGGCGCGCAGCCACACCGACGGACTCGGGCAGCCCACCCTGCTCAGCCGATAACAAGCCAGCTTGCGAGCGCAAGCGCGACCAGAGCGCCGCCCCCTGTTCGAAACGCGGCTCTTGCACCGATGCGATACCGCTGTGCACCGCGGCTTCGGACAACCGACCCTCCGCCTCCAGCACGATCGCCAAGTTGTATCGGGCAACCACATCCAAGGGGTCGCGCTGGACTTGCTCGGCAGCGCGCTCCACGGCCGTTTCGGCGTGCAGCCTCTCTGCCGGTAAAAACAGAGCGCCGCAAAAGATCACGACCCACGACAAGGTTTGCGGCCACCAACTCTGCGCTCGCAGCAGCCATCGCACATCGAATGAAGGCGGCGCGGTCGACTCTGCCAGCGCAACAGCGGCACGCTCGGGCCAATCGGCAGGAAGTTGAGGCTTCGGACCATAGAGCGCCGCATCGACCTGAACCCACAAGGAATACCAGGGCTCGCGACTCACGAAATCAGCGGACGTAGGTGCGCTCCCGACAACGCCTGAACGTTCGGCCAAGGCCAACTGCCAACGATGCAGATCGGCACGAGCTGACTCGTTCAGCGGCCGACTGAGATCGATCTTCGTCAATCGATGGGTCACACGACGAAGTCGTCGGTGGGCGGCACGCGCCACTCGCTCCGGATCGAGTTGCCACGCGCGCCAACTCGCTAAACTCAGCCAAAGAAAACCGATCAACAGCAGACCGAAGAGCGACCAGCGATCAAATCGGCTCAGCGCGACCGGCGCTATCGCACGCCGACTGCCACTCAATGGCTGTATCACCTCAATACTGTCATCGAGCAATTCGTTCTCGAATTCGCTCACGCCCGCCGCAACACCCGTCGCGATGAACTGCAACGGCGGAGATTCGAGCGTCACGTAACGACCAGACACCGGATCAAAGATGGGTAACGTCACGGATGGCAAGCGATACGTGCCCGGTTCGACGACGACGAAGGTCAATATTTCACGACGCGTACGCTCGAACTCGCCGTTCACCTTGACGTCGTCCCGCACGGTGTCACGCAACTGCAATCCTGAAGGCAGGGTTCGCGTCGGTAGCGCAGCGAGCATTGGCCAATTACCACGCCCCCCGAGCGAGAGCGTCCAGGTGATCAACTCACCGGTGTTGACCTGCTCACGATCGAGCGTCGATTCCAGTTGAAATTGACCGACGGCGCCGCGAAAGCCCGCAGGCGCTGCTGGCAAGGCGCGGACCGCCAACGTTGCTGACTGACTTTGCGCCTGTATCGGCTCAAGAATCGCGCGAGTGTAGTCCCCGTTCGAGACGCTGCCCGTCTGCATCAAAAAGCCGAGGCTCGCGGGACTCAAATCGAGTCGACCCGGTCGAGGTGCCATGACCGAACGCTTGAAGGTAATGAGGCTCAGCGAGGTTTCTGCCACCTCGTTTAGCACCGGCTGTGCCCAAGCATCGGCGGCCAAGGGCTCGACACTCCAGTTCAACTCTCCGCTCAAGGCACGAAAGGCCGCACGGTCAACGCGCCACTGCATACCGAGTTCGAAGACCTCTCCCGCCCAAACCGGTCGATCGGGCAGAACGTAGGCGCCTTCCACGCGGGGCGCTGCCAGCGACACCGACATCATATTGAGGACGAGCACGACGAGGATCGCTCGGAGTGTCACGTCACCAACCTTGCGTCGGTGGCGCAAGCACGATCTCGCGACCACCACTGCGCCCTTGCATGTTCCGGAACAACTCTGCGTAAGAGTCGCCACGCTCGACTTCACGCAGCAGATACAGCGGCACCGCAACGCTGACGTCGCGCCACTCGGATGCACCGAACTCATCTGCCGCACCGCCACCGGGGCTACGCACGTCGTCGACATCGGATGTCTCAGTACCCTCTGACCCCTCGGTCGGTAACGGCTCTGGTTCGCCACTCGAGCCCATCGCGAGCTTGCCTTCCAACGGTTCGTTAGCAGGATCGATCTCACCATCGTCCGCCATCACCGGTGGCGGCGGCTCGAGGAGACGGCGTAACTGTTGTTCGAGCGCATTCCAATCCGACGCCGAAGGATCGAGCTGTCTTCCCAACGCGACGGCAGCCAAACCGTCGCGCAGCACGCCCTCGGAAATGGGATGCGCGTGCAAACGATGGATCGCACCATAGTTGGCAGCGGCCCGCGCCAAACTGCGATAGTCCTCGGCGCGCACGCTCGGACGCGACAAAATGTTCCGTACGACGCCATTGACCTCATTCAAAGCATCACGCTCTTCGACCGATTGGATGGTCTGTAACGGACGAGCAAACTGCGCCTCTGATCGCAGAGATAACGACGCGATACCCATGACGAGGAAAGCCGCCACGAGCCCACTCGCCGTCATCACACGATGCGCCCTCATCTCAAAAGTGGCGAGCCGTGCCTTTGCCGGCACTTCTCGCCATGCCGAGATCAACAACAAGAGCAGCACGATCGATAACAGCAGACGCTGTGCCCAGCCCTCTATGATGTCCGCTGGCCAAAAACGACTCTCTGTCGGCTTTGCCACCGACAGACTTTCTAGCAGTTGGCGAGACAGCGTCGGATTCTCGTGAGCGCTCAACATCAGGCCACCGGTCGCGGTCGCCAAGCGACGCAAATTCTCGGGCTGTGGCTTAGCGTAAACAAAGAGACCTCGCGCATCGCGCAGCCAACCGCCCGAAGCGGCCGGAATGGGTGCCGTCTTCTCTTGACCAAAGCCGACCGCGATCACGCGTATACCCATCGCTCTAAGACGCGTGACCTCGGCAGCCCAATTCTCTGGATTGGCCTCACCGTCCGAGAGCAACACCAACACTTTATCGCCCGCTGCGGCATCGAATGCCGCAGACGCTTCTCGAATCCAATTGAGATAACTGCTGCCTTGCTTCGGCACGTGAATAGAGCCAAACGAGGTCAACGCACGCTCAGCCAAAGCACGCTCGAGACCGATCGGCGCAACGACGTGAGCGGAGCCCGCGAAGACGAGGACACCGGCGGCCACATCCGGCTGTAACTGACCCAGCGTGCGCGAGGCCAAGCGCGTCGCACGCTCGATTCTCGATGCGCCAGACTCATCGACGATATCCATGCTGCGCGACGCATCCAAGGCGAAGAGAATCTGCTGCGGCATCGCAATCGGTGGCGTCGGCTTCTTTTGGTAAAGCCATAGCGCGATCGAGGTGGTCACCACCGCAGCGATCAGAAATAGCGGCACACCTCTCAACCAGCCGCTGACGGCACGGATCTGTAATTGACCGCCTGCGATGAACCCGTCGAGCACTCTCGTTTGCGCCAGTGTTCTCCCACGGAGTTCGCGGTAGAGCATCACGAACAACACGACCATCGTGATCCACGCGGCTAACAGCAACCCAGGCGCAAGCGAATGTCGATCGAGCCTCGCTTCGGACTTCTGAACAACGACCAACCGGGATGCGATCGCCGCTAATGCGTCAGTGAGTTGCTTAGCGTCAGCCGCATCGTGATGAGATCCGCCTGTTTCACGCGAAATCGTCGTCAAGGTTTGTCGATCCACGGACGATGGTTGCTGACGCGACGCGATGCGGCGCCCGTTAGCGTCAAAGATCGGATAAGGCGCATAGCCATCTCGACCCATCGCCACCGAGTAAATCGGAATCGAGAATCTCTTGGCAATCGCCGCGGCCTGGGGCGGTTTCAACACGCCGCTCGTATTGGAACCATCGGTCAGCAACACCACCATGCGAGACCGATCTGCGGGTTCCGCGAGTTTGAATTGCGTCAAAGCAAGACCCAAACCATCACCGATCGCCGTGCCATCTTCGATATCGCCGATTTCGAGCGCCTCGATCTGTTGCTTCAACCAAGATCGGTCCGCTGACAGCGGCACGAGCGTATAGGCGCGTCCAGCAAATAGGACGAAGCCCACTCGACCGATCGCCTCATCGTCGATGAAGTCGATGAGCGCGGGCTTCAATACCGACAGTCGATCTTGCGGCGTGGACTCCGAGGACAGATCTTCTGCCAACATCGAAGTCGAGACGTCGACTGCCATCACGACATCTGCTCCGACCGAACGATTGACTGTAGCGGTTGAGACGATGACCGGCTCTGCAGCGGCGAGTATCACGAGGATCAGCGAGGCGTACCACCAGATCGCGACTCTCAAGTTGTCCCATCGTCCGATATCCGAGCGCCAAAAGCCTGCGTACGGAACGACCATCACGCGCAGACGTCCGAACAGGAAACGCACGACCATCGCAATCGGAATCAACATTAACAGGAGCAAGGCGGGAGCAAACTGCAGATCGAGGTAGCTACTCATCGGCGCTTTTCACCCGCCTTGAGCATCTTGATGAACTGACTCAGCGGATCACCCGCCACATCGACGACATGCCGTCGCCGAGAATCGGGCCACCAGCCAACCCATCGGCGTTCGCGCGCGGCTCGCCAATCCGCGTGAGCAACGGCCGCCGCTTCATCTGCTCTGGCGCTCACAACCTGGTTAGCGATGGGATCGAAGATCGCCTTTTGAAGATCGGCCGGCGCACTACGCTCCCAAGGATCCTCCACTCGCAAGCCACGCAAGTCGAAATGTCGACTCCATGCACGCCACTGTGGAGATGGGCTGCCATCGGGAATTTCTGTAAGCCATAACACCAGCGACCCGTGCGGAATCCCGCCTACGACAGTGGGTTGCCGACAACGTTCGCACGCTTCCCGAAGGTTCGGTGGAGTCGACTTCAGTAACCGAACGACCTCCGACAAGATCCGCCGACGATCCCGCGTTGGCTGCAGTCGGTGCTCGATAGAACCGGAACGATGCAATAGCCCCACTCGCTCGCGTTTGCTTGCGGCCAACAACAAGGCGTAGCACACCAACTCGATCGCCACCTCTCGCTTGCTACGCTCACCACTACCGAACTGCAGCGCCGGATCGTCGTGAAAGACGATGAAGACCACCACTTCGCGCTCTTCGACGAAACACTTTCGATAGAGGTCACCGAGTCTCGCCGTGACATTCCAATCGACGTCGCGAATGTCGTCACCGAAGGTGTATTTGACGACTTGATCGAATTCCATGCCGCGACCGCGAAAGATCGAGCGTTCGGAACCAGTCGCCGTTGATACCGCACGACGCCCGCGCAGGCGCCAAACGAGGCGCTGCAAAGCCTCTCGGGTTTTCGAATCGAGCAAGTGGTTGGCAGACCCGCTCATGGGCGCGGCCCGCTCAGGGAACGGCGACGGAGTCGATGATCTGCGAAATAACCTTCTCGATCGTCGAACCCGCTGCCTGCGACTCGTAGGTCAGCGCAATTCGGTGGCGCAGCACATCCGGCAACAACTCTTGCACGATCGCGGGCACGACGTGATCCATACCTCTGAGCCATGCGAGCGCGCGCGCAGCCTGAAATAGAGCCAACGTTCCGCGTGGCGAGGATCCGTAATCGAGCGTGCGCGAGGCCGAATCGCCGACCGCCAGATCGCGACTGCGCTGAATGAGATCGACGATGTAACGCTCGATGGCGGGCGCTACATGAATTGAATCGATCTGCGCTCGCATCGACATCAGTTCAACGCCACTCGACACGGCCGTCAAACTGGGCGTCTTCGAGACACCACCCCAGCGATGCAACATTTCGAGTTCTTCCTCGACACCGGGATAGCCCAGCACGAGTTTGAACAAAAAACGATCCGTCTGTGCCTCAGGCAAAGGATAAGTACCCTCCTGCTCGAGCGGATTCTGCGTCGCCATGACGAAAAAGGGCTCCGGTAGCGGATGGGTCGTTCCGCCGATGGTGACCTGTCGTTCACCCATCGCCTCTAACAACGCGCTTTGCACCTTCGCAGGCGAGCGATTGATTTCGTCGGCCAAGACCAGATTGGCAAAAACCGGGCCGAGATGGGGACTGAATGTTCCCGTGTTCGGCATATAGATCATGGTGCCGACCACATCGCTCGGCAACAGATCGGGCGTGAACTGGATACGTTCGAACTTGAGGTCGAGAACCCGACCCAACGATTTCACCAGCAAGGTCTTAGCAAGACCGGGCATGCCCTCCAAGAGGACATGCCCACCTACGAGCAGCGCAATCTGCAGCCGCTCGACGATCTCCGTCTTGCCGAGTACGGCCTTACCGAGTTCGCTGCGAACTCGCTCCGACCACTCGGGACCTTTGACTGACATTCTCGACTCTCCGACTTATCGACCTCGGCGCAACACGCGTCCGTTTCGTTCGGTCGTCACTTTGCCGCCATCGATCGCCAACTTGCCGTTGACGAGCAGATAGTCGACACCCTCGGAGTATGCATCCGGCTCTTCGTAAGTGGCTACGTCACGAAACTTGTCGGCATCGAAGACGAGCACGTCGGCATAAGCCCCTTCGCGCAAGAAACCGCGATCGCGAACGCCGAGTACCGTTGCCGTTAAGCCGGTCGAGGAATGAATGGCCTGCTCGAGGGAGATCACATTGCGCTCGAATACGTAGCGACGGATCTTGCGCGGAAAAGCACCATAGGCGCGCGGATGTTCCTCGCCGGAGCCGAACTCGGACAACCCGCCGTCGGTGCAAGTCATCGTCCACGGCTGCTTCATGAACGCCTCGACATCCTTCTCATTCATGTTGAACGAAACGATCGGTGCTCCTCCTTGGATGAGCATGTCGATGGCGGTGTCGACGGGATCTTGCAACTTCATACGGGCGATCTCATCGAGACGCTTGCCCTGCAGCGAAGGATCGGGCGGGAAACTGCGAATCATCATCGCGTTAGCACCGCCGCGACGCTCCATGTTGTTGATCATCTCTTTACGGATCTGGGCGCGTTGCTCGGGGTCTTTCAAGCGCTTCGCCATTTCGGCCTGACCACCCGCCTGTGCCCAACCCGGCACCAATGACGGCTGCAAGCCCGAGCCCGATGCGGCGTAGGCATACTGATCAGCCCAAATCTCGAGGCCTTCGGCGCGAGCGGCGTTGATCACCTCGATCACGTCCTTGGATTTACCCCACACGCTCGGCCCCAGTGTCTTGATGTGCGTCACGATGCCCGGCAACTTGGCTTGGCGCGACACCTCGATCAATTCTTTGGTGGCGTTGACGACACCCACGTCATAGCTCGCTTCGTCACGAATGTGGCTCGTATGGAAAGCGCCGGGATACGCCGCAGCAACCTGCGCGAGTGCTACCAACTCGTCGGTCTTTGAATATTTGCCGGGAATATAGAACGGGCCGCTGGAGAAGCCGAACGCACCTTCGTCCATCGCCTTGCGCACAAAATCTTTCATGCGCTGCAGCTCCGCTGCCGTCGGCGCACGATCCTCGCGACCCATCACGGCACTGCGGACACCGTTGTGGCCGATTGTCGGGATCACGTTGACGCCCGGCGTATGCTTCTCGATCGCCGAGAGCAAGGGCGCGAGATCCGCGGGACCACCACCATCAGGATTGATCAGCACCGTGGTGATGCCTTGATACAAAATCGGCACTGCACCCGCCAGCGGCGCCATCGACAAACCCGGAACCGAGTGCGAGTGCGCGTCGATGAAACCCGGAGTGACGTATTTGCCAGCCGCGTTGATCACGCGGGCCGCCTTGGCGTCCTGCGGAATATGACCCACTGCGACGATCCGATCACCGGAGATACCAATGTCGGCTTTGCGCCAAGGCATGCCGGTACCATCGAGGACCCGACCATCGCGAATGATCACATCAAAAGAAGCGGGCGTGGCCGCTTGCGCTGCATGGGTCGGCAGGAGCGTAGCCAAGCCAGCCGCTGCCATCAGTCCGAGTTTCATAAGCATTTTCAGCATGGTGGTCCTCTCCTAGGTCTCTGCCGACAGAATCTGTCCGGCTACGTCACGAACGTTTTCAAGAAAAGCTGACTGCAAGGTCGTCAACGGCGAATCGATACGATGCACCGCGTAGAGCGATACCGGTATTTGCGGCTCGAGCACGCGGCTTTGAATGGAGGTTTCGGTCGGAGCGCCGGCGGTAAACGGATCGACCATCGCGATCCCCTGCCCCGAGGCAACGAGTGAGCGTGCCACTTGATAGGTCTGCACCCAGGTCGACACCTTAACCGGGGGGGAGAGCGTGCGTAGCTTGGTGTTGATCTTGCGGCCAAGATCGTCTTGTAAGGTCAACCCCACGATTTTCGCGCCCGCCAAACTCGACATCGAGAGCGGTCGAGACAAATCACTGGCGCTCCAATGCCCGGTTGGTGCGATCACCATGACCTGCCCTTCGGAGAGCAACTGACAGCGAATCCGGGGGTGCTCGATTTGCTGCAAGGTCAGACCAACATCACACTCATGCAGCAACAAGGAGTTGAGCATCTCGCGGGTATGCTGCGTGAAAAGATTAATCTCGACCTTTCGAAACGTCTTACGCATCCGGGTCACAACGTTCGGAATGAGCGTATTGGCTAAGGTCGGCGTGCTCACCACACGCAGCATCTCCGAGTCGCTCGGCTTGAGGTTCACGGCCAACTGCTGCAGTTCAGCGAGCTCGTCGGCGATGCGCTCGATCTTCGGGCGTAACACTTCACCCTCGCGCGTTAACCGTACTCGACCCATCACGCGAATGAAGAGCGGATAGCCAAGCTGCCGCTCGGCTTGCTGCAGAAGCTTCGTCGCAGCAGGCTGAGAGATATTGAGAAGTCTCGCGGCGCCCGTCACCGATTCGGCCTGCAACATCGCCTGGAACATCTCGATATATCGAAGCCGCATGATTTGAGTTCCGTTCACCTAGCGTTGGCGTGCAACCGACTCTTCGCTCACCGCACTTCCGGCATGACCCCAAGAGTTTCGGACGTAGGTTGCGATAGCAGCCACCTCATCATCACCCAACTTGTCGCCGAAGGCTTCCATCATTTTCCAACGCCGCTTTTGCCACTCGGTCGAAGGCGGCGTCTTGGGACGATCGGGTCCACGCAAAATGATATTGACCAAAGACTCAGCGCCTGGTGCGTTGACAACCGCACTGCCCGCCAACGGTGGTCCCGTATCCGCGCCACCGGTGCCCTCGGGCTGATGACAAGTGCCGCAATGAATGTTGTAGAGAATACGCCCCTCGCTCATCGTATCGACGTCGAGCGTGTTCGATTTCACTTTCTGTTGATTGGCCGGCAGTGATTTCAAATAAACAGCCATCGCTCGCACATCAGCGACGGGGAGTTGGCGAAGACTCGCCACGACCTCGTTCATGGGACCGAAGACCGCCGCGCGCGGGCTAATGCCACGATGCAGATACCCCGTCAGATCATCCACCGTCCATGCGGCCAAACCGCTCGGGCTACGAGTGAGATTGCTGGCCGCCCACTGCCGCGAGCGTCCATCGGCATCGGTGTGCGAGTGCACGCCGCCCGTCATGAGGAACTCGGAATCCTCAGCACCCAAGGCGTTACGCGGACTATGGCACGCACTGCAATGCCCCAACGCCTCGACAAGATAAGCCCCGCGATTCCACTCAGCGCTTCGATCCGTTTGCCGAACAAAACGCGACTCCTCGAAGAACAGCGACTTCCAAGGCCCGAGCAAGGCACGCTCACCGAAAGGAAACCGCATTTCATTGGCGGGAGGCCGCTGGGATACCGGCGTCAGACTTTTGAAATAGGCAAACAGTGCCGCCACGTCTGCATCGGTGAGTTTCGTATACGCGGTATACGGGAACACGGGATACAGATGCTCGCCATTGGGACGAGTACCGGATCGCAATGCCGCCGTGAATTGCGCCAACGACCACGCACCGATGCCGGTTGCACGATCAGGCGTAATGTTGGTCGAATACAGCACACCGAACGGCGTATCGAACTTCAATCCGCCCGCATACGCCTTACCACCGGGCTTCGTATGACAAGCGACACAGTTGCCGGCGGTCGCGAGATACCGCCCCCGCTCAATCGATGCGCTCGTTGACGCGGTCACCGTCTCGATTCCAAACAGCGCGATCAGGATGACGGCGCCCGCATGACACAGGCGTCGCAGTTCAGTGAAAGTAGCGCTCATCAGTCTGCCGTCACCAATCGAAACTTTTGAACTCGCTTACCCGCAGACTCCGCCGCGTAGATGTTTCCATCGGAATCGAAAGCGGCTTGATGCACTTGCTTCAATTGCCCCGCCCACGGCCCATATTCACCAAAGCGGTGAAGTTCCGTGGCATCGCTACGCTTGAGAATTCGGATTTGAAAATTGCCAATATCCGTCACGGCCATCAGCGTTTGCGATTTGTCTGGCCAGAAACTGATATCCCCGACCGTTCCGGGCGGTAAGGTCTCTGTACCAATGCGGTGCTCGGCGATGAAGGTTCCGTCGGTCTTAAATATGTGCATACGATTGTTATCGCGATCGCATACGTAGACCAAAGAGTCGTTCGACACCGCAATGCAATGGACATTGCGGAACTGCTGGGAAATCGGATTATTAGGCGAATAGCGCGGGACGTCCTCATCGGTCGGCGGTTTGCCATAGGCGCCCCACATACGTTTGAAAGCACCCGTGTCCGCATCGAACACGATGACTCGGTGGTTACCATAGCCATCGGCGACATAAGCCTCGTTGGTCTTCGGATCTACCGAGATCGCGGCAGCGCCGAACAATTGACTCGTATCTTGACTATCGCGCTTGCCGCCTGCGCGACCGATCTGCATGAGAAATTTTCCCTCACGCGTGAACTTCAACACCATGCCGTCGGGCTTGAGCCCCTCTGGCGTGACTCTCGTCGAACTGCCACCGATCCACACATGACCGCGATGGTCTACGGTGATGCCATGTTCGACGGATGGCCAGTCGTAACCTTCAGCCGGACCGCCCCAGGCGTGCACCACATTGCCCTGTCGATCAAATGCGAGGACAGGCGGTGCGGCGATACAACAGCGCGAAGCCGGTGGATTACGCGAAGCGCTCAGCTCGCGCATGTTCAGGGTGCGTGGGCGATTGACGATCCAGATTAAACCTTCAGCATCGACGAACAGTCCGCCGATTTCGCCGATCACCCACCGATTCGGCAAGGGCAACTTCGGCCAATTGGCATCCACTTCGTAGCGAAGCGTTTTTGGCACCTCGACCGCGACGGCCATCGAAGAAATCGACAAAGCCGCGAGCGTTAGGCCAATGATTTTTGCCCGAATCGACATGCAACCCCCGAAAAAAAGCCGCGTGCGAAGCGTTAAGGCTTCGCACGCGGCTGACGGCTTAGAGCTTGAACCGAACGCCCACGCGGAAGTTACGGCCAAGCTGGTCGAACAACGTCGGGTTGGTCGACGGCGTGCCATAAGCACTACCGGCCGGGCCCGGCGCGACAATCGGCGGATCCTCATCAAGAAGATTGCGGATATTCAGGAAGAACTCGTATGACGAGTCGTTCGCCCGCTCCAGTGTGTAGGTGAAATTAGCATCCACCACGAACTGACCATCGATGCTGTTGTCATTGATGGTGCGATTGAACGAGTTTGATGCCGGACAACCCGTCGTGCACTCGACCCAAGCCGTGTTGTACACACCCGAGCTGATGCCACGACCGGTCACGGTCATGGAATAGGGCCCCGACTTGTAGCGCGCTGTCAGGCGATACATGTAGTCAGGCGGACCATCACCACTGGTGCTGCCCACCGAGTCGGTCGGCGTGACGATGCCGTCATCCGAGTAGTTCTCGAGGTAATGGGTAACAAGACCACGCAACTGCAAGTTGCCATCGTTGCCCGCCAAGCCCGGCACATCCATCTGGTAGCTCAGCTCGAGATCGACACCGCGATTGATACGCTCCGCCAGATTGAATGGCGAAATCGCAATCTCGGTGATGATGTTCGTGCCACCGGCTGCCACACCGCGAGTGATCGCCGCGCAGTAGACCTGATTGCCTTCGAAGCAACGATCAACGATCTCTTGTGCGGGCAGCGAACCGATCGCCCCTGCAAGATCAATCTCGTAGTAGTCAACCGACGCGTTGAAGCCCGGCAGTGCGCCCGGCTGCAACACCACACCAAAGCCCCACTGATCCGCCTCTTCAGGCAGCAAGTTGGGATTGCCGCGGTTGACGCCTCGGTATTGCGTGTTGGCGTTGCTATTGAATGGATCGAGCACGTTGTTGGTATTCGAGGTACCCGCCGCGAACAACTCACCGAGGTTCGGCGCACGAATATCGCGCGAACGGGTCAAGCGGAATCGCAGATCGTCATTCGGCGAGTACGTGAGACCAACCTTCCATGTCGTGACCGCACCCGAGGTGCTGTAGTCGGTGCGACGAACGGCGGCGTTCAAATCGAGCGCCTCGGCCATCGGCTTGCCAGCAGCCAAGGGCACGACCGTTTCCAGGAAAGCTTCCTTCACATCGTACTTACCGAAGTTCGGCAAATAGTTGCCGACGAACCAGCCCGAACGATAAATCGGGTCGACGAAGCCCGTAACCTCTTCTTCACGCCACTCGATACCGGTGGCGAGAGAAACCGGACCCGCGGCAACCGAGAACGGCTCACCATTGATCGAGATGGCGGCCACGCGCTGCTCGAGCGTCTGCTCACGCTGCGGGTTACCTAAGACATAGGCCAGCGCCTCAGCCGAGGCAACACCAATACCCATACGATTCAACGGCACACATCCGTTACTCGGATCGGTGAGCGTCGAGCGGCAGACGATCTGCGTCGTACCCGGACGGAACACCGCATCCTGCGCCAACGCCAAGCGCGCGTTGTTGGTGATGTCACGGGCCGTTTCGATCGAATCGGATTCACCCTGTTGGTAGTACGCGTTCCAACGCCAGTCGGAGCCGAACAAACTCACTTTGCCATCGAGACCGGCGACGAAGCGCTGCACTGTGCGCTCGTTAGCAGCAAGGCGCAGCGGCAGGTCGGCGTTCATCGTGCCCATCGTAAAGCTCGCGATGTTGTTCGCCTGCAGCGCAGTCCTAACCGACGCCGGTATGAAAGCGTTATCCGAGCGAATGACGACGTTAGCCTGGTTGAACTGATAGCCCGTGATGTTGGTCGTTTCAGTCTTGTTACGCGAAGCCTGCACGAATGCCGTCGTATTTTCCGTAAAGTCAAAGCTCAAACGGGCAAATACGCCATTACGCTGCTCTTCAGCCTTCAACGATTGTGCGCTATTGAACTGATTCTCTTGCCAACCGCCACCGACCATCCAAGGGCCTGCGGTCTGCGGCGTCGCAGCACTCCCAGCAGGCTTGAATGCACCGTAATTGAATTGATACGGCGCACCACCCACTCCAAACGCCGTACCGCGCAGTACCGTGTTGGTGATTAAGCCGCCAGCAGAGGCCTGCATCAACGCCGCATTCGAGGTGACGAGGTATTCGGGCTGACCGTTGGTCGTCGTGTAGGTTGGGTTCGGAATCGTGTACCAGCCGTTCTGGTTCCAGTCGCGCGGTACGCCCATCACACCATCATCATCGACCGCTTCGACGGCGGCGATGAAATGACCGCGGTCACCTGCGAACGGGGTGCCGAAGGTCAAAGATCCACGCATCGACTGATTATCACCCTCGCCCGACTCGTTGGCGTCGAACTCGCCCTTGAAGCCGGTGTAGTCCTTATCGAGGATGAAGTTGACGACACCGGAAACAGCGTCGGAACCGTAGGCCGCCGAAGCACCACCGGTGACCACTTCCACTCTCTGTACCAACGACTGCGGGATGTTGTTGACGTCGACGACACCCGTGAGGATCGAGCCAACCGAACGCTGACCGTCGACCAGCACCAGCGTACGAACGGTGCCAAGACCGCGAAGGTTCAACGCATTGACGCCGGCGGTACCGGCACTGATGCTCGTATTGGAGTTTTGCGGCGTCGCGCTACCGACCACCGATGGCAAGGTGTTGACGAACTCG
This sequence comes from Pseudomonadota bacterium, assembly GCA_039796795.1. Taxonomy (GTDB): domain Bacteria; phylum Pseudomonadota; class Gammaproteobacteria; order Steroidobacterales; family Steroidobacteraceae; genus UBA964. The sequence continues at coordinate 19,260 of JBDKJA010000007.1, forward strand.
GCGAGGTTCGAGACCGGCGCCGCTTTCAGTTCTTCGATGCCGATCACCGTGAGCGGAGTCGGTGCCTCGAAACCGGCGCGCTCAATGCGCGTACCCGTCACGACGACTTCATCGAGTGAATCGGCAACGGCTGCCTCTTGAGCCATGACCGGTGACGTTCCGAGCGCCACCGTGGCCACCAGTGCCATCGCACTGCCGCCCCATGCCATGCCGACTCGCTGCCGCGAGCCGACTATCTGTCGGACCGCGTCAGCGACGCTGGCTGTTTTGATTGATTTATTCATAGTTCCCTCCGCTCCTGTTCCCCGGATGATTATTCGTGGCGATTCATCGCCGACTCTCGTCGTGTGTCCCGCATGAACACGTATACCAAAAGTGATGTCGCGATACACATAGTCAGGTAGTAGTAGAACCATTCTTCCTGACCAATGGATTTGAACCAAAGCGCGACGGGCTCAGCCGTTCCGCCGAAGAGCGACACCGTCAACGCATAAGGCAGCGCCACACCCGTCGCACGTACCGTGGTTGGGAACAACTCCGCTTTAACCACAGCGTTGATGGAGGTATACCCCGAGACGATAATCCACGCGGCAGCGATCAGGAAGAACGCCTCCAGGGCGCTTGAGGCCGACTGCAGTGCCGTCAACAAGGGAATCGTGAACAAGGTTCCCGCAACACCGAAGCCGATCAACAGCCACTTGCGTCCGATGACATCCGACAGTGCGCCGTAGATTGGCTGCAGAAACATTGCAAACAACAAGGAGCCCGCCGTCACCAAGGTCGTTTGCTCGCTCGAGAGCTGTACGGTGAGCTTTAGATACTTTTGCATGTAGGTCGTATAGGTGTAGAACGCGGCCGTCCCACCCATGGTCAAACCGACGACCAGCATCAATTCGCGCGGATAGCGCATCAGCGCGCGCAGCGAGCTCTCCTTCTTCTCGATGCTTTTGGCAGCGACGAAAGATTCCGTCTCGTGCAAATTTCGGCGCATCAACGCAGCGACGACGGCCAACAGCGCTCCGATGACAAAGGGGATACGCCAGCCCCAATCCATCAATTGCTCTTCGGTCAAAAATACCTTTTGCAGTAGCAGCAGAACCATCACGGCGCAAAGCTGGCCACCGATCAACGTCACGTACTGGAAACTCGAGAAGAAGCCTCGATGATTCGGGTGAGCGACTTCACTGAGATAAGTCGCGCTGGCACCGTATTCGCCGCCGAGACTCAAGCCCTGCAAGAGCCTCGCCACGAATAGCATGATCGGCGCTGCGATGCCGATCGAGTCATAGGTAGGCGTTATGGCGATGAGCAATGAGCCAAAGCACATCAGCGCCACCGAGAGCGTCAAGGCCATACGTCGACCGCGACGATCAGCAATGTGGCCGAAAATAATGCTACCGAGCGGCCTCACCAAAAATCCGAAAGCGAACAGCAATGCAGCATTCAGTTGCTGCACGACGACATCGTCACCAGGGAAAAACTGATGCGCGAAGTACAGGGCAAACGCCGCGTAGGCGTAGAAGTCGTACCACTCGACGAGATTGCCAACTGAGCCTATGAAAACGGCGCGACCTCGTCGAGCGAAGTCGGCTCTGTCCATCGGTGCGACCGTCGTCGTCACGGAAATGCCACCGCCCAAACTAGCGTCGCGACTCCATCCATCGGTGTGCCCACATCCACCTTCGTTTGAGGATTCATCGCGTAGAACATGTCGTAACTGTCGTGACCGAACATGTCGCCTGGCTGCTTGTCATCCGCATAGGTCCAGAGCGCATAACCCTGATAAGCCCACTGCTTCTTGCCGTCCGGACGAACATAGACATCCCAATAGCCGTTCGCCACAGCGTCGTTCGGCGCGAGGAAAGGCGACCATTTTTCGCAGTCGCGCAGGCAACGCGCATTGATCCCGAGATCACGGCCGACAGCGGGGCGCTGCGGCGCGCCTCGGTGCAAGCTACGACCACCGCCCGACTGATAGATATGGCCGTCACGCTTGTAGAGCGTCTTGCCAGTTTGCGTTGCCAGCACGAGCCCTTGGCTCGCGGTCAACTCGGTGCGAACACCGCTCGGCATGAAATGACGATAGAGAGCCGCCACCTGCCATGGCCCCGCGACACCATAGGCGTCACCCGAGCGGTTATCGCCCGTGTAGGTATAAAGAGGACGCCCCTTCCAAGCCCACTGCGAGCGTCCGTCTTCGCGAGCAACCACCGAGAAGTCACCGATGGGCACCGCAACAGCCGGTGCAGGCACCGGTAATCGTCGCTTGCCGGAAGCCAAGTCACCCTCGAGCAGTGCCGGTTCGTCTTTACCGTCGTGGATATAGACCGTCATACCGCGGTGATCGACGAGCGTGATCGCCGCCGCATCCAGTACCTCGGCAACCTTCAGCCCGGGCGGCGTCATGACGCCGCCGCGCATGGGCTGCACCAAGGCCGTTTCCCAACCTTCGAGCTTCGGTTTGTCGCCGCCCGCACCGCGCACGCCGCTACCGCGCCGACCACCGCCCACCATATTGCCGAAGCCATCTCGGCGCTTGGCGCCAAAGCGTGCGGCGCTGTTCCCGAACACAGAACCGGGGTCTGCATCTTCAGCAAATGTATAGGCGAGCCGCCCCTTCCACGCCCATTGCGACACACCATCGGCGCCACGCACGATCGTCCAATCGCCGATTGGTTGCGCCCCACTCAAGGGTTGGACCGCCTTGAAACGCGGATCGCAATCTCCGTCACACGGCTTCGCGTTGGCCTCGCGAAAATACAACGTCTTGCCTTTCCCATCGGCGAACGCCACTTCGTCACGATAGACCATCGAGGCCGTTTCTTTGCCGAGATCCCAGCCCTGACCGCGACCGACCGCTTGCAGCGTGATCCCAGGTGGGGTCGATGCGACGGACGTCGACGCTTTCTGCGAAGACTTACCCCACGGCCACCAAGAAATCGCTTCGGCTCGGGTCGCAGCGAGCACACCGACGAGGGCGATCGACAGAGCCACTGGAGCGAGTAGACGAACTCGAGATTCACGGGACATGACGCGCGCTCCCCTCAAGATCAGATCAGCATGTCAGTGATAGGACGAGTGGCGCGGTTGGACTGACTGCCCCAAGCACTGACACGCACGCCAAAGCCTTGTTGCACCGTCAAGCCGACACGAGTGACTGGATCGCCTGCCAGCGCGATATGCCGCCCAGTGCGGAACAGACCACCCGCATTACCGACGGTCATGGTGGTGACGTTATCCATCGTGTGCGTGCGAGCATAACCGTGATCGGTCTGCCACAACACGAGCATGCGATCGAGCACCGATCCCGCGCCCTCCGGTGTCGCTTCGAGCTTGCCGAGGAAATTCGCGAACAGCTGATTAGCCCACATGATGAACCAGGTCGTCTCGGGTTGATAACCCAAGGCATCGTCGATCGGTTCTTCATGGGTGTAACCATGCCAAGTCTGCGTCGAACCGGCCTTGCGACAACCTTGCGTGTTCATGGTGACGTTGAAGACGCGCGTCTGTCCGCAGGTGACGGCATGGATCAATAGCGACGTGAAGAGATCGATATTGCGCTCGACTGCGGTGACCTCTGCTCCTGGCTCGGCTTCGGCCGCGATACTCGGCGGCGGCTTGCAAGCCGGCAGCGGCTCGGGCGGTTCGAGTTGCATGGCGATCTGCTTTTCGAGCTGACGCAGCGAAGTGAAATATTCGTCGAGACGCGCGCGATCGCTCGCACCGACCGCTTTCAGCACAGCGCGGCGCTGATCCGATACCTGCGAGAGCACGCTCGCTTTGGCGAGTGCCTTGGTTGAAGGCACGAACTCCGCCGCATTGGGATCTTTGAAGTCAGCACCAAAGATTCGGCGATAAAGCGCCGCGGGCGATGCTTCGACGGGCTTGTACGCAGCACCCGCTCGTTTGCTGACACCGAAACGCCCGCCGGTACCCGTGACATCGAGCGTCTGGAAACGTGTTTGTCGTCCGATGATGTCCGCGATATCGCTATCGAGACTGGCACCACTCTCTCGGCCACTTGGAATGCCGCCGAGCGTCGCGATCTGAACGCCTGTCTTGTGCGTCTCTACCGGTCGACCGTCGAGATGGTAATAGCCGCCGCTGATGAGATTGATACGCTCTTTCCACGGATCGAACATAGCCAGCTCAATCTTATTTTTGTAATTGCTGCCGGTTTGATCCGGAACCCATCGACCGGGATTCAGGCCGAGGTACTGAAACCAATTTCCGAAGACACTCGGCAGCGGCTGACCCGTGCCAGCGAGCGCCGTGCCCGATTCATTAAGAAAGCAATCGAGAAAAGGCAAGCCGACGGCAACCGCCGATCCTGCGAAAGTGCCTCTCAAAAAACCGCGACGGGATGTGCTCATCTTCGGTACCTCAGCGGCCCACTGCAGCCGTTATGGTGTCGACGGGAACGGCAGCTCGAGTCGGCGCTGCCTGAAAAAACTCGGGGCTCGTGACGATAGCCCGCATCAACTCCGGAACTTTGAATCCACTCTCACGGAAATGAACGCGCATCTGCTTCAAGAACACTCTCTGATCCTGCGTCAAATCTTGACCGAACGCGTAGGCGGTCATTCGCTTGACGAGACAGGATGGAATCGCCGGGTTATCGCGAACCACTTGCGCAAGCTCAAGCGAGTTAGAGAACTCGACACCATCGAGATCACCCGAGGTGTCGATGGGCTGACCGTTCTCGACCATGCGGAACTCGCCTGCCCCGTCGAAATTCTCAAGCGCAAGACCCATCGGGTCCATGATGCGATGGCACCCTGCACATGATGGTACGGTCGAGTGGGCGATCAATCTTTGACGCACCGTCTTGTGGATAGGATCCGCTGTGTTCTGGACCACCGTGAATTGCACATCCGGCGGTGGCGCGGGTACGTTCTGGCACATCAGCACTTCGCGCAACGCCTTACCGCGATCGGTCGGCGAGGTCCTCCCCGGCGGCGAATGCAAAGCGGTGAAGCTGGCGTGACTCAAAATGCCGGCGCGCGGATCTTCGGCAGAAAATTCGAACGGCTCCCAAGACTCCACGCCACCGTTTGGACCGTCGTGGGCCAACGGAACCTGATAGATCGCTGCCAGAGATGGCGTCAGAAACGTCTTCTTGGTCGTAAAGGCATCACGATAGTCGCCCTGCTCATCCAGTAGCAGATGGACCAAGGTACGCAAGGTTTGCTCTTGCGCATCGGCCATCTCGCGACGACTAAATTTCGGAAAGAGCGTCGGGTCTTTGCTTAACGTCTCGAAGGTGTCGAAACGCAGCATGTCGTAGAAGAAAGCCCTAACGCCTTCCTCTAAACGGGGCGAAGCCATCATCCGATCAACTTGCCGTCGCAACCCGCGATCACTATCGAGTTCACCCTCTCGCGCTGCCCGCAGCAACTCGGCATCCGGACCGGTATTCCATAAGAAGAAGCTCAAGCGAGCCGCACGCGAATAGGCATCGAGCCGATAACCACCCGAACGATCCGGATCTTCCTCGATCACGGGAATACGGAACAAAAACTGAGGTGAGGTCAGCATCGCCGCCAGACTCAGGGCGAGGCCTTCGTGGAAATTCCCCAATGCTTTGGCGGCCGCTGCCGCGGCCGTCACGAAGCTGCGCAACTCGACCTCGGTCAAAGGTCTGCGAAACAAACGCTCACCGACCGGGGTCAGAAACTGCGCAGCACAGCGATCATCCGGCTGATCGGGCTTGGCCGGCGTGCAAGACAAAAAGACCCGTCGATTCTCTTCGCGCAGCAAAACTTGCTCGGAAATGGCTTCGGCCATCGCATCGAACTGCTCCATCCCCGCCGGAGTGACACTTACGCTAGATGCACCCACCACCAGCAAGCCACCATCGCGCATCACAGGCTCAAGACGACCACCCAGATCGATGTGCGCACCGAAAACATCTGTGATCGCTGCTCGGTACTGTTCCGGCGTCAGGCGGGGTGCCTTGACCTCGGGCGGCTGAAAGACCTTCGCGGAGCGCGGCGTCGAATCGGGCCAAAGAAAAAAAGCGCCGGCTGCCACGACCACGAGGGCTATGGTCGCAGCAACGGCACGTCGAGGGCGCTTGCTCATGATCTCGGTCTCTCGCGCATGGCGGTTCTCACCTGCGAGCCCGGCGCGGTGACGAATGCCGGAATGGCAGTGAAGCGGTACGCGGCAGAAATCGCGAGGTTTTGACCCGTCGTGGGATCGGGCTCTGCGTCAGCGGCTTTTTTCATAGCGTGCCAAAGACCGGGACGATCACCGACGATACCGTTGTGGGAAAACGCAAAATACAGCTCGCGCCAAGGCTGAAAACCGCCGATCAAGCCATCCCACTGACCGCGCGCATCTTGCTTCAAGCTCAGCTGAAATTGGCTGAGGTTCAGCACCGGCGCGCTGAGTCCGTTCCAGAGCATGCTGAATCGCGGCTGCCTCGTGATGGTCAGCTCACCGTTACGCAGGTAGCCGCGGTATTCATTGATCGAGCGAGGATCGGGATCGGCACGGTAAGTGGCGTGCCAACGTGGCGAGCCGTCCATGTTTGAACGCAGATGATCGAGCGAGCGCTGGATTCGAACGACGACCTCACCGGCTTTACCCGAAGGTGCATCGGTAATGGTCATTAGCCATGCGGGCTGCGAATCGCGTAACTGCACCCACACCCACTCGCCATAAGCCGAGGGGCTCGTCCAGGTGCCTCTGAAGTTTTGATTACAGCCGAGCGCCCGAAATAGCTGATTATCGATACCAGGCTTACCGGAGACCATGTCGACAAAATCGTCAGGCGATTGCTGACCGTCGAGATCGAAGCCGACCGTCTGTTTGGCGACGACGAATTTCAGTTGGGGGTCCGGAACTGCTTCCGGGTGCGTCATCGGGTTAACGGGTTCACCGTTGATGGTCGCTCGGCGCTCGAGAATTTCGTTGACCTTGCGCTCACCGTCGCCACCTTGATCCCAGCCCGCCATCAGACGACGTACGTCGGCCGACGAATAACCCATGGTGCGCAACGCGACGGCGATCTGGCCGCGTTCGTCCTCCGGGTTGACCCCACCTGGGCAATCTCCCGGGTTATTGGTGAACTGCTGCGCGAAAAAACTAACGACGAAGGATCGGCTTTGCGAGCCGGCCGCCCCAGCGTCGGGTGCTGCCAAAATGAGCGGCAACGCCAAACCAAGCGCCGTCACGATGCGCTGCAGCCGAGTTCTCCCCCTAAACCCCCCGTCTTGTCCCCACACGCCAGCCACCTCCGGGATTGCCGACTACGGTACGAGGTCTAAACTACGCCTCGATGCTTTTCGACGCGAATGAAATAATCGGGCCGCGTCATAACCATGCGTTATTTCCGATCGCAGCAACATCACCCCTGTTGAGGGGGCTAGAACGGTGACCACTCGAAAAAGCGATCAGACGATCGGAGATGGGCTCCCAACCGGGGATTCGGATTTGTGGCACTTTCGCGCCGTGGCCGCTTACCAGCGCAATCAACTCGAGGACGCCATCGAGTACTGGGGAAAAGCAATCGAACAGGACCCACGACCGCACTATCGCCACAATCTGGCAACCGCCCTTTGCGACCTGGCCGCTTCCCAAGCGGAACGTGGGGAGCTCGAGAGGGCTTTTGCCGCTCTGACCGAGGCCGCGAATTTGGCGCCGCAGTTATTCCAGGCGCAGACCGCTCTCGGCATCGTCGCTACCGAGTTACAACACTGGGAGATCGCCAGCCGCGCTTTGAACTCGGCGCTCGCGCTCCAAGAAACGAATGCCCGGGTGCACGATGCGCTGGGCGTCCTAGCCGGGCGCCAGTCCCGTTGGGCAGAGGCCATACGGCACCACTCAAACGCCATCCAACAAGACGCCCGAGGCGTCGACGCCTGGAATAACTTGGGTCACGCCTTGCTACAGATCGGCGCTAGCGACAAGGCCATCACGGCGCTCGAACAAGCCCTCACTCTCAAAGACGACTTTGCCGAGGCGCACAACAATCTCGGGAATGCGTATCGTGACTGCGGGCGATTCGAGGCCGCAAAGCGGCACTATCTCAAGGCACTCGAGCTAAAGCCCATACTCACCGAAGCGCAGTTCAATCTCGCAGAGCTACATCGCTATCGGCCAGATGATGCTGAGTTAACGCGTCTTCTACAGACTCCGCTACCGGCACACGCCGCGGGCGCGGCCCTACTGCTGTTCGCACGCGGCAAAGCGTTGGATGATTTGGATCGAACGGACGAAGCGTTCGCGAGCTGGCAGCAGGCCAATCGACTGATTCGCGAGCACAACGGCTACGACGAAGCGCAAACATTGCAACGACTCGAGCGGCTGTGCCTACAGATCCAAAGTCTCGCTCCGCAAGCACCGGCGTCTAGCGCAGAAAACGCCTCGCTAAATCACGTCTTCATCGTCGGCGCCCCACGCTGCGGCTCCACCCTGCTCGAACAGATCCTGATCAGTCATCCGGTCATATACGGCGTTGGCGAGCGCGAGTTCTTTGAGCAAGCGCTCCTCACCGAATCGCGAAATGTCTCCGATGGCGCCGATATCGAACCTGCGTACTCAGCAGAGCAACTGCAGCGAATTGCCCACCGGTACCGAAACGCGATCGCGAGCACCCTAGAGAAGGGAATAGGCACATCGCTCGTCGTCGACAAGTTTCTCGCCAACTCGCTTCACCTCGGCTGCATCCACCAGGCCCTACCCGCTGCCAAGATCGTCGTGCTCGCGCGCGACCCGCGTGATCTCGCGTGGTCCTGCTTCACGAAGCGATTCAGCTCAGGACATCCTTACGCTTATGATCTTGCTGAACTCGGTCGATATCTATCAGCACACGATCGGCTACTCGAAGCGGTATGCCGACACCTTCCAGCGACCACCGTCATGCGAATTCAGTACGAAGACCTGATCGAGCATCCGGAAGCGGCCATTCGTCGACTCCTGCATTTTCTCGGTGTGGCTTGGCATCCCGGCTGCCTTGAGTTCCACTCGGCCGACCGTATTGTCACGACGGCCAGTGCTCAGCAAGTGCGCAAGCCGATCAATCGCGACGGCATCGGTCGATGGCGCCGCTACGAGCGTCACCTTGGTCCACTGTTGAGTGCGCTATGAGAGCCGAGACATCGCCCTATCGCTGCGCTAGCGCTCTGGTTTTACTGCTGTGCTCGATGCTGTTCGCCTCGACGCCATCGAACGCGACAGAGACGCAGGCACCGCGGATTCTGATCGACGCCGCTCATCACAACTTCCACACCGCCGAGCGTCGCTATGCTCCTTTGGCGAGGCTGCTCGGTAACACTGGCTTCAGAGTGCGATCAGCCAAGACCGCCCTTACACCCGAGTTGTTAAGCACGACCGACGCCTTGGTCATCGCCAATGCACTGCATCTCTCGAACGTCGATCGATGGGCATTGCCAGTTGAACCGGCATTGTCGGAACAAGAAACCGCATTGCTCGTCACTTGGGTCAAGAATGGTGGCGCGCTATTGCTGATTGCCGATCATTTTCCTTTCCCCGGCGCCGTTGCGGATCTTGCCGCCCGATTCGGGTTTCGTTTTCTGAACGGATTCGCCATTCGCTCGGAGGCGACGGCCGAAGATATTTTTGATCTCGACGCTGGCTCTCTCAAAAGTCATCCGGGGATAACAGGCGCTGACTTAAAGCCGCCCGTCCAGCGAATCGCCGCTTTCACCGGCAGCGCTTTCGAAGCACCGACCGAAGCGCAACCGCTCATGGTGCTCGGCGCGGATTACGAACTTTGGTTAACCTCGCGCGCTTGGGAGTTTCAGCCAGACACGCCGCGAAGACCCGCGAGCGGCTTGATGCAAGGCGCCACCCGATCTTTCGGCAAGGGCCGGGTCGCGGTGTTCGCTGAAGCCGCGATGTTCACGAGCCAAATCGCGCCAGACGGTCAGACATCCATTGGCTTCGATGCACCCGCGGCACGCGATAATCGTGCGTTCGTGATCAATGTCTTTAGATGGTTGACCGAACCGATCAATCGACGATGAACAGCGTCGTACCAGCCTTGGATGATGAGCGGTGCGGCATCGTGTCATCGGCGACCTGATAACTCATACCCGCTTTCAGCTCGACGACCCTGCCATCGCGCAACTCCGTCGTCAGATCGCCTTCCATACAGAACAAGATGTGGCCTTTGTCACACCAGTGATCGGCAACGTATCCCGCGCTGTATCGAACCAGTCGCACTCGAATGTCACCAAATTGCTGCGTTCGCCAGAGCGCTTCACCCGACTCACCGGGGTGGCGCGTTTCGGCAACTGCAGACCAATCGGTGGTACCGAAAGGAATGTCTGTCATTCGCACGATATGGACTCCTAAACAGATTCAATAACGCGCGACCGGACGCGAGCCATCCGCCCATTCCGCCATGGAGCCGTCATACAACGACACCTGCGCGACCCCGAGCAACTCCGACAAGATAAACCACGCACCTGCCGCCATATGCCCGGTATTGCAGTACGTGATCGTTGGGCGATCCAGCACAATTTGCAGGCTCTGCAAGATTGCTCGATAGTCTTCCGTGCTGAGATAACTTTGGCCGTTACCCTCAGGCTTCGCGCGCAGTTCCGTCGGGAACACTTTCGAGCCAGGGATGTGTCCGTAGGCGGCCACCACGGGACGCTTAGCGAGGCCATGAAAAAAGGCGAGCGGTCGCGCGTCAACGAGCTGAACGCGAGATGCGGCAGCGGTCATCACGGTTTGCGTGTCCGCGAGCAAAGAGGGTCTCGGCTCACCCGCCGTCCAATCGCCAGAGGGCAGATCGGGCATACCGCTCTCGGTAGACCGACCCTCCGCGACCCATCGAGTATGACCACCATCTAAAATCGCGAGCGCATCGGCACCGTAGTATTTGAGTGTCCAATACAGCCGCGCCGCGCCATCGAACTCTTCCACTGACCTGCCTGCCGCCACAATGACCAAGGGAGTCTTGGTCATTACACCGATCGAACGCATCAAAGCTTCGATGGCACCACGGTCAGGTAGCATTGCGGGAATGTTTCGCCCGTCGATATAGCGCGTTTGACGAATCTTGGCCGCCGGAACCAATCTCGCTCCGGGGATGTGGGAAGCCACGTACTCATTGGGGTCTTCTCGTATCTCGAGAATCGTCACCGCCGATCGATTAGCAGCTAACCATTCTGGAGTCACCAACGGGCCGGGCAATACCGAGGCGTGCGCGAGCCCGAAAACGGCATTCACCATGACCGTGGCCCAAACTAAAACCCGTCTCGTCAGCACCACATCGATCATTATCGTGACCTCTTGAATCAAAACCCCTCATCCGCTCGAAGGTAACGCCACTGTCCCACTGGAAGCGCGCCGAGTAACACGCGGCCCGTCCGGATACGCTTCAAGCCCACTACTTTGAGCCCAACGATTTCGCACATGCGACGAATCTGTCGCTTGCGACCCTCTCGCAAACCAAAGCGCAGTTGGTCTTCGTTCTGCCAGACGACGCGCGCCGGTTTGAGCTTCACACCATCGAGCGTCAAACCGTGTCGTAACCGAGCGAGGCCGTCGTCCGAAAGCACGCCCTGTACGCGAACGAGATACTCCTTCTCAATCTCGTTACCACCGATCAGTTGCTTGGCGATGCGACCATCCTGCGTGTAGACCATCAGACCCGTCGAGTCGATGTCGAGACGACCCGCCGGCGCCAAGCCTTGCAAGTGCTTCAGCTCAAAACGCTTTCCCGACTCGTCGCCAGCCCAGCGATTTTCGGGCCGAATCAGCACCGTCGCAGGTTCATAACCATCTTCAGCCTGCCCAGAGACATAACCGATCGGCTTATTGAGGATGACCGTTACGAGTTCGTCCTGCTGCGCTCGCGCACGACGATCGATCTCGATCTTGGCCTCGCGACTGACCCGCGTGCCGAGCACATCGACGATGCGACCATCAACCTGAACCCAGCCATTGACGATCCATTGCTGACGATCCATTGCTCAGCCTCGCGACGGGAGCACAAACCCAATTCGCTCATGCGCTTGGAGAGTCGCGGCTGGTCGTCTGTCTCGTTCATCACGCGTCCATTGTGACAGACGCTATGATGCGGGGGATAACCAGCGTGAGGACGTTCGAGCATGTGGCCATCTGTTGCAGCAGTCGGAATCGGCGCCGCATTGGGCGCTCTGCTGCGCTGGCAGCTCAGCGAACGGCTAAATCGCCTTTTTTCCGATATCCCGCCCGGCACTCTGGCTGCCAACATCATCGGCGGCTATATCGTCGGTCTCGCGCTCGCCTTCTTTGCGCAACGAGAGGATCTGCCGGTTGAATGGCGACTCTTGATCGTGACTGGCTTTTGCGGAGGTCTCACGACCTTCTCCACCTTCTCGAACGAAATCGTGAGCTTGCTTCAGCAAGGTCGTTTCGGCATGGCCGCAAGCGGTATCGCACTGCACGTTACAAGCTCGCTCATCGCCACACTCGCCGGTATCGGAACGTGGCAGTTGTTGAGGGGCGCGTGAGCCCCATGGAGCCGATCGTCACCTTGAGCCAACACTCCATCGTTACCTTGGAGTATCTCGCGACAGCCGCTTTCGCTGTATCCGGTGTTCTCGGTGCGCTGCGCAAACGAATGGATATCGTCGGCATCTGCGTCTGCGGATTTCTAGCGGCCTTTGGCGGCGGAACGTTGCGTGACATCCTGCTAGATCGGCGCCCTTTTTTCTGGGTTGAGCATCAAACCGTACTGCTCGGTGTGCTCGCACTGTCGATCGTCTGCGCCACACTCATCAGCCGCGCGCGTCTCGAGCGCAGCGAGCGATGGTTACAAGCACCCGATACGATCGGGCTCGGTTTATTTTGTGCTACCGGCACCCATCTCTCGTGGATCATGCAGCAACCGCCGATCGTCGCGGTCATGATGGGCGTCATCACAGGCACTTTCGGTGGTGTGCTGCGAGATCTCGTCTGCAACGAGATGCCGCAGCTATTTCACGACCATAGGCCCTATGCCCTCTGCGCCGCAGCGGGTGGCGGCAGTTACGCCCTGATCGCGATAGCAGGCGGTGACGAGTGGATCTCGATGACCGCCTGCGCGCTCGTGACGATCGGACTGCGCGCGCTCGCGATCCACTACGACTTCAAACTGCCCACCAAAAACGCCTGATGCTCATTGGGTGTTAGCGTCATATGTCACCGCGGCACCGCGGAAGATCGCGTTGATGAAAATCAGGTTAAGACCCGCCATGTGAGCACGGAAGTTCGGATCGGCCGTGAAGCCGACAACGACTCCTCGCCCCGTCGCCTTGCTCACCACGAAGGGCTTAAAGGCGAGCTGTCGTCGATTCTCTTCCCACAACACCCCGGATGCGAGCACCTGATCCGGCGCGGCAAAGCGCGCCACGGTATCGGCGTCGTTCAATCGCACAGGCGCGTA
>JBDKJA010000008.1:0-30131 GCA_039796795.1 Pseudomonadota bacterium
AAGCCTGCCTTCGCGCAATCTGGAGATGTCGGTGTCGCCCTCGGTGGGTTGACGCAAATCGTAGGCCGCGACATCGCCTGGTGCTTTCGCGTATTGACGAATGGCCATTGGCAAATCGTTATGACCGTCGACGAGGATGGTCGACTCGAGCACGCTGATGGCGCGTCGAAGTGATTCGTCTGCTTCAGCTGCGCTGGCGAACGAAGCACTGTTAAAGATGGCGAAGAGAGTCGCGCTCATCGAGAGCAGAGTCGTCTGGAGTTTCTTCATGTGCCGAGTGTCATCCCTGATAGTGGTATCGCGCAAGCATCTGCCGCCTCGGTACTCGATGGGCGAGCGCCACGTATACTCATGCGTCGGGTCAGCAGGGGAGAAGACATCATGACCAATCGTCGCGAGTGGATTGCGGCCGCAGCGGCGGCCACTTTCGGTGCGCTCTTGGTGCCGCCGAGTGTCGGTAGTCCTTGGCCAGCCGGTGCAGAGCGCCGTCGACGCCTCGTCAAACCCGCACGCATACAGCCAGGCGACACGATTGGCTTGATGATTCCCGCTAGTGCCAACTGGGATCCGCTCGATATTGATGTGTTACTCGAGTCGCTCGCCGCGCTGGGCTTGAAAGGCAAGCTCGGCAAGCATGTGTTCGATCGCTATGGCTATCTCGCTGGACGAGATGAGGATCGCGCAGCCGATCTGAATGCGATGTTTCGCGATCCTGAAGTTAAAGCTATCCACTGTATTCGGGGTGGCTGGGGATCGGCGCGTCTGTTGCCGCTACTCGACTTCGACGCGATTGCGAAGAATCCGAAGGCTTTGATCGGCTACAGCGACATCACCGCTTTGCTGCTCGCGCTGCAAGCGAAGACGGGGCTCGTTACCTTCCACGGTCCGAATGGTGCGAGTGAGTGGAACAAAACCAACGTCGAGTGGTTACAACGCGTGCTGTGGCAAGCAGAGACGGCAACCTTCGAAAATCCGCGTGAGACAGGGGAGTTGCTAGCTCCCACCAAGCACCGCACACGGACGCTCAATCCGGGTGTGGCGCGCGGTCGTCTGCTCGGCGGCAATCTGACGGTGCTCACGGCGCTGTTGGGTTCGTCGTATTTGCCCGACTTCACCGGAGCGATTTTGTTCTTGGAAGACATTGACGAGGCCCCGTACCGCATCGATCGCATGCTGGTTCAACTGAAGCTCGCCGGTGTGCTCGATAAGCTCGCTGGATTCGTGTGGGGTAACTGCACCGATTGTGGTCCGGGCGAGGGCTACGGCTCACTCACCATTCCGGACGTTTTGCGCGATCACATCCAATCACTTGGCATTCCGGCCTACTCGGGCGCGATGTTCGGACACATTAGTCGTCAGTTCACCTTACCCGTTGGGGTCGAGGTCGAACTCGATGCCGTCCGCGGTACGATCAGGATGCTGGAGAGTGCCGTCACCTGAAATGCATTCGAGCGGGATCGTGGCTACTGCGCAACAGGCAAGGGTTGCACGGCGCCGCAGAAAGTATTTGAATCCCAAGGTCATTTGACCCTGACACAACAAGACCCCGAGGGAGGGAATATGAAGGGTATTAGGTTAGTCGTCTCCGCGATCATCGCGGGATCTGTGTTGAGTTCGCCGATCATTGCCCAGCAGGTCGGCGGTATTCGGGGTAAGGTCAGTGCCGAAGTGGCTGGCACCAGTCTCTCGGGTATCACCGTGACAGCGACCTCCGACGTGATGCCAAAGCCGCGTTCGGCTGCCGTGCGCGAAGATGGCAGCTACAGCCTTCCCTTGTTGCTGCCAGGTCGCTACACGCTGACGTTTGCCAATGCGAGCGGTGTGCTGCAGAAAGTCGACGTTGAGGTGTTGCTCGATCAGACCACCACCGCGGATGTCTCGGTGGGTGCATCGCGGGGCGATGCAGCGCTCGAAACCGTACGCATTGTCGCTAGCGGTTTGTCGCGTGAGGGCAATGCCTCCATCTCGAACTCGCTGGGTTCAGACAACATCGAGCGTCTGCCGATCGGCCAGGAGTATCGCGATCTTCTGAAACTGATCCCGGGCGTTCAGTATTCCGAAAACAAAACCTTGGGCCCCTCGGCGGGTGGTTCCGGCGTCGACAACAAATATGGCTTCGACGGTGTCGACGTGTCGTTGCCGTTGTTCGGTAACCTCGCCTCAGATCCTTCCACGCACGACGTGGCGAACGTGTCGATGGAGCGCGGTGGCGCCAAAGCAATTGGTTTCAACCGTGCCGGTGGCTTCTCCATCAACACAACGTCGAAGTCCGGCACGAACGAGTTCAAGGGTTCGGTTGAGTACAAGACCCAGCCTAAGAGTCTCGTCTCGAAGATTCGCGGTACGACGAGCTATCAATTGGAGCAGACCTGGATGAGCGCCGGCTTCGGCGGCCCGATCATCGAGGACTCGCTGTTCTTCTATGCGTCCTACTATCGCCCGGAGGTCAATCGCGACAATCCGGTCACGGCGTATGGCAACGTCAAAGATTACAAGAGCGTGCGTGACGAATACTTCGGCAAGCTCACTTGGGCGCCGACGGATGACGTGTTGCTCAACCTGAGCTTGCGTACCTCGGATCGCGAAGGTCGGGGTGCCGGCATCGGCGCCTTCGATCCGGATTCGCAGAGCGTGGGTGAGGCCTCGTATCAGGACATCCTCACTCTCGATGGCTCGTGGATTCTCGGTGACGACTCCACTTTGAGTTTCAAGGCAGCGAAGTTCGAGCTGGAAACCGGCTCTGTGCCTGACGTCCTGCTCGGCTTTACGGGCCGGATCGGCGATCGGCTCAACATCGCGGATCTCACCAATCAAGGTCGTTTCTCGGTCCCGACACTGATCACCGCGACCACGGCGGCGCAAATCGCGCGTAACGCGGCGGCACAAACCTTGATCGACCAGTACGGTTACACGAACTCGTCCGGCGTGAAGGCTGGTGGTGGTCGTGTTGGCGTGTTCCCCGAGGTCAACTTCCAGAACTTCTACCGTGATACGGCCGAAGTCGCGTTCGATCACAAGTTCGAGCTCGGTGAAACCCAGCACAAACTGCATGTCGGCGCGAAGTACTCCAAGATTTCGGAAGAGTTGCTGCGTACTGCTAACGGCTGGGGCAGCATCACGTTCAACGGGAACTTGAGTAACACGACGACCTTGGGCGCCAACAATAAGCCGTACGCTTACCAAGCGACGTTGCTGCAAGCCGGCGCCACCGACTCGGCGGGTAATCCGCTGACTCCGTCGATCGACTCGCAGGTCAAGTCGTTCAATCTCGAGATCAACGACACGATCACCGCCGGTGATTTCGAGTACAACGTCGGCGTGCTGATCAGCCAAGATGAGCTCTACGGCCAAGGTCTGCGACCGAAAGCCGGTACGGTGTCAGGCTTCGAGTTGGCGCCGGGAAATCGCTACAAGATGTACACCGTCGACTGGAAGGACATGATCCAGCCGCGGTTGGGCGTCACGTGGCGATACGAAGGTAACGACACGATCTTCGCGAACTTTGCTTCATACAACCCCGAGGCGTCGTCGCTCGCTCGTGCAGCATCTTGGGATCGAAGCTTGTTTGGTCGCCTGGTCGACGTCCGCTTCGACAGCGCCGGTAACTTCCTCGAGGCGGCCTACCGTGGCTCTTCGAGCGGTAAGTTCTTCGACGAGGGCTTGAAGCCGCGCCGTATCGATGAGTTCACGATCGGCACGACCAAGGCGCTCGATTCGGGCTGGGCGTTGCGTGGTCACTTGCGATATCGCGAGGGCTCACACTTTTGGGAAGACATTCCGAACGACGCGCGTCTTCGTGTTTATGCCCCGAATGGTGGTGCACCGGCTAACATCCGCGCTCAAGGTCTCTACATTCCAAACCTTGCTGACGTTCGTGCCGAGATCGGTGGGTCGACCTACGTGATCGCCGAGATGGATGGCGCGTATACCAAGTACTACGAAGCGAGCATCGAGGCCGAATGGGTGGGTGAGCGCACCTATCTCAACGCTTCTTATGTTCGCAGTCGCTATAAGGGTAACTTCGACCAAGACAACACGACGACGGTCAACGACGCCAACACTTTCATTGGTTCGTCCTTCTACGGTGACGATCCTGGCAAGTTCCCTTGGGACAACAAGGACGGCACCCTCTCGGGCGATCGTCCGCACTTGCTCAAAGTATTCGGACACTACACGACGGATTGGAAAGCCAATCTGGGTGCTTACTTCGTGTTCCAGTCCGGGCAGCCTTGGGAGAAGTGGTCGGGAACCTACTACGGTCTGCGAGTCAACAACTCGTATGACACGACCTCGTCCTATGCAGAACCCGCTGGTAGTCGTCGCAGTGCCAGTCACTGGCAGCTCGACCTGAACTATACGCAGGAGTTCAAAGTGGCGTCGCTGCCGACGTTGAAGTTCCGTGCGGATCTGTTCAACGTGTTCGATCGACAGACGGGCTACAACATTGATCCTGTCGACTACAGCCCGCAGTTTGGACAGGCGCGCAGCTTCTTCCTGCCACGCCGCGTCCAGCTCTCGTTGCGCGTCGATTTCTAATCGGAGCGCAATCGACGAAAAAACCCGCTTCGGCGGGTTTTTTCGTCAAGCGGGGTCTCAAAATGGGGGAGACATGATCAAGATCGCCGCAATACGTCGGTTCGCGTTGGGGTTACTGGCGGTGTCTGGCGCAGCAGCGTCCGCCGCTGCAGCTAGCTGGACCGATAAAGTGGATGCCGCGATCGAGGAGGCGATCAAGCAGCAGCAGATTCCCGGTGCGGTCGTTGTGGTCGGACGCGGTGATCAGTTGATGTATCGCAAGGCCTATGGCTATCGAGCCGTGAAGCCTGAGCCCCTGCCCATGCAGCTCGAGACGGTGTTCGATCTGGCATCACTGACCAAGGGGATTGCGACGGCGACCTCGGTCATGATTTTGGTCGAGGAGGGGAAGCTGCGACTGTCCGACAAAGTATCCCAATATATTCCCGAGTTTGCTCGAAACGGCAAAGATCAAATCACGTTGCGTCATTTGCTGACGCATACCTCAGGCCTGAATCCCAGTCTCGACTTGCGCGGTGACTGGCTTGGAGCGGATGAAGCCGTTCGACGGGCTGTCGCGGAGTTGCCTCATTCGGCTCCCGGTGAGCGTTTTGTCTACAGCGACATCGGCTACATCGTTCTTGGAGAGATCGTAGCGAGAGTGGCAGGTCAGCCGCTGCAGCTGTTCGTGCAGCAACGCATCCTGGATCCGCTGCGAATGATGTCGGCTGGTTTCACGCCTGCCGCCTCGAGGCGCGATGTCATCGCGCCCACGCAGTTCTGCACCGCCTATGGCTGGCCATGCGAGGGTCCTAATCTGATTCTCCTACAGGGGGTTGTGCACGACCCGACGGCGCGTCGGATGGGTGGTATCGCCGGTCACGCGGGTCTATTCGGATCCGCTGACGATTTGTCGAGATATGCGCGCATGTTGCTGCGCGGCGGTGAACTCGATGGTCGACGTGTGTTGTCGCCCTCGGGTGTGATTCGCATGACAACAACGGCAACTGCGCCTGCCTTGAATGTGCAGCGTGGATTGGGTTGGGACATCGACAGTAGTTACTCGGCTAACCGCGGCGACTTGTATCCGATCGGTTCTTTCGGTCACACCGGATTCACTGGCACGTCGATTTGGATTGATCCAGTCAGTCGGACCTACGTCGTGCTGCTGACCAATCGGGTGCACCCCGATGGCAAGGGTGACGCGACTCCGGTGCGATCCAAGGTGGCGACGATCGTGGCTGCCGAGTTCTCGAGGGCCGTGCCCATCGAGCAGTTGCGCGCACAGCGCTACGCGTCGCCGGAGTTTCCTTCAACGTCGATAGCGAGGCCGCTCGGGCTTGGGGAGGTCCGTCAGGGTATCGATGTTCTTCGTGCCGGTGGCTACGCCAACTTACAAGGTAAGCGTGTCGGACTTTTGACCAATCAAACCGGGCGCGCGCGAGACGGCTCCAGCACCATCGACTTGCTGGCGCGAGCCGAAGGCGTAACTTTGGCGGCGCTTTTCAGTCCCGAACACGGGATTCGAGGCGAGCTCGATGAGAAGGTGCCATCGTCGCGTGACGCGAAAATGGGCCTTGTCATTCACTCGCTCTACGGTGAGACGCGTCGGCCGACTGAAGCGATGCTCGCGAATCTCGATGTCATCGTGATCGACTTGCAGGACGTGGGTTCGCGTTTCTACACCTACGCCACCAGCATGGCCTATATGCTCGAGGCTGCGGCAGCGCGTAAAGTGCCGGTGATCGTGCTTGATCGGATCAACCCCATCGATGGCTACAGCATCGAAGGGCCGAGTCTCGATCCATCGGAGTTGTCTTTCACGGCTTATCAACCCATGCCCATCCGCCACGGGCTAACGATCGGTGAGCTCGCGCGTTACTTCAACCATCGAATTGCAGCATCGCTGACGGTTATTCCGGTGCGAGGATGGGATCGTCGCAGCTGGTTCGATGAGTCGGGTCTCAGTTGGGTCAATCCATCCCCGAATTTGCGTAATCTCGTTTCGACCACGCTTTACCCTGGCGTCGCAACGATCGAAGGGGCGAACGTGTCGGTGGGGCGTGGGACCGATACGCCGTTCCAACTCATCGGTGCACCGTGGGTCGATGCGGCCCAGCTCGCGCGTGAGCTCAACTCGCGCAACATTCCGGGGCTGCGGGTCTACCCGACTAGCTTCACGCCCCAAAGTAGCAAGTTTGCGGGGGAAGTGTGTCACGGTGTGTTTTTTGTCGTTACCGATCGTGCCGCTTTGAGATCGGTGCGACTGGGCGCTGAGCTCGCGCATGCTCTGCATCGATTGCATCCGCGCGAATTCGAGCTGGACCGTGTGACCGGATTGTTTGGGCGTCGGACCGTAGAGCAAATTCGTAGCGGTCTCACGGTCGATGCCATCGTCGATAGTTGGCGATCGGTTGAGAACGACTGGCGACAGTCGCGTCGTGAATTTTTGATCTACGGGGTCGAGGATCCATCGAGATGAAGTTGACTGATGCACAGGTTCAGGAGTTTTTCGACCGTGGTTGGGTCGTCGTGCCCGCGCTATTTTCTACAGCTGAAATGACGCGTGCCCGAGAGGCCTTCGAGCGTCTCTACGCGACCGCGCAGAAACTGCGTGCCACACAAAATCACGCCGGCGCCTATTTCGTGTTGGATGCGCCGATGCAAGGTGATGTCATCGTCAAGCGAGTGGTGTGGGCAGGCGGAGCCGAGTCGACGTTGCTAGATCTATCGGCCGACAGTCGACTGGTGGGGCCGGCCTTACAGCTGCTGGGTAGCGATCATTGTGAGCAGTTGCTGTGTCAGGCCCATTTTAAAATGCCGGGCGATGGTGTCTCTTTCGATTGGCATCAAGACATCCAACACCGCGACAAAGGGCCTGGGACCTGGAAAGATCTGAACGGTCGCGGATCCTATGTGCAAACGATCATGCTGATTGACGACATGACCGAAACTAACGGCCCCCTCAAGTTCATTCCGCGCGATTCGGTAAGAGGCGATGCAGAGGGACGTATTTTCTCGTCGCACTACGACTACGGTACGCCGATGGACTCGGTGACAGCGGCCACGCAGTTCGATGAGTCGGCTGCGATTACCGTCACTGGTACGAGCGGTTCGGTATTGTTCTTTGGTCCCTATGCGGTTCACGGAAGCACCTCGAACGAGTCGAAGTTCTCACGACGCGTCTTAATCAATGGCTATGCCTATCCGGGTGCAAACGGACGCGTGTATCCGGGTGAAGGCTCCGGTCGTAGGCTGCCAAGCGCATGACTTATTTCGGCATCATCGATTGGTGTGTGGTCGGCGCGTACTTCGCGCTCGTTACCTTCATCGGACATCGCTTGAGCGGGCGCCAAGCGAACGTGCACGAGTATTTTCTCGGTTCGCGTAGCCTGCCGTGGTACGCAGTATCTGCATCGATCATTTCGACGACGGTCAGCGGCGTGACGTTCATTGGCGTGCCTGCGCTTGTTTTTGCTGAGGGCGGAGATTTTCGCTATTTGCAGTTCTGTGTCGCCGGGTTCATCTCGAAGTGGATATTCGGTCACTGGATCATGCCCAAACTCTATGCGGGTGCCTATGCCAGTCCCTACGACTACATTCGCGATCGACTGGGTTCACGTTTTGGGCAGCTCTCCGCATTGTTGTTCTTTGTCGGCGCGATTCTGGGTCAAGGTGTGCGCATCTTTGCAGTGTCTCTGGTGCTGGAATTACTGACAGGCCTCGATTTCACATGGTGTGTGATGCTGAGTGTCGGCGTTGCCGTACTCAGCACCTGGCTCGGCGGAGTTCGCGCCGTTGTCTGGACCGATGTGGTGCAGTTCATCATGCTGATCGCAGGTGGATCAATCGCGGTGTGGTACGTGACCATGGAGTATCCCGGCGGATTCGCCGCGCTCATGAGTGCGGCTGACGACGCTGGGAAAACTCGCATCTTCGATTTCTCCACGGATCCGCTCGTTAGCTTCACATTTTGGGCGGGTGTCTTCGCGATGCCGTTCCAGAATTTAGCGGCGTACGGGACGGATCAGCTGAACACGCAACGTATGTTGTGTTGTCGATCGGTAGCCGACGCAAAACGCGCTTTATATGCAAGCAACATCGGAGAGGGTGTTGTCGTTCTGTTCTTACTGGTAGGTGTGTCCCTCTGGGGTTTTTACGGCACGAAGGCAATCGACCCGGCTTTTGCAGGCATGGTTGCTGAAAATACGGACCGTATTTTCCCGGCCTTCATTCTCTCGGAGTTGCCGAGCGGCTTGCGAGGTTTCATGGTGGCAGCACTGTTCGCAGCAGCGATGTCGAGCCCGGTGTTATCCGCTTTGGCAGAGACGAGTCTCACCATGTTTCACGAGGGACACCGTCGCGGCACTTTGGCGGATGCCGAGGCCGTTTGGTTATCACGATTGCTCGTTGCATTCTGGGGTCTCGCGCTCGGTGGGTTTGCGATCATGCTCGGTGGGACGGATGAGCGATTGATCCCACTCGCATTTGCAATGACTGCATATACCTACGGCTCGATGTTGGGTTTGTTTTTGATGGCTGTGTTTATTCCCAAAAGATATATCCGTCAGCCAGCTCTCGGTGTAGTGGCATCAATCGTCGGTGTGCTCGTGGTCGATAATGCGGCGTTTTTCGGCTTGGTCGACAGCGGCAAGTTAGTGGCATTTCCATGGTTGTTCCCGTTGGGCTTGGGATTGTGTCTCGGCGTGGCATTGATCCCCCTCGGTAAACATCACGACGTCGAGCAAAGGAGTGCGAGATGAGTCTCCGTCCGTTAGTTGCTGCGGTGCTGATGATCGTCGGGTTAAGTGCGTTACCCGCGGCGGCTGACGAGCTCGAGATTCGCCTTAGGCAGATGTCGACGCAGATCGATGGTCACGTTTCACTCTACGCACGCAATCTCGATTCCGGTCGTGAAGTTGGTATCAATGCCGACGAGTCAGTGCGGACGGCCAGTACGATCAAACTCCCGATCGCCTGCGCCGTCGCCAAATTCGTGGCTGATGGGAAACACGCTTGGTCGGATCGTTTGATCATCGGTCGCGCAGACAAGGTGTCGGGATCGGGTGTTCTCGCCGATTTCAGTGATGATGAATCGGTGTCACTGCGTGATGCCACAACTTTGATGATTATCGTCAGTGATAACACCGCCACCAATCTCATCCTCGATCATGTCGGCGGCGATGCGGTGAACGAGTATCTCGCAACCCTCGGTTTAGAGCGCACGCGGGTGATGCGGAAAATCCGCGGCGATGGAAATCAGCTCAAACCTGCACAAGGTTGGACTCGCGAAGGCATGCGGCCAGAAAACCAACGCTTTGGTATCGGCGTGTCGACGCCGCGAGAAATGGTCAGGTTGCTCGAACTACTAGAGCAAGGGAAAGTCGTGGATGCGGAGTCCTCGCGCTTGGTATCGCAGATGCTCGAGCGACAACAATACAAAGACGGTATCGGGCGCAAGATCGAGCAGTTTCGAGTCGCGAGCAAGTCGGGTTCGCTCGATGCGTTGCGCAGCGATGTTGGAATCGTGCATACACCGCACGGACGCATTGCGATTGCTGTAACGGTCGATGGTTTGCCGCAGATAGACTACTCGCCGGACAATGCGGCGCAAAAATGGATTGCCGACGTCTCGCTCGCGATTATCGAGGGGTTGCGATGATCATTCATAAGCCATATCTGCTGTTTCTTGGTGATGCTCATGATGATTTGGCCGCCAAGACAGCCATCGGCGTATGGCAGTGGCGACCCGATGAGTGTGTCGGGCAGTTGCGTCTTCCCGGGTGCGCTCCCAAGTTACCGATCGATGAAATCGATCTCGAGGAGGGGCGCCGTCGCGGGGCTAGAACTTTGCTCATTGGGGTAGCCAATCGCGGTGGCACGATCGCCGAGAGTTGGGTCGACGTGCTGGTGCGTGCGTTGGAATTAGGCTACGACCTCTGCAACGGACTACATACGCGCCTCGCGAGCATCGAGCGCATCCGCGAGGCCGCCGCGCTATCGGGCTCGCGAATCATCGAGGTGCGGGAACCGGGGCAATACCCGATCGCCGGTGCGCAGGTCCGCAGCGGTCGTCGCTTGCTCGCGGTCGGTACCGACTGCTCGGTCGGCAAGATGTATACGACCTTGGCGCTCGAGCGTGAGTTACGCGCCCGGGGTATTGCAGCCGATTTTCGTGCGACCGGACAGACGGGCATCATGATCGCGGGGGGCGGTGTGCCGGTAGATGCCGTGGTGTCGGATTTCGTCGCGGGCTCGGTTGAACAGTTGTGTCCGGCGAATGCACCGGATCACTGGGACTTGATCGAGGGGCAGGGTTCTCTCTTTCACCCGTCATACTCAGGTGTCAGTCTCGGCTTGTTGCACGGTGCTGCGCCCGATGCGCTCGTCATGTGTCACGAGCCGACGCGCAAGCATATGCGGGGGTTGTCGCACTGGCCGATACCGTCGCTCGATGAGTGTTTTGAGTTGCATTTGCGCTGCGCCAAGATGATGAACCCGGCCGTCCGTTTTGTTGGTATGGCCATCAACACCTCTGCGCTCGCAGACGACGCTGCTCGCACTTTGCTCGGTGACTTGGAGCAGCGCTATCGGCTGCCGGCATCAGATCCGGTTCGCTACGGCGTCGGTTCGCTCGTCGACGAAATGCTGCGCTGATCTTTAGCGGCAGACGGACGGCTGCTGCTGAATGACATTGCGCGTCGCGGCAAACTGCTGCAGTGCGGCTGCCGAGGGCGTGTGACCCTCGCCGGGCAGATAGACACCAAAAGCGATCTCACCCTGTTTGTCGTAAAACAGTACGCCGCGCTGCGTTTCATCGCCGATCGGCAGTTCCATGACGTAGATCGCTGACAGCAAATCGGGACGCAGATGGCCATGCATCCCCTCGGCTTCCGACTTCAAATTGAAGAACTGGCTACGCTTGGACGGTTCACCTTCCGGAATACGACCATGCGTTTCAAAGATATGTCCGCCCTTCATCACGACCGTTACGGCTTCCTCCCAGGCGGTGAGACTGGTCCAGACGCTGCGGAAATGACTGGCATCGATGCCATAGCTTGCCGGCGCCAGCGCACTCTGCACGGTCGCTTCGGGAACGGCGAGTTTGGCGGCAACTCGGTAAGGTGCTGGTTTGGCAGGGTCAGCCATCGCCGCTTGGATAGCAGCTCGTTGAGCATCCGTTGCGCAGTGCTCGGCAGCCACGCCGAGAGGCGCAGCCGATAGGGCAAAGATGGCAAGAGTGGTCAGAGTCGGCTTTTTCATATTGCGATTTCCTGAGACTCGAGAAATGGGGCTTGGGAGAGCGGGTTGCAGGTGGCTACACTCGATCGCATGATTCGTTGGTATTTCACGATGGTCGGATGCATCACGCTGACTGCTTCGGCGTTACGTCTGACTGCTGCCGAAATTACACCAGCCGTCATTGAAATACGACCATCCACGCTCGACATCGAGCGCTTGGTGGACGAGCAAGTCCAGGTTCCGTCGGCTCTCGATGCGTTTCACAATCGACTATTACTCGGCGTGCAAAGCCGTCTTCTGCAACTCGATCATCGGTTCCTCGAACCGTCTGAAACCGCTCTTCCGGTTCCGGTTTCGCCTTTTCGTATCGGGATCGATCTGACGGGGATCTCTCGCGACGGTTCTCTGGATTTCGAGACGTCTGCGGATTTCGACATTTCTTTGAACTTGCCGAATCTCGAGCAGAGTCTGGATGTGTTCATCACGACCGATGCGATCTCTGAGAGTACCCTCGAGCAGGCGGCTGAATCGTTGCGGGCAGGTCTTCGTTACGATCCAGTTCGATCATTGAATGTTGAGATTGGCGCCAAGTTGGCAGCACCGCCCGTCGGCTTCGTTGCCCTGCGCACGGGTCAGGCATTTTCTCGCGGCGATTGGCGCATCGAGCCGTTTCTGAAGATGTTTGCGGAAACCGATGAGGGCTTTGGTGTTGCGAGCAGCGTCTTGATTGATCGGTGGCGGCAACGGCATCTGCTGCGATCCTCCGTATCCGTGCGTTGGCTGCACGAAACCGGCGAGACAGGATGGTCGTATCAATTCGTTTCGGCCAACGCTAACGCCGTCATCAGCCCGGATCGGCAGCTATCTCAAGTGCGCAATCGTGATCTTGGCGATGCTGCTGGTTTTCGTCTCGAGGCTGGGGGACGCAGCGCGAGTGGAGCCGACTTCTATGAAGTCGGCTTCTTTTGGAAAAAGCCCATGCACGGTCGATGGCTCTTCCTCAACGTCGAGCCGTTGGTGCGTTTTGATCGCGATAGACAATGGGTCGCAGATCCCGGAATTCGGGTCGGGCTCGATGCGCTCTTTTGGGATCTAGCTCGCTGAGGGTCAGGGCAGGGTGATGGTCGTTTCGAAGACCATCGCTGCGCTGCCGACGATCCAAACGCCTGCAAGACGTCCTTCTTCGAACTCCAGCTCGACATCAACACGCCCCGGGCGGTTTTGGAACTGCCCCTGTGCGCCCGAAAATTCGACCTTGTCGCCGCGGCGCTCCAGCAAGCCATGGTGCAGCAGGTAGGCGCCGAGCAGACCATGTGCGTTACCGCTGACCGGATCTTCCGGGATACCGATCGCCGGGCAAAACATGCGCGAGAGCGTAAGACAGTTCTCTTGACCCGAGTCGGTCGTGAACACGAAATGCCCCGAGGCACCCAGTTGCGCCGACAGTGTCGTCAGACGACCGAAGTCCGGTTTCATCTGCTTCAGTTGCTGACTGCCGCGCACCCCGATCAACAATCGATTGCCCGCGCCGCCGACGATGCGCATTTCGCAGCGTGGGTCGAGATCAGCGCTCGATAGCGCAAGCGCATCGAGCACCGCGAGACGTTCACGCTCATTGAGTTCACGTCCCAGCGGCGGCGCTGGTTGACGGACGGCGATGCGGCGATCGGCTCCGGAGCCTCGGATTTCAACGTCGACACGACCCGCTTTTTGCTTTTGTCGCGCGCGACCTGGATGAGGCGCTACATCGCGAGAGAGTACGTAGTGGGTGGCGATCGTCGCATGGCCAACGAAGGCGGATTCGGTGCGCGGCGTGAAGAATCGCACACGCAGATCATGATCATCGGCCTCGGGCGGCAGAACGAAGGCCGTATCGCCATTATTGAGCTCACGGGCGATGGCGAGCATCTCCTCGTCGCTCAACACTTCCGCGCCGAGCACAACGCCCGCTGGGTTACCCGTGAAAAGTTGCCGCGTGAACGCGTCGACCTGAAAGACCTGCACGGTTCTCGACATGATCTGCTCCCCTCGGGCGTGGGCCCATTGGTTCACGCAAGGGGCGCGATTGTAGGCAAGTCGCTCGCCGGCTGCACCACGCTCTTGCAACCGCCTGATTTTCAAGCAAAATACGCGCCTACCTTGGGGTGGCTTTCTGGCCTGAGACGTCGCATGGGGCGGCGAACCCGTTGAACCTGATCCGGTTAGTACCGGCGGAGGGAGCAGGTGTATTCAGCTCGTTTTTATCCGTGTTTGTTAATTTCTCTCTCGTTGCTGCCGCCGGTGGCAGAGGCGCAGTCCGAGTCGACTTTAGAAGAGGTCATCGTGACAGCGACCCTGCGCCCAACGGTGTCTCTCGATGTTCCCGCTAGCGTCACGGTGCTCGATCGAGACACGCTCAAAGAGGCTGGCTTGCAGCATCTTCAAGACGTTCTGCCACTCGTCCCCAATCTGAACTGGGCTTCGGGCAGTTCGCGGCCACGCTACTTTCAGCTGCGTGGCATTGGCGAGACGGATCAATGGCAGGGTGCCCCGAATCCGTCCGTCGGATTTTTGATCGACGGGATGGATTTTTCGGGTATCGGTATGCCCGCGACCTTAATCGATCTCGAGCAGGTCGATGTGCTTCGCGGACCTCAAGGTACGACCTTTGGTGCCAATGCCTTGGCGGGCTTGCTACACGTGCGTACGCAGAGGCCGTCCGCAGAGGCGCTGCAGCGGTGGGAGGCCGGTTGGGGTGAGGCGGGTGTCGCATCTCTTGGGCTTGTAGCGGGCGGTGCGCTCGGTGAAGAGTCTGCATGGCGTATCGCTGCGCAGCGATATCGTGCGGATGGCGCGCGTTACAATGAATTCGTCGATCGGGATGACACCAACGGTTTGTCGGAAAACACCTTCCGTTGGCGCAGTACGCATCGCCTCACGTCGCACTGGCAAGCCGATTGGTCCTTGCTCGCGGTCGATCAAGATAACGGCTTCGATGCTTTTTCAATCGACAATTCGCGACGAACGCTTTCGGATGATCCTGGACGAGACCGACAGCGATCTCGTGGCGCGTCGTTGCAGTTGGTGCGTGAGGGTTCGGTGGAGTTTCGTAGTCTCACCGCATTAGTGGATGCTGACATTCTCTACTCTTTCGATGGCGATTGGGGCTTCGACCCCGACTACGATTTCACTTCGCGATTCCTGCGCGATCGTCGCACGCTTAGTCAGGATCTTCGCTGGTTATCTCAAGAAGATGGCTGGATCCTGGGTCTCTATGGTTTGGATATCGAAGAGACTAACGATCAGCTCGATCTGTACGGCGGCGAGGTGTATCGCGCCCTCAAAAGCGATTATCGAGCGCGTCATGTGGCGCTGTACGGTTCGTACGAGCGGGATATCACGAGTCGCTGGGCGCTCACGCTGGGTGCGCGTTTGGAGCATCGCGACTCGCGCTACGCGGATACCGATGGTACGGATGTCGATCCGGCTGAGACGATGTGGGGTGGCAATGTGTCGCTTCTCTATCGAATCGACTCGGATCAACGCCTCTACCTTTCGCTGGCTCGAGGGTACAAGGCCGGCGGATTTAACATTGGCGCGGCGATTCCGGGAGAACGCCGCGAGTTTTCGGAAGAACTTCTCCACTCGGTCGAGCTTGGGTACAAAGCTCAGGATCCCAATCGCTTATGGCGTCTAGAAGCCAATCTCTTTTTGATGCGGCGAGTCGATCAACAGGTGAGCACGTCGGCTCAGCTTGATCCCGGTGATCCGCTGTCGTTCATCTATCTGACAGATAATGCCGCTCGCGGTGAGAACGCAGGGTTTGAGACCAGCGTCAGTCGTCGTTTGTCGCCTCGTTGGCAGTTGTCGGCATCAGCCGGTATTTTGCGCACACGCTTTCTGGATTACGTGACGATTGATCGCGATCTGGCCGGACGAGAGCAAGCTCATGCGCCTCGGCAGCAAGGTGTATTGAGTGCCGAATATCGTCACGAGCGCGGTTGGTTTGCCAGAGTCGATCTGCAGCATGTCGCGGCGTTTTACTTCAGCGACAGTCACGATGAGCGATCACAGTCCTACAACTTGCTCAATCTTCGTGCTGGCTATGAGGCGGCGAGCTGGCGCTTCGATGTGTGGGTTCGTAATGCGCTCGACGAGGATTATGCTCAGCGGGGCTTTTTCTTCGGCAACGAACCTCCCGACTACCCCAATAAGTTATATGTGCAACTGGCTGACCCGAGACGTGCGGGCGTCAACGTGACCTGGACGGTGCGCTGAGTGCAAGCGTGGATTGATCAAATGCTGGCGACCCACTGGGCCGAGCAGGTGGCGCTCATCTGTGGGGTGGTCTACGCGGTCCTTGCGGTGAAGCGAATTCGCTGGGCTTGGGTCTTTGGTGCCGGTTCGTCAGCGCTACTCGTGTGGTTAGCAGCGGGAGCAGACTTGCCGCTGCAGGCCGTGTTGCAGGCCGTGTATGTGCTCATGGCGTTTTATGGGTTTTGGCACTGGTCGAAAGTGGCGCCGGGCGAGAAAGTGGTTTCGGTGAAGATGTGGACTTGGCGGCGACATCTTGTCGCTTGGTTGGTGATTGCGTTGCTGGTTTGGTTCGGCGCGCCACTATTGCAGCAGCACACGGCAGCGGCGTGGCCGCATCTGGATGTTGCGGTGACGGGGCTGAGTCTATTGGCGACGTGGATGACCGCTCGCGCGATCCTCGAGAACTGGGGCTATTGGTTACTCGTCGATGCGCTGTCCTTCTACATGTACTCCTCGCAAGGCCTGCTGTTTGTCGCGATGCTGTATTTGATTTATTTCGTCATCGCAATTTTTGGTTTGCGTAGCTGGTGGCGACAGCGTGCATGAGTGCCGCCAGTGATCACTCGCTGACGGGGAATCGTATCGAGTATCGAGCTGATCGGGATCGACGAGTGGTGCGTCGATACTGGAGCAGTGCGACACGAGCAGCCTGGTTGGGAGCGAGTCGTGAGGCAGAGCTCGCAGCGCATCGGTTGGCGGATCGAGCCGGGCTTGCACCACGAATCACGGATGTGGACCTAGGGTTGCAGTGGATCGAACTCGAGTGGGTCGACGGCGCGCCCGTTCGGGTAGACCCAGCGATTGACTCATCCACGCGATCTGCGCTGTGGAGCGTGCTGGCGCGCTTGCGCCATTTGGATCCGATCGGCGTACCGCATCTCGATGTGCCGAGCCGTGTCGACATCTTGCTAGAGCGACTGCGTCTGATCGAGCCGCTCGCCTGGTCAACTTGGGAATCTCGATGGGGCGAGCTTCGGCGACGTGCCGCTGAAAGCACCGCATCGACGAATCAGCTTTGCCTCGTCCACGGTGACCTGACTTCGGGTAACGTACTGCAAAGAACAGATGGTCGATTGTTCTGCATCGACTGGGAATATGCTCATGCCGGACATCCCTTAGAGGATCTGGCCGGGTTTTTGGTCGGGTCTTCGGCATTGCTGGCTGAATGGCAACTGGCGCAAACCACTGGAGCAGCGCAGCCTGACTGGTGGCCGGCGGCCACGTTCCATGAGCTCGGCTGTCACGGGCGCCATGAGCAAATTCGACTATTGAACTGGTGGATCGAGGCTCGAGGCGTGCTCGATGGGGTGTGGATGGCGCTCGCGGCGCATTCTGCTGGAAACGCGCGTGATGCCTAGGCAAACTAGGCAGCTCGGTTTCAAATCGAATACAGGATGAGCGAATGCCTACTTTGAAGGTAATTGATCGTGACGGTGTGGAGCACGATGTTCCGGCGCGATCTGGCGTGAAGTTGATGGAAACGCTGCGTGAGCTCGATTACGGCATTTCGGCCATTTGTGGCGGCATGTGCTCCTGCGCCACCTGTCACGTCTATATTGACTCGTCGTGGGTAGCCAAGATTCCCGCGCCGATGTCGGATGAGCGAGAGTTGATCGATGAACTCGCTCACCACAAAGAAGGCTCGCGCCTTTCGTGTCAGATCGATATGACCGATGCTCTTGATGGGCTGCGCGTGACGATCGCGCCGGACGAGTGAAGGAGCGTTCGCCGTGGATTGGTTCGTTCTGTTTCTCGTGGCTGCCGCCAGTATCGCTATCGCCCGTATCGTCTATCAGGTGCGGCGCACGGCGACGAGCCGAGTCGACGATTGGGATGCGAAGTTAATCGAGCGCCTTCGTCGCAGCGGGATCGATCCTTTTCAACCGTTGTCGATCGACTTTTTCATCGCGATGCCCACGATGGAAACCGCACAGCGCGTAGCGGCGGCCTTGCAGTCGGAAGGCTACGCCACGGAGCTTCGTGAATCCCCTGAGGGTGGCGCACATCCTGTGAGTATTCATGCCGCCAAAGCCATGCACCTGCATGTGCCGGTCATTCGCGCAGCGTCTCAGCGCTTGCGCGAATTGGCGGAAGCCGATGGTGGTCGCTACGACGGTTGGGCGCCAGGCAAAGCCTAACGTTTTTCCGTTTGTCGCTTGACCGCTTCAGCAGCGGCTTCGATCGCAGCCTGATCACCGAGATAGCGACGACTGCGCGGTCGCAAATCCGCATCGAGATCGTAGAGCAGCGGCACACCCGTTGGGATGTTGAGCTCAACGATTTCGTTCTCGGGCACATTGTCGAGCATCTTGACCATCGCGCGCAGGCTGTTGCCGTGCGCGGTGACCAGCACGTTCTTTCCGGCACGCAGTTGCGGTGCAATGCCGTGATCCCACAGCGGTTTCACGCGCGCCAAAGTATCTTTGAGCGATTCGGTTGCGGGTAACAGAGTCGGATCGATCCCGGCGTAGCGACCATCAAAACGCGGATGCCGCGGATCATCGATCGAAAGCGGCGGCGGTGGAATGTCGTAGCTGCGACGCCAGATCTTCACCTGTGCCTCACCGTGTTCCGCGACCGTCTGCGCCTTGTTCAAGCCTTGCAAGGCACCGTAATGGCGCTCGTTCAGTCGCCAGTTGGTGTCGATTGGCACCCACATGCGATCCATTTCGTCGAGCACGATCCATAGAGTGCGGATCGCTCGTTTCAGAACTGAGGTATAGGCGACGTCGACAGCAATGCCGGCTTTTTGGATTTCACGACCTGCGCTGGCCGCCTCGAGACGACCCTGGGGCGAGAGGTCCACATCCGTCCAACCAGTGAACAAGTTCTCCACGTTCCAAATGCTTTGACCGTGACGTACCAGAACGAGTTTTCCCGCCATTTTTGCCGTGCTCCCGCGAGGTTGGGGTGGATCTGAGGGCGCGAATGCTAGCACAGGGGTCTGTTGTTCTCGCCCGATAGCCGGGCATAGACTCGAGCGCACGGGGATTACATCGCGACGTTAGATCGCGGGAGAACGACATGAGCGCCAATCTCGAGTCCACGACTGCGGACCGCGGCGGTTTGAAATCGTGGTTCCATCGACCACCCTACATCGGCCTGATGGCATTTTTGATCGTCTTCGTCGTGCAGGCTCTCGGCCACACCGTGATGATCATGATGGAGGAAATTTGGCCAGGGCCCGGCTACGTCTTCGAGTCGGCATTTGCGCTCGGCGCGTTCGGAGCGCTGCTGCTGTGGCTCGGAATGCGTCACCCCAACGAGGTCTCGGCCACTTGGTACGGCTTCTGGGCCGGTACCTTTCTGTGGACGGGTTGGGTCGAATTCGCGTTCGTCTGGTCGGGTCAGGATCTCGGTGTTCCCGATTTGATGGATCCTTTCAAGCCCGGCGTCATTGCGACGAAGGCGGAATATCTCGTGATGATGTCTTCGATCGGCGTACTCGGCTCGACATTAATCTATTTCTTATTTAATAAAGAAACCAAATGCAATTTCTTCATTTGGTTTCAGCGTCATTTGAAGTTGAAGACGGGCAAGCCGAATCCACAGCATGAGCGTAACTTTGCGGCGATCACGGCACTCGAGACCGTCTATGTCATCTGGTTTTTTTATCTCGTGCTGCTATTTCTCTATCACAAAGATTTCGCAGGTGATCGTCATCCGGTGACCTATGCGGTCTTTTTCCTAAACGTCGTCTGGGCGGTCTATCTGTTTCGGCGTCTGATGCTGTTCTGGCGCGTGACCACGGCGATTCGCTACGGCATTCCGACGGCGATCATCGCCTGGAATGCCGTCGAGCTCGGTGGTCGGTGGCACTGGTTCACCGAGTTCTGGGAGCATCCAGAGGATTACGCGTGGCAACTATCGGCATTGGCCATCGGCATCGTGGCGGCAGCGTGGCTGGCTGCCCGCACGCCGATGCATACGAAGGCGAATCTCGATCGCCAGGCGTGACCACTTAGTCGGCTAGGCTTCGCAAGCTGTCCACGCACACCGAGAGTGCCGCGAAGTCGCTGGCCGTTCCAGCCGACACGTCCGACAGAGTGCGCTCCCAGCGCGCCAAGGTATCGCGTCGACTCGCCGACCAGCGCGCATAGTCTTGTTGTGCGATGGACGTGACAAGCGAGCGTTGTAGCTTGCGCACCGACTCACGCAGACCCGATCGTGCAATCGCTTGCAGCGGTCCGTCCACGACCAGATGGTCGATCCGCGATCCGAGCCAATCCAGTCGCAGCTTCTCACCGATCGAGAACCAATCGGCTGCGACAGAGGCGACAGAGCGCTTCTGCAGTTTGGCGAGTTCGGCGACATCGAAGGCGGCATCGCGCGCGATACCACTGGCAAGGCGATTGGCGAGTGTGGCGGGCAGACCGGCATCGACGTAGCGCTGCTCCAGCGAGGCGAACTCGCGTTTGAGATCGCCACTGAGGCTGCGCTGTACGATTTGTTGGAAGGATCGCACGGGTGCGCCCAATTCGGACACGGCGTCTGCGACGACCAACTTCGACTGGCGACGCAGCAACCACATCGTTGCGTGACGCAAGGTCCGCGCCGTGTCCGCATAAGCGGCGTATTGCGAGGCAGTCGCTACTCGATTATCCAGCGCTTCGATATCGCTCCAAATATCTCGAGCCTGTAGCAGTTCACGCGCAACGCTGTAAGCGCGAGCGACATCCGCAGCCGAAGCGCCCGTTTCCTCGCAGGCGCGCATCACGAAGCTCGGTCCCATACGATTGACGAGACTATTGGTGACGGCGGTCGTGACGATTTCTCGCCGCAATTGGTGGCGACGTACGTCTTTGTTAAAGCGCTGAGTGACGGCGGCGGGGAAATACCGCTCTACCTCTTGGGCGAAGTAGCTGTCGTCCGGCAAATCGGTATCGATCAGCTGTCGATAGAGTGAAATTTTCGAGTAGGCCAGTACGACAGCCAACTCCGGGCGCGTGAGGCCAAGTCCCTGCTTGCGGCGCGTGGCCAGCGTTTCATCGTCGGGAAGATTTTCAACTTGTCGATCCAGTTCGCCCTTGCGTTCTAAGTGACGAATCAGGCTCTGTAATTCGGGCAGGCGCGCCGCCGACTGCAGTTCCAGCGTCGATAGCGCCTGACTCTGCAAGTAGTTGTTGCGCAGGACGAGCTTCGCCACATCCCCGGTCAAACGGGCCAGAAGTCGATCACGATCTGCTCGGCGCAAGGCGCCTCGCGCTTCGATCGCCGAGGTTAAGATCTTGAGATTCACTTCGACGTCGGACGTGTTGACGCCGGCAGAGTTGTCGATGAAATCGGTATTGATGCGTCCGCCGGCGAGTGCGTATTCCACGCGGCCGCGTTGAGTGCAGCCTAGATTGCCGCCTTCACCAATCACTTTTGCACGCAACTCACGACCGTCGACGCGCACGGCGTCGTTGCCACGATCGCCGGCTGCGGACTGAGCTTCATCACTTGCTTTGACGTAGGTGCCGATGCCACCGTTCCACAACAAATCCACCGGCATACGGAGAATGGCGCGAATAAGCTCAGTGGGTGTGACAGTCGGTGTGTCGATACGCAGCATCGATCGCGCCTCGGCACTGAGCGCAATAGATTTGGCGCTGCGCTCATAGATACCGCCGCCCTTGGAGATCAGCCGTGCGTTGTAGTCTGTCCAAGCGGAGCGAGGTAGGGCGAAGAGTCGCGCTCTTTCGGCAAAGCTTGCAGCGGGATTGGGATTGGGATCGATGAAAATATGTTGATGGTTGAACGCGGCAACGAGTTGGATTTGCTGCGAGAGCAGCATGCCGTTGCCGAAGACGTCGCCGGACATATCGCCGATTCCGGCGACCGTGAACGGCTCGCGTTGGATGTCTCGACCGAGTTCGCGGAAGTGTCGCTTGACGCACTCCCAGGCGCCCCGCGCCGTGATGCCCATTTTCTTGTGGTCGTAGCCCGCTGAACCGCCAGAGGCGAAAGCGTCGCCCAACCAGAAGCGTCGCTCGACTGCAATCGCATTGGCGATATCGGAGAAGGTCGCCGTGCCTTTATCCGCAGCAACGACCAGATAAGGATCGTCAGTATCTCGACGGTGAAGATTGGGCGGCGGCGCGACTCGTCCGCCGACAATGTTGTCCGTGAGATCGAGTAGTGCGTTGATGTACTGCCGGTAAGCGGCAACTCCTTCGGCCTGAATGGCATCACGTGGACCAGTCGGTAGTTGTCGCGCGACGAAGCCGCCCTTGGCGCCAACCGGTACGATGACCGTGTTCTTCACATTTTGCGCTTTCATCAAGCCGAGCACTTCGGTACGAAAGTCCTCGCGTCGATCCGACCATCGTAGGCCGCCGCGGGCGACTTCGCCCATGCGTAGATGCACGCCTTCGACTCTCGGGCCCACCACATACATTTCGTAGCGGGGGCGTGGCAGCGGCAACTCGGGAATGGCTTGGGGGTCGAGCTTGAAGGCGAGCACCGGTCGCCGTGCGCCGTCGTCGCTGCGCTGGAAGAAGTTGCAGCGCAGGATCGCGAGGATGACCGCTTGGAACCGGCGCAAAATCCGATCTTCATCTGCGTTGGCGATGCCGTCGAGTTGTTTGGCGAGGCGAGCCAGAATTTGAGTCTCTGCTTTCTGCCTCGCGTCTTTGCGCAAACTGGGATCGTGGCGCGTCGCAAAGAGTTGATACAGATCGGTCGCCACTGCCGCGTTCGACTCGAGCGTGCGTTCCATGTAGCGCTGGCTGAAGGTGATACCTGCTTGCAGCAGATAACGGCAACAGGCGCGCAGGACGTTGATTTGATGGATGTCGAGCGGGGTCGATAGCAACAGCCGGTTGAAGCCGTCGTTGTCGATTCCACCCTCACGCACGCACTGCAGACCTTCGAGTAATCGATCGCCATCAGCATCGACGTCAAACTTCGCATCGGCCTTCACTTCGATTTCAAAGTCTTGAATCGCGGTTTTCGGCGAGTTTGAAGTCCCCACTGTCCACGACTGTTCGCCCAAGAGGCGTAGCCCAAAGTTTTCG
Organism: Pseudomonadota bacterium; assembly: GCA_039796795.1. Lineage (GTDB taxonomy): Bacteria > Pseudomonadota > Gammaproteobacteria > Steroidobacterales > Steroidobacteraceae > UBA964. The sequence continues at coordinate 23,052 of JBDKJA010000008.1, forward strand.
AACATGGGGACGAGATCGGCGATGGGCAGACTCGATCCGCGTCGAACTAGCCGCAGATGCAAGGATGCGTTGTCGGTTTGGACGTCGCTCTCCGGTTGGTGAACACGCCAATGCATCGACGCGTTCGAGCTAGCGAGGTGTTCCATCGCTTCGATGTCTCGCAGCGATGTGGCAGGCGAGACGGCAGCTTGATACGCGAGCGGAAATAGCGGCGAATAAGTCTGAAATAGACGAGCTGCCGTCGCTGGGGCGAGGGCGCCTTGCAAGGTCGTGCGCAAATGATCCGTCCAAGTCGCCACCGCATCAGCGACTTCACTCTCGAGCGCCCCGAGTTGAGCCGCTGATAGTTTTTCCGCGCCGCCTCGGATCATCACGTGCAATCGGGCGTGATTGGAGAGTGCAATCTGAACTTGGGATTCGAGATCGCTGCCGCCACAGAGTCGCGCCAGTAGAGCCTCGATACGCAGCCGAACTTCGGTCGTGTATCGGTCACGCGGAACAAATACCATGCAAGACCAGAAACGACCGAGCGGGTCATGGCGCAGCATCACGCGGGTGGTCGGGCGATCGTAAAGATTGACGACGCCGCGAACGAAATCAACGAGCTCGCTTGGGGTCGACTGGAACAGTTCGTCGCGCGGCCAAGTTTCGAGCACGGCGAGCACAGCCTTGCCGTCATGGCTGCGGGGGTCGAGTCCAAAACGTGAAATGACATCCGATACCTTGCGTCGCACGACGGGGATTTCGTTGGGCGAGGCAAAGTAAGCAGTGGCCGTCCACAGTCCGAGAAAGCGATGTTCGCCGCGAACGCGACCCTGTGCATCGAAATCTTTGATAGTCAGATGGTCGAGGTGTCCACTGCGATGGACGGTGGAGCGTAAGGCCGACTTGGTGATGATCAGTGGGTCGGTGCTGCGCATCGCATCGCGCAGCTCACCTTGCAAGGTCTCCGTATCGGCGATGTCGGTCGCCTCTGCGCGCAAAATACCCAGGCCGCTGCGTCGGTTAGCCTGAAGACGGTCGCGGTGAGTGCCGCGTAACAAGCGCTGGTAACGATAGCCCAAGAAAACGAAGTGGGCGCCCTCCATCCAGTCGAGTAAGGCGATTGCTTCATCGCGCTGCTGACCCCGCTCGCCCCGCAACGGCGCTTTGGCCAGTTGTTCTATGGAGTCGCGAACCTTGGCGCGCATCGCCATCCAGTCAGTGACGGCAAGTTGTACGTGTCTGAGCGCCGTTAGCAGGCGTGTTTCGAGACGTGTTGTCGACTCGCTATCCCAGAGTCGGTCGATTTCGTATAACTGCCAGGATTCGGGTCGGCTTCGCTCGTCTGCGCTATCAAACGTCGATACTACGCGACCGCGCCCGTCTCGCCGCACGTGTAGCACGGGATGAACGAGCATACGGACCGCGACGCCAGCTTCTGCAAAAGCGATTCCGAGTGATTCGACCAGGAACGGTCGGTCATCGGTAGCAATGAGCACGAGGCTGCTGGTGTCGGACACGTGCAAGATTTTGAGCAGCGTCTCTTGAGCGCGTCGTTTATCGGCGACTCCGAAATGCAAAGCGGCGATGCCAGCCAAATAGGCGGCATCGCGTGCCGCGAGATCCTCTTCGCCGACACCACTGAAATAACGCCGCAGTAAATCGAGCGGCATCCGATCGGCTTGACCCTTGGCTGCTTTGACGATCTGATCGATTAGGGTCAGGCGTCGCTTGGGAAGTTGAGTCGGCATATCAAATCTCGTCGTGAGTCGGTGGTTGATGTGTCAAAAGATCGGCTTGCTGGGTCAACAGTTTCAGCAATCGATCGAGTTCGAAGCGTTGAGACTCGTCTAGGCGTTCGAGCAAAGCGCCCTCATACGCGCGCGCGATCGGAACGATTTCCTCGTAGACGCGCTGTCCCTGTTCGGACAGCCGAAGCTCGGAGCGGCGGCGATCGGTCGAGTGATAGCTGCGTTCTAGGCGGCCCTGCTTGATCAGGCGGGTGACGGCGCGGCTGACCGCGACGGCATCCATCGCCGTTCTGGCGGCCACTTCCGCAGCGGAGAGACCGGGCTGCATACCGAGCACAGCCAGCACTCGCCACTCCGGTATGCGCAGATCAAAGCGCTCCGTGTAGCGGTTTGCGATGGCGGTGCTCACCGTATTGCTGAGGACCGAGAGCCGGTAAGGCAGAAAGCGATCGAGTATCAGTCGTTCATTCATGATTTTCGATGGCGACGACACGCTGATTGATCGATCCGAAGATCGAACCACCCGCTGCATCGCGCATCTCTATTTTGACCTGATCGCCGTGGGACAGGAATGGGGTTGAGGCTTTGCCGTTGAGTAGTTGCTCCACCGTACGCTGTTCGGCGATGCAGGAGTAGCCAAGTCCTCCAGCAGCGATGGGGCGGCCGGGGCCGCCGTCGGCATCGCGATTGGATACCGTTCCCGAGCCGATGATGGTGCCCGCTGATAAGTGGCGAGTCATCGCGGCGTGAGCAATGAGTGCTGGAAAGTCGAAGGTCATATCAACGCCAGCGTTAGCGCAGCCGAAGTCACGACCATTCAGTTGGACCAACAAAGGCAAGTGAATGCGTCCACCGTCCCACGCTTCGCCGAGTTCGTCGGGTGTGACGGCCACCGGCGAGAAAGCCGAGGCGGGTTTCGACTGGAAGAACCCGAAACCTTTGGCGAGCTCGTTCGGAATCAAACCGCGCAGAGACACATCGTTGACGAGCATGATGAGACGGATGCGCTCGCGAGCGGCCGAGTCACGGCAGCCTTGTTCAACATCGTCGGTAATGATGGCGACCTCGGCTTCGAAATCGAGACCCCACTGCGGATCGCCGAGCGGAATATCCTCGGTCGGCGCTAAGAATGCATCGGACCCGCCCTGATACATCAGCGGATCACTCCAGAAAGACGGAGGCAGCTCTGCGCCGCGCGCTTTTCGTACCAGGGCAACGTGATTAACGTACGCGGAGCCGTCAGCCCATTGATACGCGCGCGGCAGAGGAGAGAGGCATCGGGTTGGATCAAACGCCATGCCGTCGCCTGCATTGACGCGACTGCTGAGTTGCTGCAATCCAGGCTCGACACGACGCCAGTCATCGAGTGCCGCCTGCAACGTCGAGGCAATCGAGCTCGCGTCGAGGCAGCGACTCAGATCGCGCGATACGACGACGAGACGACCATCGCGACGATTCGCGGCATCACGCAGGCTCGCGAGTTTCACGATTGTTGCTCCTTCGGTGTGTGCAGCCAGGCATTATGTTTCGGCGCCCGCTTCGTGACGCTCCATTCGGCGAGCATCGGTTCTGCATTCGCACGCGCTTGCGCTTCCTCTTCAGGCGTTGCGGTATTGCAGGTCAGCTCGAGTCGATGACCATTCGGATCGAAGAAATAGATCGAGCGGAACAAGCCGTGATCGGTGGGGCCGACCACATCGATACCGCGCTCGAGCAAATGTGCTCGTGCGAGGGTCAAGGCGTCGAGATCGGCGACTTCAAAGGCGATGTGCTGGACCCACTGCGGTGTGTTCGGGTCGCGACCCATCGGCGGACGGGTCGGAAGCTCGAAAAAGGCGAGCACATTGCCACCGCCCGCATCGAGAAATACATGCATGTAGGGATCTAGCTCGCCAGTGGATGGGACTCGATCCTCGGCAAAAGCGACGGTGAATGGCATCCCGAGCACATCGCGATAGAACTCGACGGTTTCGCGCGCGTCGTTGCAGCGATAAGCAACATGGTGAATACGTTTGACGAGACTCATGCCGCGTCGGTCCGCAATGCGCCCCGGCGCAGTTGGTCACGCTCCAATGATTCGAATAGGGCTTTGAAATTGCCTTCGCCAAAACCCTCATCACGCTCGCGCTGGATGAACTCGAAAAAGACAGGGCCGATCATGCACTCGGAGAAGATTTGCAGCAGTAAGCGCTTCTCACCACGAGTGTCTCCATCGAGCAGTATTCCTCGTTGCTGCAAGAGGGCAACGGGCTGCCCGTGACCTGGCAGACGTTCCTCGAGAGCCTCGTAATACGTTGCCGGTGGCGCGGTCATCAACGGCACGCCGCGGGCTCGTAGTCGATCCACGGTTGCGCATAGATCGCTGGTGGCGAGGGCGATGTGTTGAATGCCTTCGCCATTGAAGCGCATCAGAAATTCTTCGATCTGACCGCCGCCCTTACCGTCCTCTTCATTCAATGGAATGCGGATACGATTATCCGGTGCGGTCATCGCGCGCGATTGCAGGCCGGTGTGAGTGCCTTGGATATCGAAATGACGAATTTCGCGGAAGTTGAATAGCCGCTCGTAAAAGCCTGCCCAGTGAGTCATACGGCCGCGGTAGACGTTGTGGGTGAGGTGATCGATATGCGTGAGACCCACGCCTTCGGGGGCGCGATCGACGCCGGGCAAGAACGTGAAATCGATGTCGTAGATGCTGCTGCCTTCGTGATAGCGATCGATCAAATACAGTGCGGCACCACCAATGGCCCGTACCGCCGGTAAGCGCAGTTCCATCGGTCCAGTCGGAATATCGAGTGGTTGCGCGCCCAGTTTCAGCGCTCGCGAGTAGGCGTGATGCGCGTCGCGCACTCGAAACGCCATACCGCAGGCTCCGGGCCCGTGCTCTTCGGCGAAGTAGGCCGCCTGACTCGAGGGCTCGCTGTTGAGGATGAAATTGATCCCGCCTTGGCGGAACAGCGTGACCTCCTTGGAGCGGTGACGCGCCACGATCGTGAAGCCCATCGCTTCGAAGACCGGTTCGAGCAGGCCGGGTTGCGGGGAGGCGAATTCGACGAACTCGAAACCGTCGAGGCCCATGGGATTGTCGCGCGGCGAGAGGGTTTGGCTCATGGACGCCATTATAGTTTCAATTGAAACTATTTTGTCTCGTGGACAGGGTGGAGTCGGGCCCCTATAGTTATGCAATGTTGAGCAACTCTGAAATTAAGTACGATTCGGAGTTCATGGCGCGCGCCCTGCGTGCCGTGGCGGATCCGGCGCGTTTGCGCCTTTTGCGTCTGTGTAGCGATCAGCCGACCAGCGTCTCGGAGCTCGCCGCGGCCACGGCCGACAGCGAGCCGAACGTGTCTCGCCAGTTGAAGCAGTTGGCAGTGGCGGGTTTATTGCGCCGGGTGCGTCGAGGGCAGCGTGTCGAATACCTGCCCGTGGCCGAGGTCGGTTTTTCTCGCGACTTGTTGGGGCTACTGTTGCAACGACTCGACCCCGATGATGCGGCGTTGCGCGAGGCGCGTGCCCGGCTTCGCGCCATTGAGGTCGCTACGCGTAATCCAGCGCTGCTTCGAGCAGCAACGCATGAGTGGCTGCAGGCGGGTCGCCTTGGACGCACGCTGCGGGTGGCAATCGAAGCGGATTTGAAGCGCGATCTCGTCGGCGCACGCGTGCTCGCACGCACGCAGCATCGAGAGTTATTGGAGACGCTCTCGAGTGCCGAGGCGCGTTTGACTCTGCGCGCCCGTGACAAGCACGAGCTCGCGCTGCTGAAGGCGTGGTCCCAAGACCAATCATCGGAGGTTGAGGTCCGGGCTAACTCTGAGTTGCGACAGCAGGAGCGTTTCGAGGTCGTGATCGACCTGCCGCTTCCCGGCGAGGTCAAAGATGCCGCGCAATTGGCGAGTCTCATCTCGCGTGCCCGTACCCAGTTGACCGAGGATGGAATTCTTTGGTCAGCTATTCCATACGATCTGTTGGAGCAGGGGGGTGGCGCACCGCCGACGCGCTTGCGTGCGTTGCTGCAGGAGTTAGCCTTCGATTGCCAGTCTTTGATCCCGGTCGAGGCCGAGGGTCGTCATCTGCTTGTCTTCCGTGCCCGCGCTCGCGCTCGTAGAGCTGCGGTGACGCCCGCTATATCTCTGTCTGCCTGAAGCTTTATCTGCGTGAGGAGTGTGACGTCGATGTCGTCAAGTGCGATCAGCGTATCTTTTGAGTTCTTCCCGCCCGCCGATGCGGCGATGGAAACCACGCTCTGGCAGTCCGTGCAGCGCTTGGCACCGCTCGCGCCACGCTTTGTGTCCGTGACCTACGGCGCTGACGGGTCGACTCGTGACCGAACACACCAGCTCGTCAGTCGTATACAGCGCGAGACTCGTTTGACCGGCGCGCCTCACCTGACCTGCGTCGGCGCGACGCGCGAGGAGGTTCTGGACGTTGCACGACAATATTGGCGCGAAGGAATTCGTCACATCGTCGCCCTGCGCGGTGATGCCCCGCAGGGGGCAACGCAATACGAACCTCATCCCGATGGTTATGCCTACGCGTCGGATCTGGTGGCTGGCTTGCGCTCGGTGGCCGACTTCGACATCTCGGTCGCTGCGTATCCTGAGACGCATCCGGAAGCACCATCGGCCGAGGCGGACCTCGATAACCTTCGTAAGAAAATCGACGCGGGTGCATCTCGAGCCATCACGCAGTTTTTTTTCGATACGGACGATTACCTGCGCTTCCGCGATCGGTGCGTTGCGGCCGGCATGCACGTGAGCATCGTTCCCGGTATTTTGCCGATCACGCGTTTTCCGCAGGTGACCCGCTTCGCCGCGCGCTGCGGTGCGAAGATTCCGAACTGGCTCGCTGAGCGCTTTGCGGGTCTCGACGATGATCCTGAAACCCGTCGGCTGATCGCGGCTAACGTCGCCATCGAGCAGGTGTCTCGGTTGCGTCATCACGGAGTCGACGAATTTCATTTCTATACGCTAAACCGCGCTGAGCTGACCTACGCGATCTGTCATGCGCTTGGTTTGCGTCCGACTATGGGTGCAGCATGAGTGCGGTCAAGGCTTGCGGTTGCGAATCGCACGGCGCTCACGTCCATCACCATGACAGCGCCATCGCGCACGCGGCTGCGCCAGGCGCCACGGCCGTGGCAGCGCCGTTCGCGATAGAGTCCCTTGACGAGCGCGCACGGGAGGAGCGAGTGCGTCGACTGCGCGGCTCGGTCGATGAGCGTATTTTGATCATCGATGGCGCGATGGGCACGATGATCCAACGGCATCGTCTCGACGAGATGGGTTATCGTGGTCAAAGATTTGCCGAGTATGGTCGTGATGTGCGTGGCAACAATGATTTGTTGACG
>JBDKJA010000009.1:0-30061 GCA_039796795.1 Pseudomonadota bacterium
TTACCGGAGCCGCTGACCTTGCTCGCGGGGACTCTCACCGCGAACGGCAGGATTCGTCGTGATGCGGTTTTTTCGCGCTATCAAAATCTGATCGAGGACATGTATGTTGATGCCATCGCCAGTTGATGCTTACGGCCGCCTTGCGGCATCGACCCAAGACGCACGCACTTATCTTTTATCGGCACCGGTCATTCAGCGCGCCTTAGCCGGCGAGGTCACGCGTGATCTCTACGTCGCCTTCTTGACGCAGGCATATCACCACGTCAAACACACCGTCCCTCTTTTGATGGCAGTTGGTAGTCGACTCGATGATTTGAAAGACTGGTTACGTTCCGAACTCGTTCATTATGTTGAAGAAGAGCATGGTCACGAGCAGTGGATTCTCAACGACATCGCTGCTGCTGGTGGTGACGCGGAGGCTGTGAGACGTTCAAAACCGCACGTCGAGACCGATGCTATGGTCGCCTATGCCTACGACGTCGCTATGCGCCGTAATCCGGTCGGTTTCTTTGGGATGGTGTTCGTCCTAGAGGGTACGAGCGTTGCGCTGGCACTAGAGGCTGCCAGTCGAATTCAGTTGGCACTCGATTTGCCTGATCGTGCATTCAGTTACCTACGCAGTCACGGCAAATTGGATCAGGAGCATACGCAGCATTTGGCGGGCATCGTCAACCGGCTCGATTCGGCTGGCGATCACACGGCCATTGTCGACTGCGCGAATGCCATGTTTTGGCTCTATGGCAACGTCTTTCGTAGTCTCGACAGAGTTTCCGAATGAATTCGTCCATCAGGGCTTTGGTGACTGGCGGTGGCAGCGGAATCGGGGCGGCTATCGTTCGGCGTTTGGTCGACGAAGGTGCCCGTGTGCTGATCACGGGACGGGATGCTGCAAAATTACAAGCCGTTGCAGCAGAGGCGCCTCAGCAAATTGGAATTCTGGTGGCAGATCTTACTGTGGAGACCGATCGCCAGCGTGTGGTTGAGTGTGCAAAGCATTGGGATCACGTTGGCATTGACACTTTAATCAATAACGCGGGTATGAGTGATGCCGGGTTTCTTGAGGATATTGATGCTGCAAAGATTAACGATCTGTTGCAAATTAATCTCGTAGCGCCTATTTGCTTGACTCAAGCTTTATTGCCGCATCTTGAGTCGCTACCTGAAGCGCGTATTGTCAACGTCGGGTCTGTCTTTGGTTATATCGGATATCCGTCGCAGACAGTCTATTCGGCCAGCAAGTTTGGCTTGCGCGGATTCTCGGAAGCATTGCGTCGCGAGCTCGCAGATACCCGGATCATTGTTCAGCACGTCGCGCCGCGAGCGACTCGAACAAGTTTGAACTCCGACTCGGTCGACGAACTAAACCGAAAACTCGGCAATCACATTGATGATCCTGAGCGTGTTGCTGATGTGGTGGTTGCCGGCCTGTCGACTCGGCGCGCGAACACTGTGATGGGTTGGCCCGAATCGCTTTTTGCCCGCATCAATGCCGTTATGCCATCGGTGGTAGACGGTGCGCTCTTAAAACAACTACCGACTATTAGGCAGTTCATCCAACGAGGTGAGAAATCATGACAACTGTTGTGCGAAGAAAGCTTCTGGCCGTGATGCTGGTTCTGGTATCGATCGGATCAGTCAACGCCGCATCACTTGATGCCGATTTGCTCGAGGTTCAACAGACTTGGGCACGCATCAATTACTCAACAAACTCGGCTGATCAAAAGGCGACGGAGTTTGGGCAGCTTGCAGCGAAGGCCGCGGCCTTGGTATCGCGAGAGCCCGGGCGTGCCGAGCCGATGGTGTGGCATGGCATTGCACTGTCCAGTCAGGCAGGTGCAAAAGGTGGGCTCGGCGCGCTCTCTCTCGCGAAAGAAGCACGTTCGGTATTGGAGGCGTCTCTCAAAATCGACTCGACTGCCCTTGCAGGATCGGCCCACACGAGTCTTGGCACTCTCTATCACAAGGTCCCTGGGTTTCCGGTTGGGTTCGGTGACGATAAGAAGGCGCGCAAACACCTCGAGACGGCACTGAAACTGAACCCGACCGGGATCGATCCGAACTTTTTCTATGCGGAATTTCTTCTCGACAAAGGTGAAACGGCACTTGCCGTCAAACACCTGAAGCTTGCTCAGGCCGCGCCTGCACGGCCGGGTCGTGAGGCTGCTGATGCTGGACGACGCCAGGAGATCGCTGCATTGCTCCGCAAAATAGGGGCGGCCGGTCGCTGATACGATCGTTAGCCATGAAGAGGGGGTATGACCAGAATCTCGGCGTCCACGTTGGGATCGTCGGACTAGTAGCGGCTGTTCTGTTTCTTCTCGCGCTGCTCGACGGCGATTTGCTGATAGCCCGGTATTTCTTTTTCGATTCCGTAAGCAATGAATGGATTGCCCGTCATGACTGGTGGTCCAACGAACTGCTACATACCGGTGGTCGCAACTTGATGCGTCTGCTTGGCATCGCTGCAATCGCAGTTTGGGCCTCGAGCTTTCGATGGGAACGTTTGGCTCCGTATCGTGCCGACCTAGGCTATTTTGCGGCCTGTATGGTGTTGGTGCCGTTGACCGTCGGTATTTTGAAGCAGATCACGAATGTCGATTGCCCTTGGGACCTGCAAGGTTTCGGCGGAAATAGGCCCGTGATTCATTGGTTCGAGTTCAGGCCTGATGGGCTTCCCCGAGGCGCGTGTTTTCCCGGCGCTCATTCTTCCTCGGCATTTGCGCTATTTGGCTTGTTTTTTGTCTGGCGACAGTCCCGACCTGCGCTTGCAACCATCGCCTTGATGGCCACGTTACTTATCGGTGCCGCGTTCTCGATTGCTCAGCAATCTCGAGGCGCGCATTTCCTGTCGCATGATTTGGTCTCAGCCTTGCTTGCGTGGTTGATCTGTCTCGGTTTGTATCGATTGAGGGGTCGACATGACGCGACGCAGCCTTAAGGCCATCGCTTTTCTCACTATTTCTGTGATGACATCGGTTGTGTCCTACGCTGATGACCGACCTGGCTTTCGCTCTCGGGCTGATCGGGTCGAGACCGTCCGTCCGCCGGGTATGCCTGATGATGCGACTCTAGAAAAAGAAGGCGCCCGGATCGGAAATATCAACATCAAAATTCAGGATATCTTCGACACGTCGCGGCCCGAGGAGAATACTCGCCTTTTCCGCCTTGCCAATCGTTGGCATATCAACACGCGCGAATCGACGGTCCTCGATCGTTTGCTCGTTCGTACGGGTGATGTGTATCGCGAGTCGATCGTGCGTGAGTCCGAGCGTTTGTTACGCGACACACGCTATCTCTACGACGCCACCATCACGCCTATCCGTTATGTCGACGGTGTCGTTGACCTCGAGGTCGTCACTCGCGACGTTTGGACGTTGAATCCGGGTGTTTCGTTTGGGCGAAAGGGCGGTAAGTCGACAAGTGGAATCGAATTCGAAGAATTGAACTTGTTCGGTCGTGGCACTCAAATCAGCATCAAGCAGCAGAATGAAGTTGATCGCGATGTTCAGTCGTTTCGCTATGTCGATAATCAGCTCGGCAGTGGCTGGTGGACATTAGAGCTCGAACACTCTGATTTCAGCGATGGTGGAGCAGAGCGCGTCCTTCTTGAGAGACCTTTCTATGCTCTCGATACCCGTGAGGCATACGGGATTTCATGGTTGAAAGATGAACGCATTGATCCGCGTTACAACGACGGTGAGTTGCTGGGTCGATATCGACGCGAGTCTACAGCGAAGACGATTTACCTCGGCCGCTCGGCAGGTCTGCGCGATGGAGCTGTGACGCGTTGGAGTATCGGACTATCCGATGAGTCGGCCTTCTTTCAGCGTGCCGAGCTCGACGCAGCCCCCTTCACGATTCCCGCCGATCGGCGATTCGTCTACCCGTGGGCGCAATTCGAGTGGATCGAAGACGATTTTCGGGTACTGCGTAACCGCGACAAAATCGAGCGTAACGAAGATTTTCAATACGGTTGGCGCGTGCGCGGTCGCCTCGGTCGGTCGATCGAGTCTTGGGGTTCGGATCGAAATGCCTGGCTGCTGTCTGGCGATCTGCACAAGGGTTATGAGCTCGACTCGAAGAGCAGTTTATTTCTCACCGGCAGTCTCGGTGCGCGCTACGAGGAGCGTGGCCTGCGTAATGCGAAGGTGTCGCTGGGTGCGCGCTATTACCACCGGCAGTCGGATCGTCGGCTGTTCTTCGCGAGCGCCGAGGTCGACTCGGGCGAGAAGCTCGATCTCGATAATGAAATTCTGCTAGGCGGCGATAATGGACTTCGCGGTTATCCCTTGCGCTATCGAAATGGGCTTGGTCGCTGGACCGTAACGCTCGAGCAACGCGGGTACACCGACTGGTATCCATTCCGCCTCGTGCACGTGGGTGCGGCCGCGTTCGTGGATGTGGGTGGAACCTGGGGTAATGTTGACGGTCAGAGATCCAAGCATGACATCCTGGCCGATGCGGGTGTGGGACTGCGCCTAGGTAATAGTCGCTCTGCACTCGGCAACGTCCTGCATATCGATCTCGCCTTTCCGTTGCAAGGTGATCGTTCGATCAAGAGCATGCAAATCATCGTCGAAACCAAGAAGAGCTTCTGATGACCATTCGCTGGAAACCCGGTTTGACTGCGCTCACCGCCCTCGCGTCGGCTTGGTGTCTGCTGCTCCTGAACGCCCCCCTCTGGGATCATTTAGTTTCGATCCGGCCGGCCGATGGATTACGAGATTTTGCTTTTCTCTTCAGCTTCGCCTTGTTAGCGGGCCTCGCGATCAATCTTTTTCTCACGCCACTGACTTTGATTCGCCCGCTGGCAAAGCCAATGCTCGCACTCGTGCTGGTTTTAGCAGGTGCTGCTAGCTACTTCGTCGATGCCTACGGTGTGCTCATCGACAAAGTGATGATCCGCAACATATTGGAAACAAACGCAACCGAGAGCGTTGAGTTGTTGACTGGGCGTATGTTGCTGCAGGTGGGTTTGCTCGGTGTTGTACCGGCCGTCTTGTTGATGATGACGCCTGTCACCCTCAAATCTTGGCGTGGTGAGTTAAGAGATCGCGGTTTCGCTCTGGTACTGACCATCATCGGAGTGGGTGCGATTGCCGGATTTTTCTATCAGGATCACGCGTCGTTATTGCGCAATCATCGCGAACTGCGACATATGCTGGTCCCGGTCAACTTCATCGCTGGGCTCGGCAGCCACGTCGGCGACAAAATGAAGCCGACGATTCCTTACACGCGGGTTGGCGAAGATGCCAGGCGTATTGCGGCGACATCCGATCAGAAGCCGCTGCTGGTTGTTTTTGTTTTAGGCGAGACGGCTCGTGCTGCTAACTTTTCGCTCGGTGGATACCCGCGACCCACCAATCCGGCTCTCTCAAGAATCAAAGATCTGATCTATTTTCCGGATGTCGCCTCATGCGGCACCTCAACCGCTATTTCCGTTCCTTGTCTGTTTTCGGATATGGGTAGATCCGGCTTCGATGCCGAAGAAGCGAAGGCTCGAGACAATCTGATTGATATCGCCTTGCGCGCCGGACTGAATGTCGAATGGTACGGTAACAATACCGACTGCAAGGGCGTATGTCGGAGTGTCCCAGAACGACGAGTCGATCGCGCAAAGTACCCCGATGCGTGCATTGAGGACCGGCCTTGCATGGACGGCGCTCTTTTTGAAGAGTTCTTCCAATCCTTGGGTGACATCACAAGCGATCGCTTCACGGTGATTCACACGCTCGGCAGTCACGGGCCTGGATACCATCTGCGCTATCCGGCGGAATTTGAGCAATTCGCACCAGCGTGTCGAGAAGTCGATTTCGCTAAGTGCTCGGTCGCCGAAGTGGTTAACGCCTATGACAATACCTTGCTATACACCGATCACTTGCTCGCGACCACCATTGAGAAATTGAATGCGATCAGTGACCGGGTAGACGTCGCGATGTTGTACGTGTCCGATCACGGTGAGTCCTTGGGCGAGAACGGTATTTTCCTGCACGCGCTGCCTTATGCCATCGCGCCTGAAACACAAACTCAAGTGCCGATGATTTTTTGGGCATCGGCTGGCTTCAAGGCGCGGCTTAATGTCGAACCGACTTGTGCGCGCGAACAATCTCGCGCGACACGGTCGCACGACAACATGTTTCACACCCTGTTAGATCTGCTCGAAATACAGACCGCCGTTAAGCGTTCGGAATTGGCGATCTTCTCGCGCTGTCGCTTTCGCGCTGATTGATCGCGAAGTTTGGCGCGCCCGGCGAGATTCGAACTCACGACCCCTGCCTTCGGAGGGCAGTACTCTATCCAGCTGAGCTACGGGCGCCCGCGTGCATTATATCTGGCGAATCATCGGAAGCCGATGCGGCAATCGCGAACTGTCCGCCCCAATAGAGGAGCATCAGCACGAGCGACAGCGTGGTCGATGGCTCGACGAATCGATTCCACGCGACCAAGGTGTCGCTCAGTGCAAAGCTCGTCGCGCCGAGCGCAGCCCACCATGCCTTTCGAGGCTCGCTCGGTCGTTCGCCTACCGTAGCCCACGCTCGCCAGAGCATGCAGCAAATGATGGTCGTGTAGATTGCGACGGGGATCCTCATCTCGCCGAGAGAGGGTTCCAGTATTCGAAAACTGGCGATACCGAAAGCAGCCACCGGCACCAATAAAATCAAGCGCGCGCGACGAACGAGGTGGACATAGGCGGTGAGGTAAGCCAGATGCGCGAGCAGAAATGAAATCAGTCCAGCCAGAAACCAAGAGTTCGACCACTCCAGACAAAAATCACCGATAGCGGACAGCAGCAGACCCGTCATGATCCATCGCGCAGGGATATTGCGCCGCGGTAGCAACCACAGCGCCAGACAGAGCACCGGCACGATTTTCGTGACGAGGCGACCCGAAGACTCGCCGATCGCCGTCGAATACAGAAAGGCGGACGCGAAGACGGCGCCGATGATGGCCAACCAGACTGGACGAAAGAGACTGTGCACGACCACGATCATCGGCTATCGTGCGAAAAAAGTCCTGCGATGAATCGCACAGGGGGTCGTAATGTCTAAATATGCCGCTTTAGCGCTGATCGCTTTTTCGCTGGCGCCGCTTGCCCATGGCGTCGAGTTCAAAAGCTTCGACAAGGAGAAGTATTCTCAGGCGGTGACCGAGTGCGATCGCGTAGCGGCTCACCCGGACGACCCTCTAAAGGTGGTCAGAGGAGTTGAGACACGCGAAATGGATTTACCGGTTGCTATTGCGGCTTGTCGTCAAGACCTCGCGCAGGATCCCAATAATCCGCGTCTGAGCTATCAACTGGCTCGCGCCATGACCTATGCAGGCCAAGTCAAAGATGCCTTGCCTTATATCGAGGCGTCGGCAGCACAAAAATATCCGCAAGCCTTGTTCGTGACTGGCTATCTTTATTTGTCGGGCGCATATCAATCACCCAAAGATATTTGCAAAGCTGCCGATCTGATTTACGAGTCGGCCATTTATGGTCGTCACGCGGGGCAACTCGGTTATCCGGTATATGTTTTGGATGGCACTTTCTCTGCGTGCAAGACACCGCAAGATCCTGCAACGTTGCGTGCACTCGTCGAGCAAGCGAAGAAATCTAAGCTTGATTACTACCCGTCCGTTTTGGCAGACGTGCTGCTGCGCGAGTTGCGCTGAACCCTAGAGCCATCCTCGGCGTTTGAACAGCAGGTAGGGTCCCACGGCTGAGACGATCATTGCGCCGATGGCTGCCCAAAACCCCAAGGCATGCTGTGCTGCGGGGATGTGGCTGAAATTCATACCGAAGATGGCGCCGATAACCGACGGCGGTAGCAGCACGACGGTGGCAACGGAAAAGATCTTCAGGATGTTGTTCTGATCGATGTTGATCATGCCGAGCGTGGCGTCGAGCATGAATTGGACCTTGTCGCCGAGGAAGGCGGCATGGCCGCTCATCTGTTCGATGTCGCGTGTCGACGTTTTGAGGCGGCTGCGCACGTCACCGCCGATGTGGGGCTGACTGGCCTGTAAAAGGAAGACGAGTAGGCGGCCGAGGCTTCCGAGCGTTTCACGCGCCTTCGAGTTCAAGTCGCCAATGCGACCCACTCGCTCCAGAATTTGTCGATAGTCGATGTCACGGCGGCGCGTGCCGTCGCTTAGCGGTGCAAAGATATGCTGCGACAAGTGATCGATATCGTCGCTCGTGCGCTCGAGTACATCGGCGATACGATTAACCTTGGCTTCCAGTAAACCGGCGAGAATAGCGGCAGCGTTGCTGCAGGCGCTGGGATGCTTTTCAGCGTATGCGATGAAGCGTCGGAACGGCAGCGGATCGGCATAGCGCACCGTGACGAGCGTATCGCCTTTGAGAATGTACGTGACTTGCGTGTTCTCTGGCCGCTCGGTATCGAGTTTAGTGACGACCGTGGCCGTCATGTAGAGCGAACCCTCGTCCTCATACAAACGGTTTGAGCTTTCGATTTCGCGCATTTCATCGCGAGTTGGAATGCTGATACCGAGTTTTTGTTCGACCGAGTGGATTTCATCGCCGCTTGGGTTCAAAAGGTCGAACCACAGTGGCGAGGCGTCAAGACGGGAGTGATCGACAGCGCGGGAGTGGAGACCCGTCGCATCGAGAAAGAATGCGTTAATCATGCGCGCCGGGTTCGATCCGCGCGCGACCCGTTCAGCGACGCTTCTCGGCGTTCGAGAGATCGTTGATCAGGTTCAGCATCTGCGGGATACCACCGGCAGAGCCCACATCCGTCGTGTACTTGCCGTTGATCACCATGAAAGGCGTGCCTTCGGCTCGATAACGACGAACGGTTTCGTCAGCTTGACGCAAGCGAGTGTTCACCCACATCGAGTTCCAAGCATCCGTAAACGCTTTTTCTTCGATACCGTTTTGTTTGGCCCAAGCCAACATCACAGGCAGTGTCGAGGCCTCGTCGCGACCGAGCAGGCCATTGCCACCGCGATGGATCGTATCGAAGACCTTGGTGTGCAAACGCTCGTCTTGCTTCAAGGCTTGTAGCGTGTAATAGAGGCGCGCATGCAGTTTCGCGCCAGCGTTCCAAGTTACCGGAACGCGCACGAACTCCACGTGAGCCGGCTTCGACTTTTTCCAAGTTTCGAGATAAGGGTCGAGGACGAAGCAGGCGCCACAGCCGTACCAAAAAATTTCGATGACTTCGACTTTGTCCGGAGCGACTGATGTCGCCTGCGGCGGAGACACTACGCGATAGTGACGCCCGGCCTGCCACTTACCAGCCGGCAGATTTTGTTGGGCGAGCAACGGAGTGGCTGCAACGGCAGCGATGGCCAACAACACTGACAAGAAGCGGGCGCGGCTGATCATGGATCCTTATCTCCGATGCAGTTCGGTTAACGCAGAACGATCAGCGCAGACCCTGGATGTAGCTCGCGAGGTTGCGGATGTCTTCCTCGGTCAGACGCTTGGCAATCGTCGTCATCATGTGACCGTGGCGAGACTTGGTCGGTTCCCCGGTATTCACGTTGCGATAGCGCTGCTCGTTCTGATAGTCGAGCAATTGCTTGACGGTATAGACCGAGTGCTGCGCACGCAAAGCGGGATAAGCGGCGCTCGTGGCACCGAGGCCCGCCGGACCATGACAGGCTTTGCACGAAGGAATGTTGCGTGAGCGATCGCCACCGCGGTAGAGAGCTTCACCTGCTTTGTACGTGGCCGCATCGGCTTCGAGACCATTCGGCGTTTGACGCGAGAAGTAAGCGGCGAGGTCTGCAATGTCTTCGTCGGTCAGCGCGATCGCCATCGGCCACATCACCGCGTTATTGCGATGACCAGCGCGGAAGATGGTGAGCTGCTCGGTGATGTAGGCAGCGCTTTGGCCTGCGAGGCTCGGCCATTCCGGATTGACGCTGTTGCCATTCGGGCCATGACAGGCGGTGCAAACGGCGGCTTTGGTAGCACCCGCTTCCGGATTGCCGCGAGCCTCCACGGCGGGCGAGCAGAGGGTCGCCACGGCGAGAGCGGCGAGCAGGCGGATGCTGGAGTTAACGGTGAACATGTTCGGACGGCTCCGGACGGTCTGATTCGAGCCGGTGAGTTTACACTACCACTCGTTTCAGATGCCCTACCGGGCAGGCGGTTTCCGTGTCGCGTTTCCCCCAAGTGGAGTTCTTGTTGAGTGTGGCCGCGCCGGCGCAGTTTCCGCCGGATGCGGGCGCCGAGGTCGCTATCGCCGGTCGGTCGAACGCGGGCAAATCCAGTGCAATCAATGCCATCGCCGAGCGTAAGGCCCTAGCGAGAACCAGCAAGACACCGGGACAAACCCGGCTGCTGAACTATTTCGAGCTGGAGGAGAATCACCGCATCGTGGATTTGCCGGGTTACGGCTATGCGGCCGTCCGTCCGGAGGAGCGCCGCAAGTGGGTGCCCTTGATCGACGCCCTGCGGGCCCGGACGAGTCTTAAGGGGCTTTGCCTGATCGTGGATTCGCGGCGCGGCCTGCGGGATGAGGATTTTGGGCTGATCGAATGGGCCGACCCCACGCGCCGCGGCGTGCACGTGCTGCTGTCGAAGGCCGACAAATTGAACCAAGCGGAGCGAGCTGCGGTCTTGAAAGACTCACGCGCGCAATTGGGCGGACTCGCGACCGTGCAGGTGTTCTCGGCGCACTCGGGATTGGGCGTCAAGGAAGCTCAGGCCGCTTTGGCGGGGCTATGGGAGCGGGATAAAAAAACCCCCGACGGCCCGTAGGGCTGCCGGGGGCAGACATAACCCGGCACAGGTCTGAGGCCGGGACCCGCTCAGGGAGGGTAGAAGCGGGGAACGTGGAACGTTCGGTAAGTCAGACCACTGAGCGACGAAAATAGTTCCGTCCTATTCGATAAAAATATCGTTATTGATCAGATGCTTGAGACGTGGTTTTCGCGTCACGGTGTGGCCGGCGGGCCACAGATTTCAGTGAGCTTCGTCCCAATTTCGGCCGACGCCGATATCCACCTTGAGCGGGACTCGCAGAGCCTCGCCACTCGCTGAGACCATCGCGGTCCGAACGGCCGCTCGAACCTGTTCGACTTTTTCCTCGGCCACTTCGAGCACGAGTTCGTCATGAACTTGCATGATGAGGTTCGCGGCTCCGCCGGAGTCTTCGCGACACCATCGATCGACAGCGATCATGGCGAGTTTGATGAGATCGGCTGCCGTACCTTGCATCGGCGCATTGATCGCGCTGCGCTCGGCGTACTGTTGCATCGCGCGATTTCGAGAGCGGATATCGGGCAGATACAGTCGGCGGCCGAACACGGTTTCGACGAAACCGTGTTCGCGAGCCTGTTCGCGAGTTCGATCCATGTAGGCCTTCACGCCCGGGTAGCGCGCAAAGTACAGCTCGACGTAGTTTTGCGCCGAGCTTCGATCGATCCCAAGCTGCTTGGCGAGTCCGAACGCCGACATCCCGTAAATCAACCCGAAGTTGATGGCCTTCGCAGAGCGTCTTTGATCGCTCGTCACTTCTTCGAGCGGCACACCGAATACTTCCGCAGCCGTCGCTTGGTGTACGTCACGATCGGCCGCGAACGCCGCGAGTAACCCCGCATCCCCCGACAGATGCGCCATGATGCGCAACTCGATCTGCGAATAATCCGCCGCCAGCAACAGGCATCCAGGCGGTGCGATGAAAGCCTGACGAATACGCCGCCCTTCGGGCGTGCGGATCGGGATGTTCTGCAAATTCGGATCCGTCGATGAAAGTCGACCCGTTTGCGCGACAGCCTGATGGTACGAGGTGTGGATACGACCCGTTTTCGGATCGGCTTGCAGCGGCAGCTTTTCGGTGTAGGTGCTGCGTAATTTGGCGATGCTTCGATAGTCGAGGATCAGCTGTGGCAGCTTGTACGACTCGGCTAATTCTTCGAGCACATCTTCGGCGGTCGACGGTTGGCCAGTTGGCGTCTTGCGCAGCACCGGGATCTGCATTTTCTCGAAAAGAATTTGCTGCAGTTGTTTCGGTGAATCGACATTGAACTCGACACCCGCTTCCTGATGCGCTGCTGCCTGCAGCTCGGCAGCGCGTTGCGCGAGCTCCGCACTCTGCACGCGCAACATGTCACGATCGATTAAGACGCCGTGACGCTCCATGCGTTGCAACACACCGACGAGCGGCTGTTCGAATTGCTCGTATAGTTTTTTGAGCAAAGGTTCGTGTTCGATCGCAGGCCACAGCGTTCGGTGCAAACGCAGCGTGATATCGGCATCCTCTGCCGCATATTCCGCCGCCCGCTCGATCGACACTTGGCTGAACGGAATTTGCTTGGCGCCCTTACCGGCCACATCTTCGTAATGAATGGTTTGAATGCCGAGATAGTTCTCGGCAGCCGAATCCATGTCGTGTCGTGTCGCGACACTGTTCCAGACATAAGACTCGAGCATCGAGTCGTAAGCCATGCCGCGCAATTCGATACCGTGGTTAGCAAGCACGTGCGCGTCGTATTTCAGATGGTGTCCGAGCTTTGCGTGTCGCTCACTTTCGAGCAGGGGACGTAAGCGCGTCAGCACGGCATCTCGATCGAGCTGTACTGGTGCGCCCACATAATCGTGCCGCAAAGGCACGTAGGCTGCTTTGCCAGGCTCGATGCAGAAGGAAAGACCGACGATCTGCGCTTCTCGATAGTCGAGGCTCGTCGTTTCCGTATCAAAGGCAAACAAGCTCGCTTGTTCGAGTGCATTGATCCATCGATCAAGCTGCGGCATCTCGAGCACCGTTTCGTAAGCTCGCGGTGCTTCGGTGATGCGTGGGTCGCGCTCAAGCGTGAGCACACCGACTGAAGGTGTCGCAGGGGAAGAGACTGCCCTTTCGCCTTTTGGCGAGCCTTCGTGGCTCGTGATGTCGCCACCCAAACCGCGCAGCAGTGCGCGAAATTCCAAACGCGTATAGAGCTCTCGCAAGCGCGATTCATCCGCTGCGCGACGTGTCAGATCGTTCCCTGCAACGGGCAGCTCGAGATCGCAACGAATCGTCGCCAGTTGACGCGACAGTTCGAGTGTCGCAAGGCCTGCACGGAGATTCTCACCGACTTTGCCACTGACGTCTTCGGCATGGGCGATGAGGTTATCGAGCGTTTGATATTGACCGAGCCACTTCGCGGCTGTTTTGGGACCGACTTTGTCGATGCCCGGAATGTTGTCTGAGGTGTCGCCAACGAGCGCGAGGTAGTCGATGATCTGTTCCGGCCAAACATCGAACTTAGCTTTCACACCATCACGATCATAAATGCTGCCCGACATCGTATTGATGAGCGTGATGTGCTCGCTCACGAGCTGGCACATATCTTTGTCGCCCGTCGAGATCAGCACTCGCTGACCCGATTGAGCTGCTCTTTGCGCTAGCGTGCCAATGACGTCATCGGCTTCGACGCCGCTGATGCGCAGCAGCGGGAGCCCGAGCGCCTCGACCGTATCGAGTAGCGGCTGTACCTGTGCTCGCAAGTCCTCCGGCATTGGCGGTCGATGCGCTTTGTATTCGGCGAACAGCTCGTCGCGAAACGTCTTTCCCGGCGCATCGAAAACGACAGCGAACTGCGTCGCGTCGTACTCGCGCAAGAACTTGAGCAACATATTGACGACACCGAGTACGGCGCCAGTCGGTTCACCCTGGGAATTGGTGAAGGGAGGAAGGGCGTGGAAAGCCCGATAGAGATATGAGGAGCCGTCGATGAGTACGAGGTCGACCTTATTCACGACGGCTTTTTGATCAAAGCCGGACGGTATTTGAATACCGTCCGGCTGATCAATGAATGACGATCAAAGAATCAGGCGACGCCCGGGGCTTTCACGTAGACCTTACACCAGCCCGGATTCTTCACCAGCTTGCCCGGGAAGAGATTGCACTTGCCTTCGGGAGCTTTGCGATCTTTCTCTGCCCACTGCAGGCAGTTGCCGCAATGCTGACCCGCTTTGAAATTCGGATTGGCTTTCGCATCGACCTTCTTGGCATCTTCGATGTAGCCCAGCGCTTTGGCGGCCGGTTCGTCGACTTTCAACAGCGGCAGCTTGGCTTGAGCTTGCGCGGTTTCGACGGCAACACCAATAGCAGAAAGACCAAGGACGCTGGCGCCGATCACTTGGCGACGGGTCAGTTTGTCAGTCATGTGAAATTCCTTTTCGTCTGGGGGATATCGATCGGCATTCATTATACCGATTCATCGACGAAACTAGTGCTAATGCGACGTCGCGTTGCGCAGTGCAAGCAGGCTGTGTGTTCGTCCGTATTGTCGCCGCCCTTTGGTGGCAAGGGTGTTGTCCCACTCGTGCTGCAATAACTACCCGCAATCAGCGCGTCGATCGCAGCCTCCGATGAAATAGTAGGCGTGTGGCAAATGAGACTCGATCGCAATACCACGGTACCCATGATCGCAAGTGCCAGCCACGCGCGACTTGGATGTGGCGCGCTACCGGCGACAACGTGATCGCCGCAGCAGCCAAGGGGAAGGGGTTTGCTCGCATCGGTCATTACGATGCGCATCATAGAAAGCGCGCTCGGTTTGCGCGCCTGCGGAAAACCGAGGGGTCTACTCGTTGGCGGTCGGCTTGATAACGACTTTGCCGTCGTCGTCCGGAAGATATAGAGGCCCCGTTTGACCACAGCCCAGGAGACCTGCGCTCGTCATCAAACAGAGCAGTACGACGAGTGAAAGACGGGTCACGGCACCATCCGCACATGACGCAGCGCGAGCCAGCCGCGTAGCACTCGATAGAAAACCCAGATTCCGATGATCAAAAATCCGAGCGCGGCCGTTGCGAAGCCGACCAAGATCAACATCAGTGGCGCCGAGAGCACGAGGACGATGATGCTGGCGAAAAAGGCCCACCAGAACGTACGGATCTGCCAGCGGAAGTGACTCTCGAGCCAGGTCTCGCGCGCCTCGCTGCGCCGGACATAGTTCATGACGACGGCGATGATCGATGGCAAACCGAAGATGAAGCTACCGACGATGGTGGCTGCACCCGTGATTCCGATCAACACCGATAGCGCATGCAAGCCGTAGATCACGTGCGTATACGTGACCAGTGAGGGATCCGGTGTGCGAGTGAAGTCGTTCATCGACGATTGATGACGGCCATGGTGATTCGAGAAATGCAGATGAGTTGACCGCGCGCGTTGTGGATCTCGATCGACCACACCTGACTGCGCGCGCCGGCGTGTAAGAGATACGTCGTACCGGTCACGGTCTCGCCCTTAGGAACGGGGCGTAGATGGTTGGCATTGATTTCTTGTCCCAACACGCGATGCGCGTCGTCCATAGTGGCGTTGGAGGCGGTGCTCGCCAAGGTCTCGGCGAAAGCAACCGAGGCTCCACCGTGCAGCACTCCCATCGGCTGACAGCTGCGCTCATCGACCGGCATAGTCCCGCGCAAAAAATTCGGACCAATTTCGGTGAAGACGATACCGAGGCCTTCGACCATCGTGCCCTTGGCATACGAGTTGAGTCCCTCAAGGGTGAGGTCTGCGCGCCATGGTACCGGGAGTCCACTCATTCTTCGTTCACCTTGTTGACTCGTAGTTCGGCACCGATGCGACGATACGCTTCGCGGAATGGAATGCCTTCGTCGACCACGAGTTGATTGGCGCGCTCGGCGGCATGGATGGACGGATCGAGTTGGATGTTCGCTCGCTTGAAGCGCATCGCTTCGATCGCAGGCGGCAAAATCGCCGTGCTCGCGATAGCGAGGTCGATGCCGCGGAACAGCGGCAACTTCAACAATTGCAGATCGCGCTGATAACCCGAGGGCAACTTGGCGAAAATGCCGAGCGCTTCGATGAGGCAGCCATGTGCCGTTGCGGTGCGACCTCGCAATAACTCGAACACGTCGGGATTACGTTTCTGCGGCATGATCGACGAGCCCGTCGTGAACTCATCCGGCAGTTCGAGGAATGCGAATTCCTGCGTGTAGTACAGACAGACATCGGCCGCGAAGCGACCTAAGTCCTGCATCAACAACGCAACTTCGAACAACAACTGCGCTTCGGCTTTGCCGCGCGAGAGTTGGACTGCGGTGACCGGTTCGTGCACGGAGTCGAAGTCGAGAGCCCGAGTGGTCGCATCGCGATCGAGTGGCAGGCCGGGCGTGCCGTAGCCCGCGGCGGACCCAAGGGGATTTTTTCCAAGACGGCGCTGCACGGCACGCAGGCCAGCGGCATCATCTCGCAGCTCTGCCGCGAAGCCGCCCGCCCATAGCGCGACCGAGCTTGGCATGGCTTGCTGCATGTGGGTGTAGCCCGGCAACTCGAGCTCACCCTCGCGATCGGCGAGCCTTGATAAAGCGAGTGCGACCGCTTCGGCGCCTTCGGCCAACTGTTCCGTGGCATCGCGTAGATAAAGGCGCAGTGCCGTGAGGACTTGATCGTTGCGCGAGCGACCCAGATGGACTCGACCGCCAGCGGCACCGATAAGCGCCGTCAGTCGTTTTTCGAGAGCCGTCTGCCCATCTTCATCGGCGAGTTCGATGCGCCAGTCACCTCTGGCATGCGAGGCGATCAGCGCTTCGAGACCGCTTTCGATCGCTTCGCAGTCTTCGGCGGAGAGCAGGCCTTGTGCGTGCAACATCTGGGCATGGGCGATCGAGGCGCGTGCGTCGTAGGGCACGAGGCGCTCATCGAGAGCGTGGTCCTCACCCGCAGTGTATTGCAGCACGCGCTCATCGAGCGGTGCGCCCTTGTCCCAGAGTCGTGTCATGCGCGAGCCGAGTGTGCCGCGGCAAGTTCAGCAGGTGCAAGCTTGCCAACATCGGCCACGACGAGCGTGCCCGTGCCTTCATTGGTGAAGACTTCCGCCAAGATGGCATCGGCGGCTTTGTAGGAAATGACATGCACCCGTTGCACGCCACCTTGGATCGCCGACTCGATCGCTTTGGCCTTCGGCAGCATCCCATCGACGATCCGCTTTTCGTCTTTGAGGCGCTTGAGGCCGGCGAGATCGGTATAGGAAATGACGGAAGTTGGATCCTCGACACGTTCGAGAATGCCCGGAGCGCCCGTGCAGAGGACGAGTTTTTCGGCGCCGAGTGCGGCGCCGATGGCGGCTGCGACCGTGTCGGCATTGATGTTGAGCAGGGTGCCCGAGTCATCGCTCGACAGTGGCGAGATCACGGGCATCAAACCATTATCGAGTAGTTTGCGGATGACGTCGGTATCGATGTAGTCGATGTCACCGACAAAACCGTAGTCGACCGTGGCGTCGCTACTCTGCAGCTTCACTGGCGCGCGCTTGTGCGCCTGGATGAGGCCGGCGTCAACGCCACTGATGCCGATGGCCGGCACATCGAGTTCGCGGCAAGTGGCCAAGATTCGAGTGTTGATCAGACCGCTGAGCACCATCGCCGTCGCATCGATCGAACGCTCATCCGTGACACGACGACCTTCGATCATTTGCGTCGGCACACCGAGCTTCTCGGTTACCTCGGTCAACTGCGGGCCGCCGCCATGTACGAAGACGACGCGTATGCCGAGTGAGTGAAGGATCGCAATCTGCTCGACGATGTTGCGCGTGGCGTCTGGATCGCCAAACACGCCGCCGCCCGCCTTCACGACGAAGGTCTTGCCCTTGAACAAGCGGATATAGGGCGCTGCACCACGCAGGGCACGAATCACGGCCGAGGGGTCGGGGCGATGCATGATCATCGTTGAGATACTCCAGTCGAAAGCAGTCGATGTAAAACCGCCATTTGGGCGGGCAAACGGTTGTAGGCCTCTTGCAGCACGATGCTGCGAGGGCCATCGAGGACTTCGTCGGCGACCGCGACGTTGCGACGCACCGGCAAGCAGTGCATGAACTTGCAATCTTTGGCGGCTGCGTCGAACCAGGACTCACGCACGCACCAGTCACCGAGATGGGCGCGCAGCGCAGCGTCAGCCGCTGCATCGCCGTAATGTGTGGTCGAGCCCCATTCTTTGGCATAGAGCACGTGCGCGCCTTGCATTGCGGCTGCGCGATCAGTCGTTTCTGTGACCGACCCGCCCGAGGCGGCTGCTGCAGCGCGCGCTTTGTCCATGATCTGCGGCGGCAGCGCATAACCTTCGGGGCGCAAGACTACGACTTCCATGCCGCGTTGCGCCGCCATGTGCACCGTCGCTGCCGGCACGGCGAGCGGAGTCACGCGCGGATGATTCGCCCAAGACAACACGAACTTAGCTCGTTGCGGAACTTGTCGATCTTCGAGCGTTTTCCAATCGGCCAGCGCCTGACACGGATGGTTGATCGCTGACTCGAGATTGATCAACGGTTTTTGAACGACGGATGCCATGGTATTGAATGCCGTCTCGGCAAGATCGTGCTGCAAATCTTTGCCTTCCGCGAAGGCACGAATTCCGAGGGCGTCCGCGTAAGAGGCGAGGACGGGTAAACCCTCGCGTACGTGTTCCGCTGCGCCGCCGTTCATGACGGCACCCGTGCGGGTTTCGAGTTGCCACGTGCCTTGGCCCGGTGTGATCACGAACGACGAACCACCAAGGCGCATCATCCCAACTTGAAATGACGACAGCGTACGCAGCGACGGGTTGAAGAAAACCAGCCCGAGAATTTTTCCCGCGAGTGCTTGCGGTTCGGGATGCTTCTCGAGACGTTGTGCTAGCGCGATCAGGTCGAGAACTTCCTCGCGGCTGAAATCGGCAAGATCGAGGAAACGGTTCATAAATCCTCCAACGCAGCGCGCAGGAGATCCACGTGCTCGGTTTTCAATGTATACGGCGGCAGTAAGCGCAAGACCTGCGGGTCAGCACTGGTGCCGGCCAAAATATCCCGCGCAAGCAGCGCTGACTGAACGTCTTTCGCCGCTCGGTCCAACTTGAGGCCGTGCAGAAAGCCGGCACCTTGATGACCTACCACCGGGCCAACCGTGCAGGTCTCTCGCAGATAGCGCGAAACTTGTCGCACGTTCGAGAGCAGATCTTCCGTCTCGATGGCATCGATCACCGCCTCGATGGCGGCACAAGCCATTGGTCCGCCGCCAAAAGTGGTGCCGAGACCTTCAAGCTTCAGCGACTCGGTCACGGCAGGCGACATCAATAGAGCGCCACAAGGGAAACCATTGCCGAGCGCCTTAGCGGTCGTGATCATGTCGGGCATCACGCGATACATGTTGGCGGCAAATGCCCAGCCGCTACGGCCGACGCCGATCTGCACTTCGTCAAAGATCAGCTGTGCACCCATGAGCGTGCAGCGTTGACGCAGCGCATCGAGAAACTCCGCTCCCATGTCGAACGCACCGCCGACACCCTGCACGGGCTCGACGATGACGGCGGCCGTATCGCGCGTGACGAGTTGGCCGATTGCGGCGATATCGCCGCGCGGGATGTACGAGACCCCAAAAGGCGTACGTGGAAATTCATACCATTTCTTATCGGCGCCCCAGGTGACCGCACCGGCAGCGGCCGTTCGCCCATGGAAAGCACCTTCGACGGCGACGACATTGGGTCGACGCGTCATCTTGAAGGCCATGCGTAGCGCATTTTCGTTGGCCTCGGCACCGGAGTTCACGAAGAAGACGCTATCGAAATGTCCGCCAGCGAATTGGGTGAGTTTGGTGGCGGCGCGAACTCGCACCTCCATCGGCACCGCGTTACTTTGAAAGTTACACAGTGTTGCTTGGCGAGCGATCGCACTCGTCCAACCCGGATGCTTGTAACCGAGAGCGGCAACGGCATGTCCGCCATACAGGTCGAGAATTCGACGGCCATCACGCGTGTGTAGCCAGACGCCCTCGGCATCGACGACCTCGATAGGGTATTGCGCGAAAACGGGCGCGAGATGATCGGCGGGGCTCATGGCAGGTGTCCTTGTCGAATCCGTCGTTAGAAATTCAAGTCCAGCCCGGTGCAACAGCAGTGAGACCACTGTGCTCGGGGAGTCCAAGCAGGCGATTCATCCACTGCACAGCGCCACCGGCAGCGCCTTTGTTGAGATTGTCGATGACGCACATCACGGCGAGCGTTCGACCGTTAGTCGTTGCCGATAGATTTGCGTAGTTACTCGCCACGACATCTTTGATGCGCGGTGCCGAATCCTGCAACTTCACGAAGGGCGAGTGCGCATAGAACGCACGCAGTTTGTCACGCAACTCGGCGGTCGTGATGGTAACGCCCGGTGCGAGCGTCGCTTGCACCGTGACGTGAATTCCTCTGGCGATCGGACCGGAGTGAGGCACGAAAGCAAAATCCGCTTCGATGCCGCTCGCAGCCTTCGCGCAGGCCGTGATTTCCGGAATGTGTCGATGCGAGAGCGCGTTGTAAGAGTACAAGTCGCTGTGGCGTACCGGATGATGAGTGCCATCGACAGGCTTTCTGCCCGAGCCCGTGCTGCCGGTGATGCCGCTAACAAACAGGGTGGGCGAAACCAAGCGCTCGACGAGTAGCGGGACGGCGGCTAGCAGCGTTGCCGTCGCGAAGCAGCCCGGATGCGCCACATGTTTGGTGGGCGACGAGCGCAGGTGTTCTGGCACGGCGCAGACGAAATCTTTGATTCGCGACGGTGCGCCGTGCTCGTGCTTGTAGACGGCAGCGTAGGCCTCGGCAGTGCCATAGCGGTAATCAGCGGAGATATCGACGACCCTCGGTGTGGTGCCGGCGGCCTCGGCTGCTTTCAGCAAGCGATCGATCAGGGCAGCACTGACACCATGAGGCGCGGCTGAGAACAGCGCTGATGTCGGCAGTGTGCTGATCAGCGTCGTCATCTGCGCTTCGGAGCAGAATGCCAAATCACCGAGCGCGGGCGCCAGATGCGGGAAGGCCTTGGCAACGGACTCGCCCGGTTGAGAGTCCGAGAGTATCCCGGCGATCTCGATATTTGGATGTGCGATTAGCAAGCGCAGCAACTCACCTGCTACGTAGCCTGTTCCACCCAGAATGAGCGCGGGGATCTTCATTAGTTTGCTGCTGCGACCGGAAATTTGGCATCAAGACCGATAGCCGAAATCACGCAGTCACCGAGTGCGGCGCCATCGCTCAAAGCATTGTGCGCCGGCACTTTCATTTGATCGCGGATGATTTCGACGCCGACCGCATTGTCGGTGGCGGGACCCGTTACGGCGCAAGGCTCGATGCCAAAGCGCTCGCGCAAGAGTTTCACGCCGCCCCAAGCGGCGACCGGATCGTTCGCCGATAGCACGACGCCCGTCAGTGCTTTGCGGATGTCGTCGCACTCGAGGATGGAGTCGACACCATAGGTTCCGAGGATGCCATCACCGAGCTCGAAGACAATGACATCCGGTTTTTTGGCCGAAATATCGGTGATCATCGTGCGCGTGAGCGCCGGTCCCACGGCACGCGTGGTCGTGATGATGCCAAGATCAGTGAAGATCATCGAGTTGCGAGCACCGGCATCTTCCATGGCGAGAATATCGCGACGCAGGGAGACGCCCGTCGCCTTGAAGACATCGACCGTGAGTCCGCGATGCCGCATGCGGCTGACCATTTGGCATGCCGCAGCCGTCTTGCCCGCTTCCATGCAGGTGCCTGCGAGTGCGACGACAGGAACACCGTGGGTCTCGAGCGGCGCGTTCAAATCGAGCTTGCGATAGCCCGCACGCGCCGGCACACCAATGCGTTCACCCAGATAGGGGAAGGTGAGTACGACGCCGAGAACTTTGCAATCAAAGGGCTTGCCCTTGTCCGGATTTGCCGAGTCGCAGATGCCGAGCACGCCACCGATGTTGAGCATCTGAATGACATCGCCCGCTTTGAGTGTTTTGGGCACGTGCCCTGAGAAGCCGAACAAAGCTTTGCGGTGCCCAAGAGCACCGACGACGATATCGCCTTTGTTGACTTTGGCCATACGACCGCTCGTCAACTCGAGCGTGTTGTAGTTGGCTTTGCTCGTGAGAATTTCTACTACGACCACGATGCCTTCTTCGGAAGGCAGATCTTCAGTGGCAATGCGCAATTCGTGGCCGAGACCACAGGCTTGGGTGACCGAGGCTACTTTGTCGACGACGATCGTTCGCATTTACTTTGACTCCTGAGAGGCCGCGCGTTCGCCGGCTCGACGATGAAACACACCCGTGAGGCCAACGATGCGCGAGAAGCCGAGAGCATCGGCTGCCGTCCATTCGCCCGTCGCCTCGCCATACACACCCTTGGATGCCGCCATCAGTGAGTAGGGCGAATCCACGCCTTCGATGAAGAGAGAACCGGGTCGGAACAAGACGTTGACCACACCCGTGACGCGCTCTTGCGACTGTAAGAACAGCGCCTCGATATCGCGACAGACGGGATCGAGCAATTGACCCTCATGCACCCAATCACCATAGGGGCCCGCCAGCATTTCTTTGATTCGTTGCTGGCGTCCGGTCAGTACGAGTTTCTCGAGCTCGCGATGTGCGTTGAGCAAAACGTCGGCGGCAGGTGCCTCGAAGGCCACACGACCCTTGGTGCCGATGATGGTATCGCCCAAGTGGATGCCGCGGCCGATGCCATAGGGGCCCGCCAATTGTTCGAGTCGTTCGATGACTTCGACGGCTGTCATTCTTTGACCATCGATACCGCAGGGAACGCCTTTTTCGAAATGAATCGAGTGACGCGCAGGCGCTTTGGGATTCGTGAAGGCGTCTTTCGAGAGCACCCATGCATCATCCGGAATGCTGCCCTGTGAGGTGAGGGTTTCTTTGCCGCCGATGCTGACGCCCCACAGACCTCGATTGATCGAGTAAGCCGCACCGTGCGGCGGGACGGGAAGATTGCGTGCGGTGAGGAAGTCGAGCTCCTCTTGGCGCTTGAAGTGTTTATCGCGCACGGGCGCAATAACTTCGAGTTCCGGCGCAAGCGTGCGCAGAGCCACTTCGAAACGCACCTGATCGTTACCGGCGGCGGTGCAACCGTGTGCGATGCTGCCCGTGCCGAGTTCGCGCGCCATCCGCGCGATGATCTGCGCCTGCATCACGCGCTCGGCACCGACCGACAGTGGATAAAGCTGTCCACGACGCACGTTACCCATGATCAAAAAGCGCAATACCTGCTCAAAATAATCGGCACGCGCGTCGATCTGATGATGTTCGGATGCGCCAAGGGCCAAAGCGCGCTCGTGCAGCGTTTTGGCAGCGGCTGCATCGATGCCACCCGTGTCGACCGTCACGGTGATGATGGGGCGCTGGTATTCCTCTTTCAGCCAAGGAACGAGGAAAGAGGTGTCGAGGCCGCCCGAGTAGGCGAGAACGATCGGTTGGGACATGGTGGATCCTTAGAGACGAAACAGGTTGCGCAGGCGAGCCACGAGCGTGGCTTGGGCTTCGCCCGAATCGGTCGCGATGAAAATAGTGTCATCACCCGAGATGGTGCCGACGACCTCAGGCCAGGCCGCCTTGTCGATCGCGATGGCGACGCTCTGGGCGGCGCCAATGGTGGTTCGCAGCACCGTCAGAGCCGAGCCTGCCGTGGCCACGCCCCGCACGAACTGTCGCAGGGTGTCGAAGTCGTCGAGCGTTCGGGAGGATTCTTCGGACGGAGCGAGGTACCGCCCGCCGGCTTTCAGGACGCCAAGCTCCCGCAGGTCACGGCTGACCGAGGATTGGGTGACATCGTGACCTGCCTCTCGTAACAGCCGCACCAACTCGTCCTGCTTGCGCACGGGCGCACCGCGCAGGATGCGCAGAATGGCCTCGCGGCGGTGCGGGTGGTGGGCGTCGGCGTGCATAAAATTTCATAAATCATGAATAAAAATGCACGCCCTGTCAAGAGGTCCTAGGTCTGTAGGGCCGCGATGCGCTCCAGCATCGGCGGGTGCGAGTAATTGAACCGCACGTAGATCGGATCGGGCGTCAGGGTCACCGCGTTGTCCTCGGTCAGCTTGACCAGAGCCTGAATTAGGGCGGGGGCGCTCGCCTGCTGTTTCGCGTAGGCATCGGCTTCGAACTCGTGCCGACGCGAGGCGGCCGTCCACAACGGCTCAAGCAAGGGGGAGCCGGTCGGAATAACGAGTAAAAACAGCAGGATGGCCAGTGCGTCGTTCGGCAGGCCTGTATTCGGCGTGACACCGAGGCCTGTGAAGAACGCCGGTTGGGTCGAGAGCCACCCGAGTGCGGCAAAGCCCGCCAGAGTCATGGCGAAGATGGAGATCAAGCTCTTGCGCAGATGGCGGTGATGAAAATGCCCGAGCTCGTGCGCGAGTACGGCTTCGAGTTCGTCGTGGGAGAGGCGCGAGAGCAGCGTGTCGTAAAACACAACCCGTTTCGCTTTACCGAGCCCCGTAAAGTAAGCGTTCGATTCGGCAGAGCGCTTGCTGCCATCCATAACGAACAGGCCCTCGGCCGCGAAACCGCAGCGTTGCATCAGCGTCTCCACCCGCTCTTTCAGGGTTTCATCCTGTAACGGTTGGAATTCGTTGAAGAGCGGAGCGATCCAGATTGGATAGATCACCATCAGCAGCAAGTTGAACGCGACCCAGCCGCCCCAAGCCCAGAGCCACCATGTGGCGCCTGCCGCCGCCATCAGCCAAACGACCATCGCGATCAATGGCAAGCCGATCAGCGTGCTCACGAAAAAGTTTTTGACTAAATCGGATATCCACAATCCGAGTGACATGCGATTGAAGCCGAACTTCTGTTCAATGCGAAAATGGCTATACCAATCGAGCGGCAGCTCAATAACTCCGCCGATCAAAGAAAAAACGAAAATCAGTGCAACTTGATAGCCAAGTCCGCCAAGCGTGATACCTAGGGGTTGCAGCGCGATATTGAGGGCCTCTAGGCCGCCAAGCAGCGTCCAAGCCATGAGCATGATTAATGACAACGCGAGGCGCACCAGCCCGAAACGCTGTCGGGCGATGGTGTAGCTCGCCGCCTTTTGGTGCGACTCCAGCGAAATCGCATCGCTGAACGCCGCCGGCACGGCAGCGCGATTTGCTTCGACATAACGAATCTGTCTGCTGGTCAACCAAAGCTGCAAGCCGGTCGAGACGACGACAAAAGCAATAAACAAGAAGGTGACGAGGTTGGCTTCCATGCCAACCATCATACCCAAAGAAACGACTTGTCTAGGCTTAGCTTTTCTTGGCTTAGCTTTCGATCAGACGTCGTTCACCGTGACGGACGCGCAGGCTACGCGTCTCCGCGAGCGCTGTAGTGCGCTCGCGGATCGTCTTCATGAAATGGAACTGACCGACGGCCTCGTCGCGTCCTAACAGGATGCTCGTATAGCCACGTTGGTGCGTGTTGCTGAAAACGAGTCCTGGGTTCGTCGCGCGCAATGCCGCGGCGACATCCGTCGGTGCGCCGCGTCGCAGATAACTCTCGAATCCGGGAGACGTGACCGAGTGCGTGGCGAACTCGACGCCAGCGGCCGTGCCGCCAACGGACAAGTTTTGCGCCCAAGCGTTATGACTGTCGCCGCCCAATACGATGGGATTGGCGCCGGCATCCAAGGCATCCTGTAACAGTCGTGACCGAGCGGCCGGGAATCCGCCCCAGCTGTCGAAGTTGTAGGGCAGGCCCAGCTTCGCAGCCATTAATCCCGCGGCCATCCGGCGCTTCAGGAATTCCGGCGCATCCTCTGGTAGCCACTGACCGACTTCTTGCGGCGCGACGATTTCGCCCATCACGATCTGCTGGGCAATGATCTGCCAACGCGTACGAGACTTCGTCGATTTTGCCAAATTATCTTTGAGCCATTGCTCTTGTTGCAAGCCGAGTAGAGTGCGTTTCGGATCTCGCAGAATCGCATCTCTAAAGTCGAGCAGCGCCTTGGCAACGTCCGGCTTACCTTGAACTGCTGCTTCGATGTTTGGCGGTGCACTACGGCCGCTGATCCGCGTTTCGAGTTTGTAGAGTGTGGCGAGATCGCCAATTTGATACGTGCCCC
This sequence comes from Pseudomonadota bacterium, assembly GCA_039796795.1. GTDB lineage: Bacteria > Pseudomonadota > Gammaproteobacteria > Steroidobacterales > Steroidobacteraceae > UBA964. The sequence goes on from JBDKJA010000009.1 coordinate 25,806, forward strand.
AACGGTCATCGGAGACGGGCATCCACTCGCGATAGACGCGCTCGGCGATGGCCTTGCGCGTTTCCCAATCGCCTTCTTTGTCAGCCTGGTGATTTTCGGCGCCACCGACCCACGCGTCATTGGTGAGCTCGTGGTCGTCCCACTGCGGAATCATCGGATAGCTCTGATGCAACTTCTGCAGATCCGGGTCGAGACGATACGAGGCGTAGCGAAGGCGATAATCGGCGAGCGTCACCATCTCGTGTGCAGGCTCGATCACGCGCCCGGTGAGCGTCTCGCTCACCGAAGGGTATGTGCCGATCGCATATTCATAGAGATAGTCGCCGACGTGAACGATCAGATCGAGATCGTCGCGTTCGCAGGCATGGGCGTAGGCATTGAACCAACCAAAGGGCAGATTCGCGCAAGAGAACAAGCCGATACCAAATTTGCTCACCGCGCCTGTCGGCAAGGTGCGCGTGCGCCCGGTGACACTGCGTGAGCCATCCGGTGCAACAAAGCGGTAGTAGTACCAGCGACCCGGCGCTAATCCTTTGACGACGACTTTGGCCGTGTAATCGCGATCGGGATATGCGATGCCTTCGGCTCCCGTGACGAGCTTCTGGAACAGGGCATCGCTCGCCACCTCAGCGCGAAGTTTGACATCGGCATCGCCGACGAAGCGCGTCCACAGCAAGACCGAATTGGCCGACGGCTCGCCGCTAGCGACGCCATGCGTGAATCCGCGGCGCAGGAACATCCCTGCTACACCCGGGATCGCCATGGCACCAAGGCCGAAAACGCCGGCTTGGATGAGACGTCTGCGATCGATCATATCTGTGCTCCTAGGCGCATCCTCAAGCGGCTTACTTTACAACCGCCGCGTTACAATGGGTCTACAGTTCGAGGTTTCCCGTGTCGAGCCCTGAAGTTTTCGTGCTGACGATCAATGCCGTGTTGCTGGCGGTGGCCTATCTCGTGGTCTATCCGCGCTTCGCGGGTAGCGATATGAACCGATTGGCGATGAACGATCTGGCGGCCAATCTCGCGGCGGTCGCGATCTCCGGATATTTTTTCTACGGAACCGGCACTCGCTTCGATTTTCTCATACTCGAGGTGGGCTGGTTCGGTTTCACCGTGGCGAGTTTCCTGTTGATGGAGTTGCCACTCTTTGTCTGGTACGCGCGCCGCTACGGCTTGTTCCGTTCGCCCGATTGATCACCGTGTTCCGCTAGAAGACGACGGACATCGGTCGTCTCCGGTCGGACGCCGCGCCACAGCCAGAAAGCTTCCGCTGCTTGTTCGACCAACATCCCCATTCCATCGTGCGAACTGGCGGCAGCCTGCTCTATGGCCCAGCGAGTGAAGACAGTTCCGTGATGGCCATAACCTAGATCATAGACATCGGTGCTTGGGCCGATGATCTTCGGGTCGACGAGAGGCGTTGCGTTCTGCAGGCCGAGTGACGTGGCGTGAATGACCACATCGAAGGGTTCGTGCAAATCGTCCGTGCTGTGTGCCGCGAGCGGAATGCTTGAACCGTCTGTTCGGAGCGCTGCTTTACCAAATAGTTTGACCAACGCTTCAGCTTTGGCGAGCGTTCGATTGGCAATCACGACTTTGGAGGGGTTTTGTGCCAACAAAGGCCCAAGGATTCCCCGTGTCGCACCACCGGCTCCCAGTATGAGCACCGATCGTGTGGTTACCACGATGCCAAGGTGATGTAGATCCGCCATCAAACCGGCGCCGTCAGTGTTATCGCCACGTACTCTGCCGTCCGGCAGCGCGATCAGCGTGTTCACTGCGCCGGCAAGTTGCGCCCGCTCGGTCAGCTCGTCCGTCAGTGCAACCACCGATTCTTTGTGCGGCACGGTGATGTTGAGACCACGAAATCCTTCGCGAAGGAGTGTCGGTACGCGAGTACTGAGCTCTTCCGGCGCGATATCGAATCGCTCGTAGCTCATATCTTGACGAGTGGCTTTGGCAAACTCGCCGTGAATGAAAGGCGAGCGACTGTGCGAAATCGGATGTCCGATCACGGCGTAACGGTCTGCGCTCATGTTTCTTGTCTCACCGCGGCACCACCGGTGCGCTCAGTATCGAGCACCTCACGCAAAATCGGTAGCCAGATCGCCATGCGTTCGTCGAACTGCCACGGCGGATTGAGAATCAGCATGCCAGAGCCATTGAGTCCGACACGAGAATCCGGCGGATGGATCCACAGTTCGCTGCTGATCGCGGGTGTCCGCGCCTCATCAGGCGGTTTCGGTAGATGTGACAGCAGGCGTTGGCGCCAGCCACTCGTGTCTCGATCGTGCTTGATCGGATACCAAATGGCGATGACCGCATTCGGTAGACGGCGCAGAGCCTCGCAAGCGGCATGGTCCACGGCCCGAAAGTCGCTGAGCGTCTCTTCGTAAGGCGGATCGATCAGTATCAAAGACCGTCTTTCGGAATTCGGAAGCCAATGACGAATTCTTTGATAACCATCGGCGCACTCGGCGACGATCCGACCGGGATGACGCGGCAACAGTTTATGCAGGGCTGTATGTTCCTCGATCTGAGTCTCGATGAAGACGGCGCGGTCTTGTGGCCGAAGAGCTGCGAGCGCCAGTAGCGGGGAGCCTGGGTAGGCGTGTCGTGAGGACTGTTCGCGACGGATTGATTTGATGGTGTCGAGATAATCTTGAATTTCGACTGGCCAAGCAGGCGATGCATGATTGATTAACAAGCCGATGCCGCCGTCGGCTTCGGCGGTTTTTCGTGCTCCCTCGCCATGCAAGTCGTAGAGCCCGCGCCCTGCGTGCGTGTCGAGGAATAGAAAGCCTTTGTCTTTTCGTGAGAGCGCTCGAATCAGCGCGAGCAGCGTGACGTGCTTGTGCACGTCCGCAAAATTGCCCGCATGAAATACGTGCCGGTACTTCACGCCTCGGTCGACGAAGATTTTTTGGCTTTTGCCTTGGCGCTGGTCTTCTTGGGCGTCTTCGCTTTGGCTTTTGCCTTCGCCTTAGCCTTGACCGGCTTTGGCGTTTCGGACGCAGCGTCTGCCGTAGATGTCGTCTTCGCCTTGGATTTTGCCTTGCCCTTGGCGGGCGCGGCTTTCTTGGCAAATCGTCCGCGACCGGGTCGCTGCGGAGCAGCGGCCAACAGTTCACGACACTCATCCAACGTCAGCGTCTTCGGATCTCGATCCTTCGGGATGCGCGCATTACGCAGCTTGTCCGTGATGTACGGCCCGTAGCGCCCATTCAAAACTTGGATGTCGTCGATACCGAAATCTTGGATGATGCGATTAGCATCCGCGAGCTTCTTCGCTTCGACCACCTCGATCGCGCGTTCGAGCGTGATGGTGTAGGGATCATCTTCTTTCAATGAAGCGTACTTACTGCCGAATTTGATGTACGGTCCAAAACGTCCGATGTTCGCCTCGAGCATTTCGCCTTCGGCATTGGCACCCAGCTTGCGAGGCAACTGGAACAGTTGCAGGCCCTCGGCAAGGGTGATGGTGTCCATTTTTTGACCCGGACGGAGTCCCGCGAAGCGGGGCTTTTCTTCATCGTCGCGCGTGCCGATCTGCACGAACGGCCCAAAGCGTCCCATACGAACCGAGACCGGCTTGCCGCTCACCGGATCAACGCCGAGCTCGCGTGCTTGTGCAGCTTCGTCGCGGGAGACGTTCTTTTCCGTGTGATCGATCAGATCGACGAACGGTTGCCAAAACTTCTGCAGCGGTTCCGTCCAAGGCTCCTCACCACGCGAGACGGCGTCGAGCTCGTCTTCCATCGCGGCCGTGAAGCCGTAGTCGACGTATTTGCTGAAATGCGTGCTGAGAAAATTATTGACGATCTTGCCGATGTCGGTGGCGATGAATCGCCGACCATCCATATCGACGTATTCGCGATCTTTCAAAGTCGAGATGATCGAGGCATAGGTCGAGGGTCGGCCAATGCCATGTTCTTCGAGCGCCTTGACGAGGGAGGCTTCCGAATAGCGCGGCGGCGGTTCCGTGAAATGTTGTGTGCCGCGCAAGCTCACGAGATCGACGATGTCACCCTCGTTCATCGCAGGCAGGATGCGATCGTCGTCATCGTCGGCAGCGTCGTCCTGACCTTCGAGATAAACGGCGATGAAGCCCGGTTTAACCAAGGTCGAACCGTTAGCACGAAACAGATTTCGATCCACGCCTTCTTTGCCGGCCAACAAGTCGATGGCGACCGTATCAAAAACCGCATGCGTCATTTGGCAAGCAACCGCTCGCTTCCAGATGAGTGCATACA
>JBDKJA010000010.1:0-29252 GCA_039796795.1 Pseudomonadota bacterium
GCCTGACGTTCCGTCTGTCGTGAAACACGACTCAGACGTTCACGTGCGGCCTGCCACTGGTACTCGGTTTGGCGGACTCGTGATTGCGCAGCGCCACCGCTGAAGAGCGGCATGGTGACTTGCAACGCGTAGCTCGTGTCGTCGCTGTTGTTCGTACGCGTGCCCACGTTGCCACTGGAGAAATTGATCGGGCTCGTTTGATCCGTATTGCTCTTGCTGGCGACGAGATCGAGTTTCGGCAGGTGTCCGCCAAAGGCAATGCGCACGTTGTCGCGCGCGATGTCGGCAGCAATTCGACTCGAGACGAGCGCGAGGTTTTGCTCCATGGAGCGTTCGACCCACTGCGCCTCATCTTGCGGTTCGGGTGACTTCAGCGGCATCGAGTCGCCGGGCTTGGCGAGCTCACGATATTTTTCGGCCGTGATTTCGCGCAGCAATTCTTCCGTCGAGGCTAACTGACGCTTGGCGGCGATGACGGCCGCGGCCGCGCTGTCGCGTGCTGCGCGCGCTTCTTGAACGTCGGTGATGGCGATGAGGCCCACTTCGAAGCGCTTCTCCGCCTGCTCGAGCTGACGCGAAATGGCTTCCAGCGATGAAGCCTGCGCATCGACGGTGTCCTGCGCGGCGAGCACGTTGAAGTAAGCCTCCGAGACTCGCAGGATTAGCTGCTGTTCGGCGGCTTGGTAGTCGGCCTCCGACTGCGCGACCTGACGATCCGCGCGCTTGATCGCGACCCAGTTGTCCCACGAGATCAAGCTTTGACGCAGATCAAGGCTCCAACGATCCGTCTCCGGCTTCGATTTGCTCGACGAGAGGAAGTTGAAAACGACCGTTTGACCGTTTTGGACGATTTCTTGCGGGAACTGACCCTCGACCTCGGAGTCCGCTTTGGTTCGGCTCGCGCTGCCCGAGATTTGGGGCAGGATGGCCGCCCAGGCTTGGGGCTTCGCTTCGCGCGTCGCACGACGCAGCGCTTCCGCTTCGCGGATCTGCGGGTCGTTGGTCAAGGCGCGCTCGTAGACGGCCTTCAGGTCTTCAGCGGCAGCCGTAGAGACGGCCATGATGAGTCCGAGCGACAGCCCGAGTACGCGCTTCATAGGAATCCTCAGAGGGTGTTATATATCACTATAACAGTCGGCACTGTGTCTGACCAGACACCGACCGCTCAGTATGGACGCAACGAGGGGTCGATCCGTTCCCCCCAAGCCAGGATTCCGCCGGTCAAATTGCTGACCGACCGAAATCCGCGACTCTCGAGGAATCGGGCCACCTGCATGCTGCGCCCACCCGAGCGACACATCACGATGATCGGTGTGGCGGCATCGAATTCGCCCACGCGATCGGGCACTTGCGCCATCGGCACATGCTTGGCGAAAGCCACCTTGGAAATGTCGAGTTCCCAAGCCTCGCGCACATCGATGACGAGCGGTTGCCCGCCGGCATCGAGCTGCGCCTTCAGATCTTCAACCGACAATTCTTGGACCATGAGGGGAAAGAGCTCCGAAATCAGAACGTGAAGCGAGCCGGGTGAGCGGCGCCGATGAGTGCTTTCAGGCTGGTTTCGAACAACACCGTTCGGCGGTACTGCTCGGTCGAGTTGCGCTCGATCAGCGTGGCTTCCATGACGGCGCCCTGACCGATCACGACGAAGAGGCGACCACCGATTGCGAGTTGTCGTTCGTAGCGCTCGTCGGCGATCGGCAACGACCCGGTGAGTACGATGACATCGTAGGCCGCGCTGCCGAGTGCTTCGTTCGCATAGGCATCACGATGCTCGACCGTCGCGTTACGCACGCCGACTGCCGCGAGGGTTTGGGTTGCTCTCGTCGCCAGATCCGCGCGAATTTCGAGCGAGCGAACATGGCTGGCGCCGGCTGCGAGCCCTGCGGTCAGATAGCCCGAGCCAGTGCCAATCTCGAGAACCTGATCGGCAGGTTTGATGGCTAAGGCCTGCAAAATACGTCCGGCCATTTTCGGGGCGAGCATGTGATCGCCCTGACCCAACGGCAGTTCGATGTCGGCATAAGCCAACGACTCATACCCTGCGGGGACGAACCGCTCGCGCGGAATACGCTCGAACACCTCGAGCACGCCCTGGTCCAGCACTTCCCAGGTCCGCAATTGCTGCTGGATCATCTGTTCACGAGCGACATCGAAGGACATGACTCAACTCTCGCAAAAAGGGCCGCAGAAAATACGTCTTTTCCCTCGCACTGCCAAGCCGGATCATCACCTATGCGTGGTCGGTCGCGCCTAAGTCGACATGCACCACTGCGCAGTTTGCAAAGAGACCGTGTAACACCGCTGCCACATCCACCTCTGCAGTCGGGGTTCGGTCACTCTGCGCCCGCTCATCGAGCGTGGTTAGCGCGGTGGTGAGGCTCGCGCCTGCGGCGATCGCATCGAGCCAGTCTGCCGTCGTGGCGTTGCAGCTTTGCAGCACCGGACCTCGCGGTGTCCCGACGAGCCAAGCCTGCTCCGGGCCATTCGTTTTCTGCGGGCGCTTTTCGGGAGTGCGCTGGGCCTGCCAGTAGCTGATCACGGGACTGCGTGAGCGCAGCACGGTGAACGAGGGCTGAAACTGCAGTCGCAGCGAAGGCCATTCCTCGGGGCGAAACAGGGTGAGCGATGCGGCGTCGATCGCGGGTTGGTCGGGCGCAATCAGGGCGCATTGCCAAGCCCACTCGAGGGTGGCGAGTTCGGCTAAATCGAGATGGTTTGTGTCGAGCGCTTCAGGCGTAGTGGCTAGGAATATCGGGAAGTTCGCGCCGCTCGGATGTAGATCGCCGCTGCGCGAGGGATTTCTTTGGCGAAATTGTTCCGCTAAGTCACTAAAGCGAGATTCGCCCACTAGCTCCGCCACGATGGGGAACGAGACTGCTAAGGCTTTGCGAAACTGCGCCCGCACGTTGTGGTGGTAAACCTGCATACCCGGTGTGACCGGCGGCTCGCGGGCGTCGAGCTCGGCGGCGAAACGTTGCTGCCATCGCGCCAGAGTCATGCGAGCTCCGCCATGCAATCGTCCGCCTTATGTGCCTCGGCGGCCAATGTGGGTAGCGTCGGCAGCTTGGTATCCCACTCGATCAAGGTTGGTTTAGCACCGACCTTGCCAATGGTGAAACGATACAAATCCCAAACGCGATCGGGCACGCATCGATCGTGGGTGTCGAGACACATCAGCCGATCGCCATAACGGTGATGTGCGTGCCCAGCAAGATGAATCTCGCCGATGGCCGCCGGCGGCAAGCCTGTAACGAATGACTCCGGATCGATCCCGTGATTTTCCGCATTGACCACGAGGTTATTGAGATCGAGTAGCAAACCGCAATCGGTACGATTCGTAAGCTCAGTCAAAAATTGCGCTTCAGCAATACTCGATTCGTCGAACTGGACGTAACTTGCCAAATGCTCCAGCAGGATCGGACGGTGCAAACGTTCTTGCACGTGGTGAATCCGTGCCGCCACGTGCGCGAGCGTTTCCGGCGTGAAGGGAAAGGGCAGCAGGTCGTTGTAATGAACGCCGTTCGCTGCGCCCCAGCAAAGATGCTCGGACATGACCGCCGGTTGAAAGCGATCGTTGAGACGCGCGAGTTGGCTCAGCTGCGACTCGTCGAGCGGATCACCGCCCGCGAGACCGAGTCCCACGCCGTGTATCGATAGCGGCAAATCGCGCCGCAGCGTATCGAGGATGTCGGGAAGGAGCCCGCCTTGGGCGAAATAATTTTCGGCGTGGATCTCGAACCAGCCGACTTTAGGGCGCTGCGTGATCCAATCGCTGTGATGCGCAGCACGCAGGCCGATGCCGGCTCGGCGGGGTGCCGAGCCGGCTAGCCAAGCGCGCGGGTTCAACCGCCCGGCGTGGTTCGACCGCCGACGATTTTGTCGCAGACGCCCTGCGGAACCACGATCCACTCATTCGGGTCGGAGTCGACCTTTGCCTGGCCCGCACAGCCGTGGCCGTTGGCGGCGCAGTCGTTCTTGCCGGCCTTCACCATGCCGTAGCATTTCTCGGAGCCTTCCTTCGGGCCCATCGCATCGGCCACGCCGAGTGCGACGAGGCTACCCACGGCAGCAATGATCAGAGCACTTTTCTTGTCCATGTTCACTTGCCTCCTGCGTTGGTCGCTTTTTCGAAATCACCCGCTTCGATGATGGTCAGCTGGTCGGGCTTGATCCAGCGTTTGACGGCGGCATTCACGTCCGCCGCATTGAGAGCCGCAACCTTACGCTCGAAGTCTGCATCCCATTCGAGGGTGCGGTCGAGGAACAGGTAGCTCGAAAGACGGCCGACAAGTTCGCGATCTTGTGAGCGACTCACGTTGCGTCCTTGCAGCCAGCCGTTCTTCGCATCTTTGAGCTCGGCTTCCGAGAAGCCCTCGGTGAGGACCTTATCGAGCTCTTCGCGATACGCGGCGAGCAAGCGAGCCGAGTTCTGCGGGTTGTAGATGGCGAAGGTACCGAAGTCACCATTCTTGTCTAGCGAGTCCGCCGACAGGAACGAGGAGACCCCGTAGCTGATCCCCTCTTTTTGTCGGATACGAACGGCTAGACGCGAGTTGAGGAACCCGCCGCCCAGCATGTAGTTGGCCATCACGAGCGCAGGGTAGTCCGGCTCGTCATCACGCAGAGCGAGGTTCAAGCCCGCGATCATCACGGCGTTAGCTTTGTCCGGCGTATTGATCTTGCGTGCGCTCGGAGCGATATCAAAGAATTTCGATTCAGCACGCTGGTACGGCACTTTGGCTTGCCAGCCAGCGAGCATGGCGCCGAGCGCTGCACGTACCGTGGTTTCATCGAAATCACCCACGACGGCCGCCGTGGCATTCGATGCGCCATAGAACTGCGCATGGAAATCGCGCAGATCTTTGACCGTAACGGCCTTCAGAGCGGCGATCTCGCCATCGAAATCCAAAGTGTGACGGAAATCGTTGGCAGGATAAGGCGAGGTGACGCGGTTGATCTCGCGCGCCGCGATCGATTGCGGATCCGAGCGTGCTTGATCGATACCCGCGAGCAGCTCGTCCCGCAGCTTGGTGAACTCCGCTTCCGGGAACGAGGGTGCGCGTAGGATGTCCGCGACGATTTCCATCGCCGGCACGAGATTCTCGCGCGTCGATGTGATGTTGATCGTCACGCTCTGTCCGCCGCCACCGATGCCGATCGATGTCTTGAGCTTGTCCAGCTCGTCATTGATTTGCTGCAGCGAGCGAGTGGCCGTGCCACGACGTAGCATGGCAGCCGTCAGCTCGGAGACTGTTGCCTTGCCAGCGAGTGCGCCGAGGTTGCCGACGCGCAGCGTGATCGTCGCGTTGACCGACCCGCCTCGAGTCGATTTGGTCAGGAAGCTGTACTCGGCGCCGCCCGGCAGTGTTTCACTGCGAGTGCGCGAGACGATGTTCGCCGGTGACGGATCGAACACTTCCGCTTGCTTTAGAGCGGCCTTGCCCTTGTAATCTTTGAGCAATTCAGCTGGATCGGGCGAGGGCGGAATGATCGCGCGATCGGGGTTGGCTTCCGGTACGAAGAGACCCGTGGTTCGGTTCGCACGCTTCAAATACAGCGCAGCGACACGATTCACATCGGCAGCGGTCACCTTCTCCATCTGATCGCGTGAGAGGAACCACAAGCGCCAGTCGCCCTTGGCGATGTACTCGGAGAGGCCAAGGCCGACGCGGTCGCTGTTGTTGTAGGTTTGCTCGAAGCTCTTTAGGAAGCGATTCTTAGCGCGTTGAACCTCTTCTTCGGTGACCGGCGTCGCCGCCATGTTGTCGAGCACGCCGAGCATGGTCTTGGTCGCGTCATCGACAGATTTGTCCTTCAGCACTTCAGCCGTGAAATAGGCATAGCCTGGATCTTTGAGGCTGAAGGCGAGGCCGCCGACGCTCGTGGCCTTGCCCGTTTCGACGAGCGCCTTGTAAAGACGGCCCGAGGGCTCGTTGGTCAATACGTCGGCCAGAATCTGCACCGGCGCAAAGTCTGCGTGCGCGCCGGCAGGGATGTGATAACCGGCCGAGGTCACCTGAACTTCACCAACGCGGCGCAGTACGACGTGACGTTCGCCGTCCTGCACGGGTTCGACCGTATAGGTGGGCTGCAGAACGCGCGTCGGGCGCGGGATCTTGCCAAAGAATTCATTGACCCAGCCGATCGTCTTGGCCTCGTCGATCTTACCCGCGATGGTCAGCACCGCGTTGTCGGGTTGGTAATACTTCTTGTAGAACTCGCGCAGGTTTTCGATGGGCACGCGCTCGATGTCTTCGCGCGAGCCGATGGTCGACTTACCGTAGTTGTGCCACAGATAAGCCGTCGACATCACGCGCTGGAGGAGCACTCGTGACGGGTCGTTCTCCCCGCGCTCGAACTCGTTGCGCACGACCGAGAATTCGCTCTGCAGATCTTTCTCCGCGATGAACGAGTTGATCATGCGATCACTCTCGAGATCGAGAGCCCAACGCAGATTGTCGTCCGTCGCGGCAAAGGTTTCGAAGTAGTTGGTGCGGTCGTACCAAGTCGTGCCATTCGGTCGCGCGCCGCGTGCCGTCAGCTCCTGCGGAATGTTCGGGAAACGCGGTGTTCCCTTGAACACGAGATGTTCGAGCAGATGCGCCATACCGCTCTCGCCGTAGCCCTCATGACGCGAACCGACGAGGTAGGTCACGTTGACGGTGATGGTCGACTTGGAAGGATCGGGGAAGAGCAGTACCTTCATGCCGTTCGCCAAGCGATACTCGGTGATGCCTTCGACCGAGGTCACTTTCTCGGGCGGCGGCAACTTGGCGGCTTTCGCCGTGGCCGCAGTCAAGGTCGGGGTGAGGAGGGTCAGGCTCAGCGCGGCGATGACGCCAGCGAGGCGGGGAACGAGATGGCGCAAGGGAGCGGCTCCGGTATGAAAGACGAGGCGGTCAATGTAGCCCGGTCGAATCAATATGCAAGCCTTGCGCTGCTCGTCGCGGTCGTGCTTTCGGTCTGCGCGCCCGCCGCCGTTGCCGACACCTCCCCGTTGCGCCCCTCGAGGGCCTCAGACGCACCCCAGTTGGATTTGCGGGTCGGGGATATTCGAACTTTCTTGCCGCGAGCCGAGTGGGCCGAACCGTTGCCGGCTGATATCGACGAGGTGATCGTCCGTTCGCGCAAGAAAGAGCCCGACATCCCCGAGCGCAAGGCGGTACCACAGGGGTTGGGCGGATTGTTTTGGGCGGCGACGCGGCCCACGGAGGCCTGGCGTTTACTCGTGCCCGACCCCAATCAACCAAAAATTCCGGATCGCAGTAGTGATGACCCGAAGGAGCCGCCCGGCGCTTATCGCAGTCGTATCGGCGAGCCGGGCAAGATCTTCTAAAAAAAACCCCGCCACGAGGGCGGGGTTCGCAGATCGCGAAAGTCGTCTCTGACTCAGAGCAAGGGCACGAGCAGCAGAGCGACGATGTTGATGATCTTGATGAGCGGATTGATCGCCGGGCCCGCGGTGTCCTTGTACGGATCGCCGACGGTGTCACCCGTCACGGCAGCTTTGTGGGCTTCCGAGCCCTTGCCGCCGAAGTGACCTTCTTCGATGTACTTCTTCGCATTGTCCCAGGCACCGCCGCCGGTGCACATGGAGATCGCGACGAAGAGGCCCGTGACGATCGTGCCGATCAGCAAGCCGCCGAGGGCGCGGATACCGGCGCCCGGACCCATCAACGCATTCATGCCGAAAGCGATGATCACCGGGACGAGAATCGGCAGCAGCGACGGAACGACCATTTCTTTGATCGCAGACTTCGTGAGCAAGTCGACGGCCTTGGAGTAATCGGGCTTCGCCGTTCCTTCCATGATGCCTTTGATCTCGCGGAACTGACGACGCACTTCCGTGACGACCGAGCCTGCCGCACGACCGACCGCTTCCATCGCCATCGCGCCGAAGAGGTAGGGCACGAGACCGCCGATGAAGAGACCGATGATGACCGCCGGATCGGAGAGCGAGAACTCTTCGAGCTTGCCCGCCGCTTCGAGGTTGTGCGTGTAGTCGGCGAAGAGCACGAGCGCCGCGAGACCCGCCGAACCGATGGCATAGCCCTTGGTCACGGCCTTGGTGGTGTTACCCACGGCGTCGAGCGGATCGGTGATGTTGCGGACCTTCTTGTCGAGGCCTGACATCTCAGCGATACCACCGGCGTTGTCGGTGATCGGACCATAAGCGTCGAGCGCCACGATCATGCCGGTGAGCGACAACATCGCCGTGGCGGCGATCGCGATACCGTAGAGACCTTCGAGCGAGTAGGCGCCCCAGATCGCCAAGCAAACCGCAATGACAGGCAGCGCAGTCGATTTCATCGACACGCCAAGGCCCGCGATCATGTTGGTCGCATGACCCGTCTGCGACGCTTCGGCCACTTTCTGCACCGGGCTGAACTCGGTCGCGGTGTAGTACTCCGTGATCACAATCATGGCAGCTGTGAGCGCAAGCCCAATGAGCGTGCAGCCGAACATCGTAAGGTGGTTATCTGGCATCAGCGATTGAGTGATGAACCAGAAGGCCACTGCCGAGACGATGCCCGAGACGATGACGCCCTTGTACAGCGCGTTCATGATCTTGCCGCCCTCGCTGACCTTGACGAAGAAGGTGCCGACGATGGAGGCGACGATGGAAGCCGCGCCGAGGGCGAGCGGATAGATGATCGAGGCGCCGTTGGTGCCAGCGAGCATCAAACCACCCAAGAGCATGGTGGCAACCAAAGTCACCGCGTAGGTCTCGAACAGGTCGGCCGCCATGCCGGCGCAGTCGCCGACGTTGTCACCGACGTTGTCCGCGATCACAGCCGGATTACGCGGGTCATCTTCCGGAATCCCCGCCTCGACCTTGCCGACGAGATCGGCACCGACGTCCGCACCCTTGGTGAAGATGCCGCCACCGAGTCGCGCGAAGATCGAGATCAGCGAGCCACCGAAGGCCAGGCCGACCAACGAGTGCAGCGCGTGATCGTCACCGACCACACCGCGCATCACGAAGTAGTAGCCCGCGACGCCGAGCAGGCCGAGGCCCACCACCAACATGCCGGTGATGGCGCCGCCCTTGAAGGCGACCTGCAGTGCGGCGTTCAAGCCGTTGTTGGCCGCTTGCGCCGTGCGCACGTTGGCGCGCACCGACACGTTCATGCCGATGTAGCCCGCGATACCGGAGAGGATTGCACCGACGGCAAAACCACCCGCAGTTGCCCAATCGAGCGCGAGGCCGAGGACGATACACAGCACGACGCCGACGACGGCAATCGTGGAGTACTGACGGTTGAGGTAAGCCTGAGCACCCGCTTGGATCGCCGCCGCGATTTCCTGCATGCGGGCGTTGCCGGCGTCGAGACGATTGATCGATGCAGCGGAGACGGCACCGTAAAGAACTGCGAGTAAACCCGCACCAATGGCTATCCAGAGCCAATTGATCAGATGGGCATCCATTCTAGTTATTCCCCCTAAAGCAGATCAGCGAAAAAAAGGCGCTGCAATATAGCACAGCGCCTCGTGTCGGCTTCGGGAGTGCCCCGCATGGCGGGGCCGTTTTTAGCGCTTGAACGGCGGGAGTTTTTTCTTCACCGAGACGCCCTTGATCTTCACGTAGACCGGGAGCCCGTCTTTGTACGGCGGCGGGTCGCCACCACCGATCAGCGGTAGCAGGTAACGACGGCATTTCTCGGTGATGCCGAAGCCGTCGGCGGTGATGAAGTCGCGTGGCAGTTTTTTCTCGACGTTGGCAACCTTCGCGAGCGGCACGCTACCGACCGTCCAACGATAGGGCTTGGACGATTTGCGTACGACGATCGGCATGACGGCGTTATGGCCTTGCACCGCAAGTTCCACGGCGGCTTGTCCCATGGCGTAGGCCTGATCGACGTCGACCTTCGAGGCGATGTGTCGTGCGGCGCGCTGCAGATAGTCCGCGACCGCCCAGTGATATTTGTACCCGTGCGCTTCGCGCACCATGTTGGCGATGACCGGGCCCACACCACCTAACTGCGTGTGGCCGAACGCGTCCTTCGTGCCCGCATCGGCTAGGAAGGTGCCATCAGCATAGGCCGTACCTTCCGACACGACGATCACGCAGTAACCGCAACGATCGACGCATTCTTTGACGCGCTTGAGGAAAGCATCGCGTTTGAAGGGGATTTCAGGGAACAAAATAATATGGGGTGGTTCGTCACGCCCCTTGCCTGCGAGACCACCTGCTGCGGCGATCCAGCCGGCGTGCCGACCCATCACTTCCATGACGAATACTTTGGTCGAAGTCTTGGCCATCGAGGCCACGTCGAAAGACGCTTCGAGCGTGGAGATGGCGACGTACTTGGCCACCGAGCCGAATCCCGGGCAGCAATCTGTGTACGGCAAGTCATTGTCGACCGTCTTAGGCACGCCGATGCAAGTGATCGGATAACCCAAGGCCTTGCCCATCTCGGCGACCTTGTGGGCGGTGTCCATCGAGTCGTTGCCGCCGTTGTAGAAGAAGTACCCGATGTTGTGGGCCTTAAAGACCTCGATGAGCCGTTCGTACTCAGCGCGATTCTGATCGAGCCCCTTGAGTTTGAAGCGGGCCGAGCCGAAGGCGCCCGAAGGCGTATGACGCAGCCCTCGGATGGTGGCCGCTGATTCCTTCGAACAGTCGATGAGATCTTCGTGCAGTGCCCCGACGATACCGTGTCGACCCGCGTAGACCTTACCGATCTGCTTAGGGTATCGGCGAGCCGTTTCGATGACTCCGGCTGCCGAGGCATTGATCACGGCCGTCACGCCGCCCGATTGCGCATAGAACGCGTTGCGCGGCGGAGTGGCTGGACTGCGGCGGCTACGAGCTGGGGCAGCGGACTGACGGCGGGAGGGCTTTGCGACGGGCTTTTTCATGGGGCGCGAGCATACCGGACGGTTTGACCTGTCGGAACCGGCCGGGTAGTGTGCGGGCCATCATGCGTATCGTTTTTCTTGGCGCGCCGGGCTCCGGCAAAGGTACCCAGGCACAGCGTCTGGTCGAACGTCACAGCATCCCGCAGATTTCTACCGGAGATTTGCTGCGTGCCCACGTTCGCGAGGGGACGGATCTTGGGCGTCGCGCCAAGGCGGTGATGGACGCCGGCCAGTTGGTGGACGACGCCACGATCTTGGGGATGGTGCGTGAGCGCCTTGCCCAGCCCGATGCCGCACGGGGCTACATCCTCGACGGCTTTCCGCGCACGATTCCGCAGGCAGAGGGTTTGCAGACGATGCTGGCGGAGATCGGTCAGCCGCTCGATGCCGTGCTGCTGTTCGAGGTCGACTCGGGCCTGCTGGTAAAGCGTATTTCGGGTCGCCGAACCTGCGAGACCTGCGGTCTCGTGTTCAACGTGCACACTGCGCCGCCGCCGTCGCCGCCCCCGTGCGGTGGTCGTTGCGAGACGCCCAAGCTCGTACAACGTCCGGACGATAAGGAAGACACGGTCGCCAAGCGACTCGAGGTTTACGAGGCTCAAACAGCGCCGCTCGTCGGTTTCTACGAGGCCAAGGGGCAGCTGCGTCGAATCGATGCCGATGCGCCGCTAGCGACCGTCACGGCCCGCGTCGAGGCCGCGCTCGGTAAGTAAGTCGGCGACTTAAGCTAGATCGCAGCGCGAAGCCGATCCGCCAATATGTCGGCTCGCCAGCCACCGAGCACACTCGCGGCGTCGCGCCCGGCTGCGATGTCTTCTAAGTCTTTGCGCGTGGCCAACACTTCGCTCGCAATGTCGAGTTCTTTGGCGATCGTTTGAGTCACGCCAGAGAGTCGCTTCACCGCAGCGACGAAAGCGGGATCGGGTCGCTCTCGCTTCGGTAGCGGCGGTGGAGGATGGTCGATGCCCGCAGTCTGAATCATCGTCATCAGCTCGTCGCCCGAGTGTTTGACAACGCCCTCGGGCATTGCGGGAATGCGCGCGAGCTCCTCCATCGAGCGCGGCACGATCTGCACGATGTCGCGCAACACGGCATCGTCGAGGATCCAGCCACGGGGTCGATTGCGCGCCATTGCGCGGCGCTCTCGCCATGCCGCGAGGCTGCGTAGCAAGGCCTTGCGACCTTCGTCCCAAGCGGATACACCTTTGAATCGTTGCCAAGCTCGCTCGGGATCGATTTGCAGTACCGAGGGATCCTGCAGTGCGAGTTGATCTTCCTCGAGCCATGCACTGCGACCCAAGCGATCGATATCCGCCAAGAGTGCTTCTCGCAGCGGCAGTAGGTAGCGCACGTCATCTCTGGCGTATTCAACCTGCTCGGGTGAGAGCGGTCGACGTGACCAATCGGTGCGCGTTTGACCTTTCGGCAGCTCGGTACCGAGTAAGCGTCGTACCAATTCGGCATAACCAACTTGCGCAGGAAAGCCTGCCAACGATGCGGCAATTTGGGTGTCGAAGAGGGGTGCGACGGGACCGACGAGGGGGGTTAGCACCTCGAGGTCTTGTCGTCCCGAATGCAGTACCTTGAGCGGGCCGCCCTGATTGAAGGTGCTGCGCAGGGGCTCAAGATCGCCGAGCGTGATCGGATCGATACACACGGGCTCTTGGCGTGTCGTCATTTGTACGAGACAGAGTTCGGCCCGGTAAGTGCGCTCGCGCAGAAACTCGGTGTCAATGCCTATGGCACTCTCACCCTGCAGCTCAGTTAGTAGATCCTCAAGTGCAGAGTGCGAGGCGATCAAGGCAGTGGACGACGGCATCGATGGACTATGCAAGAATTCGTCGCTCAGGGGAATGAATTTCGGAAAATGACCGACATCATCAAAATCTTCATTGACATCTTGCTGTTGCGTTCGGGTCCGCAAGACCTACCGACGTCCAAGCCGTTGCTAGGAATCTGTTTTGCGGTGCTCGTTGCGCTGCAGGCGGCGCTTGGCACTTGGTTGATACCGGGTGACGGATCCATCGTGCCGCAAGCGATCTTATCGACGCTCATCACGCTCGCGTGGGTTGCGCTCGTATTGCAGCTCTCGGGAAAGCCCGAGCGCTTCGTGCAAACGGCGACGGCATTGCTGGGTGTAGCTTGTCTGTTCGCGCCGATCAGCATTCCTTTGGTATCAACCATCCGACCGGAGGTGGGTCAGCCGGTCGCCGTGACGCCGCTGGCGCTCGTCGCGTTCGCACTCAGTATTTTTTTGATCTACGTCAACGCTCGCATTTTGCGTGCAGCGACCGAGCGCTCGATGTTTCAGTGCGTGATGCTCTTCATGGCCGGTGAATTGTTCACTTTCTTCCTGCTCGTGAGTTTAGGGCTTGGCGTGGACGCGCCGGCGGCGAGCTGATGCATCTACATATTCTCGGTATCTGCGGTACCTTCATGGGTGGCATCGCGGCCATCGCCAAAGCGGCAGGACATCGAGTCACCGGCTCCGATCGTAATGTCTATCCGCCGATGAGTACGCAGCTAGCGTCGCTCGGCATCGAGGTTGTCGAGGGTTTCGAGCCCGAGCAATTGGATTCGCTGCCCGACGTCGTCGTGGTCGGTAACGTCATGAGTCGTGGGCATCCTGTCATCGAGTCACTGTTGGAGCGCGATATCCCTTTCGTCTCAGGCCCTGAGTGGCTTGCTCGCGAAGTCTTGCGGGAGCGTTGGGTGCTTGCTGTTGCGGGCACGCACGGCAAGACCACCACGAGCAGCATGCTCGCCTGGATTCTGGAATATGCCGGTCTGTCACCCGGCTTCCTGATTGGGGGTGTGCCTGAGGATTTCGGTGTCAGTGCCCGATTAGGTGAGCGACCGTTTTTTGTGATCGAAGCGGATGAGTACGACACCGCGTTTTTCGACAAACGCGCGAAGTTCGTCCACTACCGGCCGCGCACGCTGATTCTGAATAACCTCGAGTACGATCACGCCGACATCTATCCCGACGTCGCGGCGATCCAAAAGCAGTTTCATCATCTCGTTCGTACGGTACCGGGCTCTGGCTTGATCGTGCATCACGCGAGCGAACCTCATTTGCTCGAGACGCTGCAGATGGGCTGCTGGACGCCACGCGAGTCGTTCTCTCGCCTCGGCTCTAACGGTGCGTTTTGGAAAGTGCGTCAGTTATCAGCAGACGGCTCCGCCTTCGAGGTCTATTGTGGCGACACGCTAGCGGGTGAGATCGCGTGGTCTTTGATGGGTGGCCACAATGTCGATAACGCGCTCGCTGCCATTGCGGCAGCGCGTCATGCCGGTGTGCCGCCTGAGGTGTCTTGTGCTGCACTCAAAGAATTTCGCGGAATCAAGCGACGGATGGAATTGCGCGGTGAAGTGGGCGGGATACGCGTCTACGACGATTTCGCGCATCATCCGACAGCGATCACGACAACGGTGGAAGGTCTAAGAGCCCGGGTCGGCTCCGAACGAATCGTGGCGATACTCGAGCCGCGCTCGAACACGATGCGCATGGGTGTGCATCGGGATGCGCTCGCGCCCTCGTTGGCTGCCGCCGATGAGGTTTGGTTGCACACGCCACCGGCGCTCGGCTGGGATCCGTCGCCCGTGCTTGCGGGTCTTGGCGGACGTGGCCACCACTGCGACGATGTCGATCAGCTTGCGCACCAACTGGCGCAGCGCTTGCGCCCCGGAGATCACGCGCTGATCATGTCCAACGGTGGTTTCGGTGGCTTGCACGGCAAGTTGCTCAACGCGCTAGGGGAGGCTCGTCATGACACGCAAGGATGAACGCATCGTCACGGTCGGCATGACAGGGGCTTCCGGTGCTCAGTACGGATTGCGCTTGGTCGAGTGCCTGATTCAGGCGGACTATCAGGTTTATCTGATGTTCACCAAAGCGGCACAGATCGTGGTTGGCTCCGAGACCGACTGCAAATTGCCAGGCCGTACGGCCGAACAAACGCGCTATCTCAGCCAGCTTTTCAATGCGCGCGACGGTCAGTTGCGCGTTTTTGGTGACGAGGAGTGGACCTCGCCGGTGGCGAGTGGTTCCGGTGCGCCACGGCAGATGGTCGTGTGTCCAGCGAGTATGGCGACCGTGTCGGCGATTGCGACGGGTGCGAGCGAGAATTTGCTCGAGCGGGCAGCGGATGTCGTGATCAAAGAGCGCGGCAATCTGATTATCGTGCCGCGTGAGACGCCGTTCTCACCGATTCACCTCGAGAACATGCTGAAGCTTGCAAGGCTCGATGTCACCATCCTCCCGGCCAATCCCGGCTTCTACAATCGACCGACCGATGTCGCGGCGATGGTGGATTTCATCGTCGCGCGCATCCTCGATCAACTTGGCGTAGAGCACCAACTCATGCGCCGTTGGGGTCGGGAGTCCTGACGGTCATGGGCGAGACCAGCGAAATCCCGCTGTTCCCGCTCAGCACGGTGCTCTTTCCGCGCGGTCCGCTGCCGCTACGTATCTTTGAGCCGCGCTATGTCGACATGGTCAAGCGCTGCATGCGCGAGAGCAGTTGTTTCGGTGTCGTACTGATCCGAGAAGGTGGAGAGACTGGGCCTGTTAGTGGCTTTTGCGAGATCGGCACTACCGCGCGTATCGTCGATTTCAATTTATTACCCGATGGCCTGCTCGGTATCAGTTGTCGCGGTGAGCGTCGCTTTCGTGTCTTGCGCGCTTGGCGGCAGGAAGATGGTTTGAATCTTGGTGAAGTGGAATGGGTCGACCCACCCGTATCCAGCGCGAGTCCTGCGCTGACGGTGCCTGAGGAATATCGCCATCTCGCTGACTTGTTGCGCCGCGTCTTACCCGAGCTCGGCGAAATTTATGAAGGCATCGAATCGCGATTCGAAGATGCCGACTGGGTCGGTTCGCGTTTGGTCGAGATATTGCCGATCAGTCTTGCCGACAAGCAGGTCTGTCTCGAATTGCTCGACCCGTTGCGTCGTCTCGCGCTGTTATCGCCGCTGATTCGACGCGATGTCGGCAATGACGCCTGAGCGTCGTCGAGAATAAAACGGCACTAACAACGCGCCGATCACGAGCGTGGCGCCGAGAACCAACCAGCCGACGACGCCATCGAAATCCGAGAGTAGAAACCGCGCCGGATGCGACTCATTCGGTTGCGAGGTTTCTCGCAGAAACGCGATCACCCATACCCAACCGGCGTGCAGACCGATGCAGGCGGCCACGTTGCCGGTGAGAGTGCGCACGACACCGAGCAGCACGCCCACCGCCGCAAGCGCGAGAAAGGCATCAATGATCGCGAGTGGTTCGGCGAGTTGGGCTAGCGTGCCTGCGACGTGCCGCCAGCCGCTATCCCAGCCGAGCTCTTCGACGGGAATACGGTAGCGGCCCACAAAATGGACTGCAGCGTAGAGCAGTGAGGTCAGAACGACGGCCATCACGGCACCGGATTCGCGCTCGATCGCGGTATGCATTGCTCCGCGCATGAACGTCTCTTCGATCAAGGCCACGGTGATGCCCGTCAACAGTCCGCCCAACGCGATACTCGCTAGCAGTTGAGCGTCGATGGCAACATCGGGCTTCAGGATGCGCAAGTCGAAGGCGAACATAGCAACACCGATCGGCAGCATGGTGGCAACACCCAGTAGTAGTCCCACGCTGGCTTCGCGCAGTAATGGTCCGCGGGCGAGACCCCAACCGAGACTGCGCCGATCTGCGACGCCGAGGCGACGCGCCATCAGGATGAACCCGATTAACAGAGCGAGCATGCCCAGGCGATTCGCGACGCGGTGAAACTTGACGTCAAAAGTGGGCGTCAAGGCATCGTAGAGCGGCCAGGCGAATAGAGCCATGATCGCAAAGCCGGCGACGAACAAACCGAGAAAAAGGGCGAAGCTACGCATCTGTGTGATTCTCGGTATTCGGCGTCAGCCACTCGACTTGGCTCTGAATGCGACCATCGTCCTGCAGCGTCAGCAAGCGAAATCCCGGTGGACGCGTGTCGAGTTCAAAGTCTTCGACCAGCGGCTTGAATTGCACGCACGTCGACGGGGTTCCCATGAGTTGTATTTCGCCGAGCATGCCGTCAAAGATTTGGTGCACATGCCCCCACAAAACGCCTCTGACGCGCGAGTGTCTCGCGAGTACCTCGAGAAGGCGATGGGGTTCTTCGAGCGCTACCGTATCGAGCCAGGTGCTGTTGGACGGGACGGGGTGGTGATGTAACACAACGAGCGCATACTCGTAGTCGCGTGCTTTGAGCGCCGCGTCGAGTCGTTGCAGCTCTGTATCGGTGAGGCGTCCAGCGGCACTGCCGGGCAGCATCGAATCGAGCATCACGATGCGCCAAGCGCCGAAGTCGCGATGCCCGCAATACTGGAAAGGCTCTCGGGCGAATAACTCGCTCATCAATGACGGGTCGTCATGATTCCCGGGCAAGCAAAGTATTGGCGGGCCGAGTTTGCCGAGTTCGCGGGCGATCCAGGCGTAGCCATCCGGGTCGTCATGAACGAGATCGCCGGTGGCGAGTATGGCGTCGAGTTGATGGAAGCCGCCGCAGCGGCGTCGCGCGAGATCGAGAGTGGCGCGTAAGGTGTCTAGTGTGACGACACCGCGCATGCCACCAGCCGGGTCACCGACGAGGTGGGTGTCGGTCAGTTGCAGCAGCTGTACGGCAGTCATGGCGCTCATGCTAACGCCATGACTGCCGATGTGTCAGCGCAAACTCAGTAGCGGTAGGTTTCCGGCTTGTACGGACCCTGCGGCGAGACGCCGATGTAACGCGCTTGCTGATCGGTCAGTTCGGTCAACTGGGCACCGAGCTTCTTCAACTGCAGGCGAGCCACTTTCTCGTCGAGGTGCTTCGGCAACACGTACACGCCGACCGGATACTTCTCGTGATTGGCCCACAACTCGATCTGCGCGATCGTTTGATTGGCGAACGACGAGGACATCACGTAGCTCGGGTGACCCGTGCCACAACCGAGGTTCACGAGACGGCCTTCGGCGAGCAGCGTGATGCGCTTGCCGTCCGGGAAGATGATGTGGTCAACCTGCGGTTTGATGTTTTCCCACTGATACTGCTTCAACGAAGCGCAGTCGATTTCGTTATCGAAGTGGCCGATGTTGCAGACGATGGCCTGATCCTTCATGCGCTTCATGTGATCGTGCGTGATGACGTGGAAGTTGCCGGTCGCCGTCACGAAGATGTCCGCTTTGTCGGCTGCATATTCCATGGTGACGACGCGGTAACCTTCCATTGCCGCCTGCAACGCGCAGATCGGATCACACTCGGTGACCCACACCTGAGCCGAGAGCGCGCGCAGCGCCTGCGCCGAGCCCTTGCCCACATCGCCGTATCCGCAAACGACGGCGACTTTGCCAGCGATCATGACGTCGGTAGCGCGCTTGATGGCATCGACGAGCGACTCGCGGCAACCGTAGAGGTTGTCGAATTTGGATTTAGTGACAGCATCGTTCACGTTGATCGCCGGGAAGGCGAGCGCACCGTCCTTAGCCATCTGATACAGGCGCTTGACGCCCGTGGTCGTCTCTTCCGTGACGCCACGAATGTGCTTGATACGCGTGGAGTACCACTTCGGATCGCGCTGCAGCGTTTCTTTGATGCTGGCGAAGAGATATTCCTCTTCTTCGCTACCCGGATGCGACAGGAGCGACAGATCGCTCTCGGCCTTGGTGCCGAGGTGCAACAACAGCGTAGCGTCACCACCATCGTCGAGGATCATGTTCGAGTAGCCACCGTCGGCCCACTCGAAAATGCGGTGCGTGAAATCCCAGTATTCCTTCAGCGACTCGCCCTTGTAGGCGAAAACCGGCGTGCCGTTGACGGCGATGGCAGCGGCCGCGTGATCCTGCGTCGAGAAGATATTGCACGAGGCCCAGCGAACCTGTGCACCGAGCGCTTGCAAGGTTTCGATGAGGACCGCCGTCTGGATGGTCATGTGCAGCGAACCGGTGATGCGTGCGCCGCGCAGAGGTTGCGTCGGGGCATATTCCTCGCGGATCGCCATCAAGCCCGGCATTTCGGTCTCGGCGATGCGAATTTCCTTGCGGCCCCAGTCGGCCAGCGAGAGATCGGCGACGTGAAAGTCTTTCTTGCCGATATTTTTGACGACAGCGTTCATGGTTTGACTCCGTTGATCTTGGTTGAAGATAAACGGGCGCCGTTGAACGTCATCCTGACTCGCGACGAGCCTGGCATCGGCCAACCCGATGCTGCAGCGCCCCTCATCGCGAGAAATAGTTTACCTGCGCCACCTCACGGTGGCGACTGGCTCAGCGGCGACGCTTGATCCCTGCGTCGGAAGCCAGAGCGGCAGCGCGGTCGGTGCGCTCCCAGGTGAAATCCTTGTCCTCACGGCCAAAGTGGCCGTAAGCCGCGGTTTTTTGATAAATCGGTCGTGCGAGTTTGAGCATTTCGCGCAGGCCGTATGGCGTGAGATCGAAATGTTTGCGCACGAGCTGGGTGAGCTTCTCGCGCGAGACTTTGCCGGTGCCGAAGGTTTCGACCATCACAGAGGTCGGCTCTGCCACGCCGATCGCGTAGGAGACTTGGACTTCGCAGCGATCAGCAAGACCGGCAGCCACGATGTTTTTGGCAACGTATCGCGCAGCGTAGGCGGCCGAGCGATCTACCTTCGAGGGGTCTTTACCCGAGAAGGCGCCGCCACCGTGACGAGCGAAGCCGCCGTAGGTGTCGACAATGATCTTGCGACCCGTGAGACCGCAATCGCCAACCGGTCCGCCGATCACGAACCGGCCGGTCGGATTGATGTGGAACTTCGTGCCTTTGTGCAGCCACTTCTTCGGCAGCACCGGCAATAGGATCTCGTCCATCACGGCATCGCGCAGCTTCTTGGTCGAGACGTCATCGCTGTGTTGCGTCGACAGCACTACTGCCTCGATCGCAACCGGCTTGTCGTTCTCATAGCGCAGCGTGACTTGACTCTTGGCGTCCGGGCGCAACCACGGCAGTTTGCCTTGCTTGCGCACTTTCGCCTGTCGCTCCACCAAACGGTGCGACAGTGTGATGGCGGCCGGCATGAGTACGTCGGTTTCGTTGGTGGCGAAACCGAACATCAAACCCTGGTCGCCTGCGCCTTGCTTGCGCGGGTCGCTGCGATCGACGCCTTGGGCGATGTCGGCTGATTGTTTGCCGATGACGTTCAAGACCCCGCACGAGGCACCGTCGAATCCCATGTCGGATGAGTTGTAGCCGATATCGAGCACGGTACGACGAACGATCGCTTCGATATCGACCCAGGCATTGGTCGTGACTTCACCCGCGACGATGGCGACGCCCGTTTTGACCAAGGTCTCGACCGCCACGCGACAGCGCTTGTCCTCGGCGAGGATGGCATCGAGGATCGCGTCGGAAATTTGGTCGGCGACTTTATCCGGGTGACCTTCGGAAACGGATTCCGAGGTGAACAGGTAGTGATTGGCCATGGTCATCGTCCAGCGGTTAAACAACTGAAAAAGTATAGCCTTTAATCGCGCTGGTTCATTGAAAAAATGGCGCTTGCTGAGCGAGAATTGCAGATTCACGCAAGCAAGAAGAGCCTTCCCCATGACCGACCGCCGCACCCTCGCCAACGCCATTCGGGCGCTCTCCATGGATGCGGTGCAGAAGGCCGCTTCCGGCCATCCAGGTGCCCCGATGGGTATGGCGGACATCGCCGAGGTGTTGTGGCGCGAGGCGATGGACTACAACCCCGCCAATCCGCGCTGGGTTGATCGGGACCGCTTCGTACTGTCGAACGGGCACGCGTCGATGCTGCTGTATTCAGTACTGCATCTGACGGGTCACCCGCTGTCGATCGAAGACATCAAAAAATTTCGCCAGCTTGGGGCGATCACGGCGGGCCACCCCGAACACGATCCCGCCATCGGTATCGAAACGACGACGGGGCCACTCGGCCAAGGAATTGCCACCGCGGTGGGGATGGCGCTTGCCGAGAAACTGCTCGCGGCCGAGTTCAATCGAGAGGGTCACGACATCGTCGATCACCACACCTACGTGTTCCTCGGTGACGGCTGCATGATGGAAGGCATCTCGCACGAGGCCGCTTCGCTTGCGGGTACCTTGGGCCTTGGCAAACTCATTTGCGTCTACGATGACAATGGCATTTCTATCGATGGCAACGTCAAAGGCTGGATGGCTGACGACACGGCCAAGCGTTTCACGGCCTATGGTTGGCAGGTCATCAAAGATATCGACGGTCACGACGCTGAGGCGGTTTCCAAGGCGTTGCGCAAAGCCAAGGCGAATCGTCGTCAGCCGACCTTGATCTGTGCTCGAACCGTCATCGGCAAGGGTGCTCCCAACAAGCAGGGCAGCAAGTCGACCCACGGCGAGCCGCTGGGGTCAGAGGAGATCGCGGCAACTCGTGCGGCTCTCGGTTGGTCGCACGAGCCTTTCGTCATTCCCGAAGATGTGCGCGCCGCCTGGGATCAGCGCGCGCGAGGTGAGAAAGCCGAAAAATCTTGGAAGCGCCGATTCAATCGATACAAGCGCGAGTTCCCGGAACTCGCCGCAGAGTTCACCCGTCGAATGAAGGGCGAGCTGCCGGGGAATTGGCCGGCATTGCGCGATAGCGCGATGGTAGCTGCCGCCGGCGTGACCGCGCCGCAAGCCACTCGAGCGTCTTCGCAAGCGATCTTGAACGCCATTGGTCCTGGCATGGGAGAGCTGCTTGGCGGTTCGGCGGATTTGACCGGGTCCGTGAATACGTTCCGTAAAGACTCCAAAGCGATTACGCCCGAGGATGCCAGCGGCAACTATGTCTACTACGGCGTGCGCGAATTCGCGATGACGGCCATGATGAATGGTCTTGCCTTGCACGGTGGTTTCGCGCCCTATGCGGGCACCTTCCTCGTCTTCTCAGACTACGCACGTAATGCGGTTCGTCTGGCTGCCTTGATGCATCAAAGAATTTTGCTGGTGTATACGCACGATTCTATCGGTCTTGGCGAGGACGGTCCGACTCACCAACCGATCGAGCATTTGGCTTCGTTGCGAGCCATGCCCAATCTGTCGCTGTGGCGTCCGTGTGATGCGACCGAGACGGCTGTTGCTTGGCTCGCCGGCATCGAGCGTGTTTCAGGCCCGACGTCACTCGTTCTCACGCGTCAGGCTTTGCCGCAGCAACCGCGCGATGCCGCGCAGTTGGCCGCGATCGCCAATGGCGGATACGTCTTGATCGAGCCGGCTGGTGGCGAGCCTGAAGCAATCGTGATCGCCACGGGCTCGGAAGTCGCACCGGCTGTCGAGGCCGTGCGTGCGAAGAATGCGACTGGTCGACGAGTGCGCCTCGTGTCGATGCCGTCGACCGATACCTTCGACAAGCAGAACGCCGCGTGGCGTGAGGCCGTGTTGCCGAAGCGCATCACGCGTCGAATCGCGGTTGAAGCGGCCGCCACGCAAAGCTGGTGGAAGTATGTTGGCAGCGAGGGTCGCGTGCTCGGCATCGATCAGTTCGGCGCTTCGGGTAAGGCAGCCGATCTTTTCGAACACTACGGATTAACGAGCGCTCACATCGGTCGTGTGATCGACGAGCTGCTCGCGAACTGAACGGATATCGAAGCTTTTTACATTCAGAGGTAAGGACACATGGCGATCAAGGTCGGCATCAACGGGTACGGACGCATCGGACGCAACGTGCTGCGCGCGCTCTACGAGAGCGGACGTAACAAAGAAATTCAGGTCGTCGCGATCAATGATTTGGGTGATGCCGAAACGAACGCCCACCTGACTCGCTACGACACTGCACACGGCCGATTCCCTGGCGAAGTGAAGGTGGACGGTGATTCGATGGTCGTGAATGGCGATCGCATCCGCGTGCTTGCGCAGCGCGACCCCTCCAAGCTGCCTTGGGGCGAGCTGGGTGTCGATTTCGTCCTCGAGTGCACGGGGCTCTTCACGAGCAAGGCCAAGGCCTCCGCACATCTGGCGGGCGGCGCGAAAAAGGTGGTCATTTCGGCACCGGGTGGCGACGACGTCGATGCCACCGTGGTCTACGGCGTCAATCACTCGATCTTACGCGCCTCTCACACGGTCATCTCGAATGCGTCGTGCACCACCAACTGTTTGGCACCGGTAGCGCAGGTTCTGCACGCGAATATCGGCATCGAGAGCGGTCTGATGACGACGGTGCACGCCTACACGAACGATCAGGTGCTCACCGACGTGTATCACTCGGATCTGCGTCGCGCGCGCTCGGCCACCATGTCGATGATACCGACCAAGACCGGTGCCGCTGCGGCGGTCGGTCTCGTGCTGCCTGAGCTCAAGGGTAAGTTCGATGGATTTGCGGTCCGGGTGCCGACGATCAACGTCTCGCTGGTTGATCTCACCTTCACGCCGAAGCGCGCGACGACCGTGGCCGAGGTGAATCAGTTGATGAAGGCAGCAGCCGAGGGTCCGCTCAAGGGCGTGTTGGCCTATACGGAAGCGCCGCTGGTCTCGATCGACTACAACCACGATGCGCATTCATCGACTTTCGATGGGACGATGACCAAGGTCATTGGCGGAAATCTCGTCAAGGTCTGTGCGTGGTATGACAACGAGTGGGGCTTCTCCAATCGTATGCTCGACACGACTCTGGCTTGGTCCAAGGCGAGCTGATCGTCATGCCGGTGCGTCGGATGCTCGATCTCGAGCTCAAGGGTCGGCGTGTGCTGATCCGTGAGGACTTGAACGTCCCGGTCGAAGGGGGCGTCATCACGAGCGATGCTCGCATTCGTGCTTCGCTACCGACGATATGTGCCGCGCGGGACGCGGGTGCGCGCGTGATGCTGCTGTCGCATCTCGGTCGACCCAAAGAGGGCGAGTTCTCAGTCGAGAATTCTTTGGCGCCAGTTGCGGCTCGTTTAGGCGAGTTGCTTGGCACGCCCGTACGACTGATCCGTGACTGGCTAGATGGCATCGACTGCGCGCCGGGCGAAGTCGTGTTGTGCGAGAACGTGCGTTTCAACAAAGGCGAGAAAAAAGACGATGAAGCGCTGTCACGCAAGATGGCAGCGCTCTGCGACATCTTCGTCATGGATGCTTTCGGAACGGCGCATCGCGCCGAAGCCAGCACGCACGGTGTTGCCCGATTCGCGCCCGTTGCCTGTGCTGGGCCTTTGTTGGTCGGTGAACTCGAGGCGCTCGAGCGCGCGCTCGCCAAACCTGCGCGTCCGCTAGTGGCGATCGTGGCGGGCTCGAAAGTGTCGACGAAGCTGACCGTTCTCGAGTCCTTGTTGTCAAAAGTCGATCAACTGATCGTGGGCGGCGGTATCGCCAACACCTTCCTCGCGGCGACGGGAGTCGCTGTCGGCAAGTCCCTACACGAACCGGATATGCTCGATACCGCTCGTGCGTTGCTGGCGCAAGCGAAAGCGAAGGGCACGACGATTCCACTGCCGACCGATGTGGTCGTGGCGAAGGAGTTCTCGCCGACGGCGACGGCCGCCACACGGGCCGTGACCGATGTGGCCGATGACGAGTTGATTCTCGATATTGGTCCCGCGACAGCCCGTTCGCTTGCAACGCTATTGCAATCGGCGGGTACGATCCTTTGGAACGGCCCGGTTGGGGTGTTCGAGTTCGACTCATTCGCCGGTGGTACTCGCGTCATCGCCGAGGCCATCGCATCGAGCTCCGGTTTTTCACTGGCGGGCGGTGGCGACACCCTCGCTGCGATCGAAAAATTCGGGGTCGAGTCGGGCATCTCGTATATCTCGACCGGTGGCGGTGCCTTTCTCGAGTTCGTCGAAGGCAAGACTCTGCCAGCGGTCGCGGCGCTCGAGGCGCGATTCGACGCATAAGGCTAGCAAGGTGCCGGCGCGCACCGCACAATGAAGGTCTATGTTGCGTAGAACCAAGATCGTCGCCACCCTCGGGCCGGCGACAGACGACATCGACGTCCTTTTCGATATGTGCCGGGCTGGTCTCGATGTAGCCCGAGTTAATTTCTCTCACGGTAACCACGACGATCACTTGCGGCGCATCATGCTGCTGCGTGAAGCCTCGATGCGGGCGGGTCGTTATGTCGCCATTCTCGGCGATCTCGCCGGTCCTAAGATTCGTATCGAAAGTTTCCAGAACGGCAAGGTCGACTTGCAAGACGGACAAGCTTTCGCGCTCGACACCGCACTCGACTCCAAGGCGGGTAACGACTCGGTCGTGGGTGTCGCCTACAAAGAGCTCGTGAACGATGTCAAAGCGGGCGATACGCTCCTGCTCAACGATGGACTCATCGTGCTCGAGGTTACCGCCGTCAACGGAACGCGCATCGACACGAAAGTGATTGCAGGCGGTGAGCTTTCTAACCGCAAGGGCGTCAATCGTAAGGGTGGCGGCATCTCCGCTCCGGCGCTCACCGACAAAGATTTCGAAGATATTCGCTTTGCTTCGGCGCAGGGTCTCGATTATCTCGCTTTGTCGTTCGTGCGCGATGCCGCAGATATCAACAAGGCGCGTGAGTTGCTCAAGCAAGCAGGTGGCGAGTCGGTTCGCATCGTCGCCAAGATCGAGCGTCACGAGGCCGTCGCCCATCTCGATGAAATCATCGCGGCCACCGACGTGATCATGGTGGCGCGCGGCGATTTGGGCGTGGAAATGGGTCACGCTGCCCTCACGGGTCTGCAGAAGACCATGATCTACAAGACCCGTCATGCCAATCGCGTCGTCATCACGGCGACGCAGATGATGGAGTCGATGATTCAGAACCCGGTGCCGACTCGGGCGGAAGTCAGTGACGTCGCCAATGCGGTGATGGATGGTACCGATGCCGTGATGCTGTCGGCTGAGACCGCAGCGGGTAAATACCCCGTCAAGGCAGTCGCTGCGATGGCCGAGGTGATCTCGGGTGCCGAGCGTTACCAAATTGCGGCGCATAAGCCCCGTGAACGCTTCGGGGCCATGTTCACGCAAACCGAGGAGGCGATCGCCAACGCGGTGATGTACACGGCAAATCACCTCGAGGTGAAGGCGATCGTAGCTTTGACGGAGAGTGGTGCGACGCCCCAGTGGATGTCTCGCTTCCGCTCTGGTATCCCCATCTACGCGTTTACCCGTCACGAGAAAACGCGGCGACGCGTCACGCTATATCGTGGCGTTTATCCGGTTTCTTTTGATCTGCCGCGCGATGCGAGCGAAGGCTTGTTGCGAGCAGTGTTTCATCAACTGCTCGACCTTCAGCTCGTCGATGAGGGTGATCAAATCATCCTGACCAAGGGTGAATTTTCGGGCGTGCAGGGCGGTACGAATTCCCTGCAGATCTTGACCGTGCATCGTTAGTGCCGCAGATGGCAGCGAGCGCGATCAAACGCTGGGTCGGCCGTGGGTTGCTGATCGTCGTGATGATCTTGATCGTGACGATCGCTGCAGTGTGGTGGGCCCTGCGAGGGTCGCTTCCCGATCTGGATGGTCAGGTTGAAACACCTCGCGGCGCGCTCTCGGCGGATGTGCGCATCGAGCGTGATGTCGATGGTGCCCCCACCATTCGGGGGCGCAGCTTCGCCGATGTCGCGTACGGGCTCGGGTTCGCTCATGCGCAAGATCGATTTTTCCAGATGGATCTTTCGCGGCGTCTCGCGGCAGGCGAGCTCGCGGCGCTGCTGGGACCTACGCTCGTAGGTCAGGATAAATCAGCGCGAGTCTTCAGACTGCGTGAGGTTGCCAGACAGGTCGTCACCGACAGTTCGCCGGAGCAACGCAACTGGATCGAGGCTTACACGCGTGGCGTGAACGCGGGGCTCGCGTCGCTCGGTGTACGGCCATGGGAATATTGGCTGCTACGCCAAAAACCGGCCGAATGGCTCGTCGAAGATTCGATTCTCGTCGTCCATGCGATGTGGTGGCAGTTGCAGCACGAGAGCATCGAGTCTGAGATGACGCGCCGTGCCATCGGTGCGCGCATCGAAGAGCAGTTGCGGGCGGCAGCGGGGGATGGCGAGGTCGATGCCAACGCCGTTCGCGCCGTGCAGCAGTTCTTGTTTCCGCGCGGCAACGAATGGGATGCGCCGAACTTTGCGACTGAGGCGGATCGACAAGCGGCCAATGGTGGCGCCGCATTCTCAGCGCCCGAGGTGCCCCCGCCGGAATGGCTCGACTTACGAGGCTCGCGTCTGTCGGATGCCGTAGCTCGTGCTGCTTTTGATGAGCAGGCGCGCGGTGTGCCCGGTAGCAACGCCTGGGCTGTTGCCGGTCCGCACACCGCGAGCGGCGCTGCCTTGGTGGCAGGGGATATGCACCTTGGCTTGAGAGTTCCGACTGTGTGGTATCGCGCTCGCTTGATCGTGACAGATAACGGGGGTGCGCCGATGGAATTAAACGGCGTTACGTTACCGGGCTTGCCCGCCGTTGCAGCCGGGAGCAATGGTCGTATCGCTTGGTCCTTCACCAACAGCTACGGCGATTGGGCGGATGTGCGCCCGCTATCGTGTTCGTCTGATCGTCGTGGCTATCTCGCTCCCGGTGGCGAAACCGCTTTTGAGATTCGTGAGGAGCGTATCGAGATCGCGGGAGCCGAGCCCGAGATGTTCGAGATTTGGGATAGTCATTCCGGACCGATCATCAAGGTGGATGGCGATGCCAAGACCGGCGAGACCTGTTGGGCGGCGCGTTGGTTGATCACAGAACGGGGTGCGACCAATCTCGCAAGCCTCGAGCTGCAGCAAGTGGACGATCTCGATGCTGCTTTGCAGCTCGCGCCGCGTGTCGGCATTCCGCATCAAAACTTCACCGTGGGAGATCGTAGCGGGCGCATCGCGTGGACCATCATCGGTCGTATCCCCGAGGGAAGCCTTGGTCCCGAGACACCGCGACCGGTGACCTGGCGTGACGCCACGTCGGCGCCGCGGATCGTCGACCCGGAAGCGGGTCGTCTTTGGAGTGCGAACTCGCGGCATGTCGAGGGCGATCTGGAGTCCGTGCTCGGCAACGACGAAGCCGAGGGTGGTATGGGTTACGACATGGGAACGAGGCAGGGCCGCATTCGCGATCGATTGTTGGCGATCGAGGGCAAGGCGACGCCCGCAGACATGCTTTCGATCCAGTTCGATGGACGAGCCGAGTTTCTTGATCGCTGGCAGAAGCTATTGCTTGGCGTGCTGGATGAGGATGCCCTAAAAAACCATCCGAAGCGTGCCGAGATGCGTCGCTGGATTGGCGAATGGCAAGGCGTTGCTGCGGCAGACTCGGTGAGCTATCGCGTGGTGCGCGCCTATCGCGACACGACGCGTAAAGCGGTGTGGTCGATGATCACCGAATCTTTGCAGACGGCGAAGGGCTCGTATCCGTACCCACTCTTTGAGGGGTCGCTGTGGCGGCTCGTCACCGAGCAGCCGGCGCACATGCTGGCGGCGAACTATCCTGACTGGCGCAGCTTTCTGCTGCAGCAAGCAGATCTCGTCATCGAAAAGCTCGAAGAGAGTTGTGGTGAGCTATCCCAATGCGCGTGGGGTCAACATAACACCACGCGCATTCGCCACCCGCTCTCCGCTGCTCTTGGGCCTCTTGCGCCCTATCTTGATATGCCATCACGGCAACTCGATGGTGATATGAACGTGCCGCATGTGACTGGTCCCGCTTTTGGCGCTTCGGAGCGCTTTGCCGTGTCGCCCGGTCGCGAGTCTGAGGCCTATTTGCAGATCCCCGGTGGCCAAAGCGGACACCCGCTATCACCGTTTTACCAAGCGGGCTTTGACGATTGGGTGAGCGGCAGGCCGCGACCTCTATTGCCTGGGCCGACCGTACATTCTTTGAACTTGGTGGCAAAGCCATGACTGAAACACGTTTCGTCGGTACTGATCGCTACATCGCCACGGCGGATCTCGGTATGGCAGTCAATGCTGCCATCACTCTTGGTCGACCGCTCTTGATCAAGGGCGAACCTGGAACGGGCAAGACGCAACTCGCGCTCGAGGTCGCCGGAGCGCTCGGTCGACCGATGTTCGAATGGCACGTCAAGTCGACCAGCAAAGCCCAGCAAGGTCTTTACGAATACGACGCGGTCTCGCGTTTGCGTGACTCGCAACTCGGCGACCCCAAAGTAGCCGACATTCGTAACTACATCGTTCGAGGCAAACTTTGGGAAGCATTCGACTCCGATGTGCAGCCCGTGTTGTTGATCGATGAAATCGACAAGGCCGATATCGAATTTCCAAACGATCTGTTGCGTGAGATCGATCGGATGGAGTTCTATGTTTACGAGACCCGTGAGCTCGTGAAGGCGCGACATCGCCCGATCATCATCATCACGAGCAATAACGAGAAAGAGTTGCCCGACGCCTTCCTGCGGCGCTGCTTTTTCCATTACATCCGCTTTCCTGATGCTGAGACGATGGAAAAGATCGTCGAAGTGCATTATCCGAATCTAAAAAAAGAACTGCTCGCCGAAGCTTT
>JBDKJA010000011.1:0-32445 GCA_039796795.1 Pseudomonadota bacterium
CGGCCTCTCTCTAGATCTCATCGCAAGAGCACCCGTCGCGCTACTGATGCTGCTCCCGCTCTGGTTTTTATACCGAGACCATCAGGCCGCGACGCCAACGCCCTCTAACCGATCTTCGATATCGGCGTAGAGACCCTGCAGACGCTCGAGTGTGGCGGCGTCCGCTTGCCACATGCCGCGACCGTTGGCCTCGATGAGACGACCGACTGCGTTACGCAATGCCTGCGGATTCGCAGTTTCCAAACGACGGCGCATGGATTCATCGAGCAGGAAGGTCTTCGCCGCGTCATCGAACACCCACTGATCGACCGACCCGATAGCACCCCAGCCAACGAGATGCGTAAAGCGATTGCTGATCTCGGCGGCGCCGCTATGACCGTGAGCGAGCATGCCCTCGTACCACTTCGGATTGAGCAATTTCGATCGTGCTTCGATGCGTAGCAGCTCGTCCGATCCTGCGACCTTCACATCCCCGGTATACGTCTCGGCGTAGGTCAGCGGCACTTTACCGCTCTGGGTTTTTTGCGCGGCGAGCTGAATAGCGCCGGAATGTCCGTAGTAGTGAGTCATGTCGGTCAAGCCATACTCCACCGAGTCGATCGCCTGAAAGACGTGATCCACCTTGCCGAGCAGGTTTTTCAAAGTCGCCGGTGCCGCAGCGCCATTGCGCTTGCCACCTGCTGTATAGGCATTTCGTTTCTCGTACATCGAGGCAAGCTCAGCCGACTCTTCCCACTGGCTCTCCTCGATCAACTCATCGACCCCGGTCCCGTAAAGACCCGGCGCCTGCGTGAAGATGCGTGCCGTCGCCTCATCGAGCGTACGCCCCTCGGCGATCAGATCGTCGGTATGCGCTTTGATGAAGTTGCTCTCACAAGGCTCATCGACTGTCGCTGCTAATCGGAAGAGATCGTCCAGCAAATCGAGCGTCATCTGGAAGGTATCGCGGAAAATGGAAGACACATCGAGCAGTACGTCGATACGCGCGCGCCCGAGTTGCTCGAGCGGAATCAATCGATAGCGAAAGATTTTGCCCTGACCATCACGCTCAGGCTCGGCACCAATCAACGCGAGCACGACACCAAGACCTTCGCCCTCGCTCTTGATGGTATCCATGGCCCATAGCGCCTGTGCCACTGTGCGGGGCAAGCTGCCGTGCTCTGCCATGTGTTTTTGCAACAAAGCGTCGGCCATCCGTCGACCGCGTTCGAGCGCAAGATCCGTCGGCAGACGCCACGGATCGATACCGTGAATATTGCGCCCAGAAGGCAGAGCCGCAGCGCCCGCGCGCACCGGATCCGCGCCGTAGGCGGGTCGGATGTAGCCGCCATCCAAGGCATGCATCAACGCATCGAGTTCCTCGCCACAACGCGACATGCCGGTGAGGATGCCGCGACCTTCATTGATATGTTCGTTGAGCGACGCCGGAGCTTGCGTCTGACCCACATATTCGCGCCACACACGCGCCGGATCTTCACGACCCAACACTGAGCGCTCGACGAGTGCATCGCGCAGCACTCGAACGGCGGTAGCCTCAAGACCCAACTGGGTAGCGATGGTGGTGAACCCCGCCATACCGCGGCGCGGTACTTCCATCGATGCTTCGATCAAGGCGCGAGCCCGCTGTCGATCCGGCGCCTGACCGAATACATGCAACCCGTCGCTGATCAGACGATCTTCGATGGAATCGAGCCACGCTTGTACTCGCGCACGATAACCCTCGATCGATTCGTCGACCTGGCGCACGAGTTCCGGTAATAAAGCGTCGAGCGTATCGTTGGGATCGTCGAGACGCGCACGAACCTGAGCGAGTTGTTTGTAGAGACCCGCGCGCGCATAGGGTGGCACTGCGTGACTGATGATCGTGGCGTAGGCTCGGCGCCGCGCGATGGCGGCCTCGGCCGGATTATTGAGCGGATAGAGATAGAGATTCGGCAAACTGCCCAGTAACTGATCCGGCCAGCAATCGGCGGTGAGTGCCGCCTGCAATCCAGGCATCCATTCGGCCGTGCCGTGCATACCCACATGGATCACTGCATCAGCTTTGAAACCCTGCTTCAACCAAGCGTAAAACGCCGCGTATTGATGATGTGGTGTGAAGGTCCGATCAAATAACAGCTTCATCGGATCACCGGGCACACCCATCGGCGGCTGCACGCCGAGCACTACGTTGCCGTATTCCAAGGTATCGAGACGCAATCCGTCGCGACCCGCTGGCGCAATATCACCCGGCGCCGCACCCCAATAACGATCGATGCGGTCGGCCGTCTTGGTACTCAACAAGCTGCGGTACTGCGAGCTCGTCAAAGCATGCGAGCTCTCACCCTTAGCAAAGGCCTCAAGCTTTACGAGCAGCTCATCCATCTCGAGTGGCGCTCGACCGATGGAGTAGCCCGATTTTTTCAGACGCTTAAGCAAAGCGATGATCGATGCGGGTACATCGAGCAGTGCCGCGGTGCCGGTTTTACCGAGTCCCGGCGGGAAGTTATAGAGAACGATCGCAATCTTGCGCTCAGCGGCGGGTTTTCGCCGCAAGCGAATCCAACCCTCGACCTGATCGATGGCGCGCGCGATACGATCGGGTACTGCCGTCAACTCGCCATCTTTGATGGCACCGAGCGCTACGCTACTTGCCACGCCATCCATCTCGGGCAAGTCGTACATCACCACCGATTGCATGGAGATCACGCCGCGCTGCTGCCAATCGCGCTCATCCTGCATCAAGAGCGGTTGCGCCACGACATAGGGAACATCGAGTTTGGCGAGTAGATCCGCTGCGGTTTCGTGATAGTGCCCCGGTTTCGTTGACGAGGCAGGTCCTCCGACGATGGAGAATCCCATCGTGGAGAGCAGCGCATCGATCGGTTGATCGACGAGCCACTCACGTACGGCGACATGTGCCTCTATCCCAGAGACGAATACGGGCAAAACCGCAAAGCCGCGTGCCTCGAGTCCGTCGGTCAGTTGTTGCAGATAAGCGAGACGTTGCACGACATGCTTACGCATGCCGAGTACGGCCACGAGCGGTTGACCCTTTTGATAGCGTCCGTTCTTTCGGGCCCATTTCAAATAGGCATCGGGATTGTCGAACAGCTCGCCACTGCGAGGATCCCAGCAACCCATCGTCGGAATGATGCTCACCGGTGCGACATCAATCTGCTGCGAGAACGTATCGCGCATGATCAACTTGATCATCTCGGTGATGTTGCGCGCATCGGGTTGATTCCAATACAAGTTCACGCCCAGCCAGGTACGAAAACCGGCGAGCTTCTGCGGGATCAACGGCAGCATTTTCGAGGCGATCTTCACGAGTTTGGTGTAAGCGTAGAGCGCATCCTCATCACGACCGCGCGTGATCAGGCGCATGAGTAGCTTCACCGCTTTGGGCGCCTCGCCTTTCTTCTCTTTAAAGCGATGCTCACCGACACGGGTCAACGCCATGACCTCGGGCATGCTCTCGTAGGCGAATACGGCCTTCGCGGCGGAGCCCTCGAGGTGCCTAGCAAGCCAATCGGCCTGTGAACGTAAATTGATGAGGCTGATGAAGACGACATCCGAACGCGCAAGATCTTGCACCAATGCCTCATCACCCTCGTCGACATGGGCGTCGTGATATCGACGCAACTCGACCGGGAGACCCGCTTGTGACAAGGCGCGTTCGACGTCCGTCCAGACGGCCGCATTGAACCGCTCGATCCCGACGATGAAGGTGATCGTGGTCATGCACTCCTCCCGATTGACATATCGGAGTGTCTAGGTCGGGTCACCACCCGCCGTCTTCGGGGGCGATTTGCAACAGACTTTCCCTTTCACGGCCATCGTCGGACAAGACGATCTCAAGCTCGCCGTACTACTCAGCGTCATCGATCCCGCAATTGGCGGTGTTCTCATCACCGGTCATCGTGGCACTGCCAAGAGCACGGCGATTCGCGCACTGGCCGATCTGCTGCCACCGATCAAAGTCGCCGCCGGCTGCCCCTATCGTTGCGATCCCGCAGCGATCGCAACGGAGTGTCCGCACTGCTCCGCCGCACGAACGCTGAAATCAGAAACGCAATCGGTTCCCGTGGTCGATCTGCCACTAGGCGCCACCGAAGATCGCGTCGTCGGCTCAGTCGATCTCGAGCGAGCACTCGTCGATGGCGTGCAGGCGTTTTCTCCGGGCTTGCTGGCATCAGCCCATCGAGGTTTTCTGTACATCGACGAAGTGAATCTGCTGGAGGATCACCTCGTGGACCTGTTACTCGATGTCGCCGCCAGCGGTCGCAACGTGGTCGAACGCGAAGGCTTGAGCGTGCGCCATCCGGCGCGCTTTGTGCTCATTGGCTCTGGCAATCCTGAGGAAGGCGACTTGCGGCCACAATTACTCGATCGATTCGGACTACACGCGCGAATCAAGACGCTGCACGATATCGAACAGCGTGTGGAAGTCGTTCGTCGACGCCTCGCATTCGAAAACGACGCGACCGCCTTCATCGCCAGTTTCGAAAAAGAACAAGCGGCGCTACGCAAGCGCTTGCAAAAAGCCATCAACGCGAAGCCGAAGATTTCTTTGCCGGACTCCGCACTAATGCTCGCTGCACAGCTGTGTGATCGGTTAGGCATCGACGGACATCGCGGAGAGCTCGCTCTTACACGCGCCGCCGTTGCGCTCGCCGCCTACGAGGGTAAAAAATCGGCGGACGCTGAGCTGGTCGCTCGTGTTGCGCCGCTCGCTCTCGCCCATCGATTGCGAAAAGATCCGCTCGAGCCCGCTGCCGATGACGAACGCGTCAAACGCGTGCTTGAGGAAGCGCTGCACTGAGGCGTCGGCATTCATCGATGATGTCGTCGCACTCCCTCACTCGTCTGCCGATCGGCGGTCTCGTGGCACTCGATGTGCCGCGTCTCGCGTTGATGATGTTGGCGGTCGATCCGGGTTTACGTGGGATTGCGCTAGCCGCGCCTGCCGGTAGTGGTAAGAGTGCCTTGCTGCATGGCATGCGCGAGCTGCAACCCGATCAGCCCTGGGTAGAGTTACCGCTCAGCTGTGATAGCGAATCGTTGTTAGGTGGCCTTGATCTCGAGGCAACCTTGAACCAAGGCAGCCGCGTCATCCGCGCCGGCGCGCTGGCCCGAGCGCATGGCGGCTTCCTCTTAGCCGAGTCCTGCAATCTCATGGACGATGGCAGCGCCAATACCCTACTCGCAGCACTCGAAGATGGTGTCGTCCGTATCGAACGCGATGGGCTCAGTTTACGCGCGGACGCCCACTTTCGATTGCTAACGAGTTTCGATCCCGCGGAGGGTGCACCCCGCGCACACCTCCTCGATCGACTTGGACTGATCGTGATGATGCCGGCGATCCGTGCGGGCGAAGCGCGAGCGAGCATCGTGCGACGACACTTGCAGCCGGATGTGGACAGCTGGGCCGACGAAGCACAATTGCTACGCGGCTTGATCGAGAGCGCTCGCGAGCAATTACCCACGATCAAAATCGGCAATTCGCAACGCCAAGAATTGATTCGTATGGCCGAGGCGCTTGGAGTCCAAGGCCATCGAGCTGATCTATTCGCCATTCGTGTCGCGCGCGCGAGTGCCGCGCTCGGCTTACGCGATGAGGTTCAGCGCGAAGATCTGGAACTCGCCGCACGACTCGTTTTGTTACCACGGGCAACGCGGCACCCAGATCAAAGCTCGAGCGCCCCACCGCCTGACCCACCCGCGCCGGAATCAACTCCACCACCAGAGTCTCGCGATGAAACCGACCGCGACGTGGAGTCGCTGCCGTCCGAAGAGCAGCTCGAACTCGCCGAGGAGGTGCTTGAGTCACTCGCCGTCGAATTGCCCGATGCGCTCGCCTCACTCTCGTTCGCACGCCAGCGTAGTGGTCGCAGCGGATCGCGCGGGGCGACAAGTGGCCAACGCGGCCGACATGTCTCAAGCGTACCCGGCATGCCTCGCGGCCAACGTCTCGATGTGGTTGCAACACTGCGTGCCGCTGCTCGCTGGCAGCGCGTTCGGCCACGACCTCGCCATGGCATCGCACTCACGGCCGATGACTTCCGAATCAAAAAATATCGCAGCAAGGCAGGCGCACTATTCATCTTCGCCGTCGATGCGAGCGGCAGCATGGCGCTCAACCGTATGCGACAAGCCAAGGGCGCCGTCCACGCCTTGCTCGAGCAAGCCTATGTCAATCGCGATCGCGTGGCACTGCTGGCGTTTCGAGGTCACGCGGCGGACCTACTGCTGCCGCCGACCGGCAGCGTGGAGTTGCTACGTCGCGCGGTCGATCAGTTACCGACTGGCGGCGGCACACCGCTCGCCGCGAGTCTCGTCGCGAGTCTTGAAGTGGCCGATCAAGCAAAACGTCGCGGCTTCGGCAACATCGTGCTCGTGCTCCTCACCGATGGACGGGGCAATGTCGGCTTGAAAGCCGATCGAGCCGGCGTTGACGCGGAGGTACAACAGCTCGCACAGGCTGTATCGGCGAGCGGAATTCGATCACTTGTGATCGATACACAGCGCAGTTTCATGAGCCAGGGCCACGCACCCAAGCTCGCCAAGGCAC
This sequence comes from Pseudomonadota bacterium, assembly GCA_039796795.1. Taxonomy (GTDB): domain Bacteria; phylum Pseudomonadota; class Gammaproteobacteria; order Steroidobacterales; family Steroidobacteraceae; genus UBA964. The sequence continues at coordinate 6,554 of JBDKJA010000011.1, forward strand.
TGGCCGGCGATTACCTCTATCTACCGAATGCGCAGGGAACCGCGATCGCAGCGGCCGCGCGTCAGGTTGCCAACGCCTGAGCGAGATCGGCCTTAAGATCTTCCAAAGCCTCAAGCCCGATCGACAAGCGCACCGTCGCTGCATGGATGTCGGACTTGGCGCGATCTTCGGTATCGAGATCCTTAGGCTGCATCAATTGCGGCGGCATGATCAAAGATTCGGTTGAACCGAAACTCGGCGTCATCGCAAAGTAACGCAACTTCTCGGCAAAAGCGCGCCCCGCTTCCGCCCCCGCCACCATATCGAAGGTGATGACGCAGCCGAAGTCGCGCATTTGACGTCGCGCGAGATCAACACCCCGATGCGATGCAAGACCCGGATAGCGCACTCGCGCACACGCCGGGTGCGACTCGAGAAACTGAGCAATCGCCAGCGCGCGCGCAGACTGCTCGCGGTAGCGCAGCAGATATGTCTTCATCCCGCGCACCATGAGCGATGCCGACAACGGATCAAGCTGAGCACCAAAGAGCCCGAAGTCATGTCGCAACCGATCGATGATCTCGCGATTGCCGATGACCGCTCCGCCCATGGCATCCCCGACTCCAGTCGTGAACTTCGTCAGGCTATGGACGTACAAATCGATGTCGAATTCGCCGTGCTGATGGAATCCTGCCGAGGTGTTGTCGATCACCGTGATGACACCGAACTCGCGCGCCAGGGACGTCAGCGCTGCGATATCGGCGATCTTGTTGACAGGGTTGGTCGGGCTCTCGAAGAACATGAGCTTGACCGGTCGCGATGACAATAAGGCACGCACTCCATCGAGATCTTCGATCGAAAGCATCGTGTGCGAGACCCCGAAACGCGCGAGCAAGCTGCGGATGATGTGTCGCGTCGGTCCGTAACCCTCAACGAAGAACAAGACATGATCGCCAGACTGAGTCAGTGCGAGCAAGGTTTGTGCGATGACATTCACACCTGATGCCGTCGTGAGACATTCCTCTCGACCTTGCAAAGACGCCAACAGTTGCTCCAATTGGCGAACGGTCGGATTACCGGCGCGCGAATAAAAGAAGCCTGGTCGCTCGCCGCGGTAGACACGCAGAGTCTCGGCGACGCTCTCGGTCTCCCATTTGACGTTCTGGTAGATCGGGAACAACAAAGGATGGTTGTCTGCAGGCGTTTCGACGGTCGCTGGATGTTGCAGCGCCGTCTCGGGTCGCTCTTGTTCTTTCATCTCCCTGATTGTACCGGAAGCTTCGTAGCTCGCCCGTCAGGGATTTCCGTCGTTCTGAGCCATCCGCTCTTCGCGGGCTCGGCGCTGCTCCGCTCGCCGCATGTACAGCGTCGACACCACCACGCCAATCGCCACAACGAGCACCATGAGCGTCGCCAATGCGTTGATGTCGGGACTGACGCCCCGTCGGACCCGCGAGAAGATCTCCATCGGCAACGTCGATGAACCGGGCCCAGAGACGAACTGCGAAATCACTACGTCGTCCCAAGATAGCGTGAACGCCAACAACCACCCCGAGATCAGCGCCGGTGCGATCAGGGGCAAGGTGATGCGGAAAAACACCGTGGCTGGTTTAGCACCCAAATCGAGCGCGGCTTCCTCTAACGATTCGTCGAACCCCGCGAGTCGCGACTGCACGATCACGGTGACGTATGCCATGGCGAACGTAATGTGCGCGATGGTAATCGTCAGAATGCCGCGCCCCGAGGGCCAACCGATCGCCTGCTCCATGGCGACGAATAGCAGCAGCATCGCGATACCGGTGATGATCTCCGGCATCACGAGCGGAGCTGTCGTCATCGCCGACAAAAATGCTCTGCCGCGAAACGGCCCAAATCGAGTGAGCACCACCCCGGCCAAAGTGCCGAGGATCACCGCGCCACTCGCGGTCATGGCGGCCACCTTGATGGAAATCCATGCCGCACCCAAGATTTGGTCGTTTTCGAGTAGTCGGGCATACCAACGTAACGTCGGCGAATTATCTCGATCCCAAACCGTAACCAGACGTGAATTATTGAATGAGAACACGATCATCGACAGGATTGGCACATACAAAAATGCCAAACCTAACGCGAGCATCGTGCCCCGGAACCAACCGCGTTGATTCATACGCCCACCCTCATCGTCGTGCTGCCTCGAGCTCGCGACGTTGATAACGCTGGAACAACAGGATGGGAATCAACAACACCAGCAGCAACGCGATCGCGACGGCACCCGCCACCGGCCAATTGCGTGCGCCAAAGAACTGCGCCGAGAGCACTGTGCCGATCATCAGCTGATCGGTGCGACCGAGTAGCGAGGGAATGACGAACTCGCCGACAGCCGGGATGAACACGAGCAAACAGCCAGCCACGATACCCGGCATCGAAAGCGGCAAGGTGACTTTGAAAAAAGCCTTGAAAGGTCTAGCGCCGAGATCCGCCGCAGCCTCGAGCAAAGTCAGATCGTGCTTTTCGAGGTTCGAGTACAGGGGCAAGATCATGAACGGGAGATATGAATAGACGATGCCGATGTAAACCGCAAAGTCGGTATACAGCAGCGTCAAAGGCTCATCGATCAGCCCCAGCGCCAACAACGTGTTGTTGATCACGCCATTGGTCTTCAGCAATCCCACCCAGGCGTATACCCGCAATAGGAACGAAGTCCAGAACGGCAGAATGATCAACATCAGCAACAGATTTCGCGTGCTCGGCTTCGAGCGCGCGATCGCGTAAGCCATCGGATATCCGATGAGCAAGCACCAAAAGGTCGATACCGCAGCTACCTTGACTGAATAAAGAAACGTGTCGAGGTACAGACTCTCACGCAGCAACACTTGATAGTTATCGAAGTTAAAGGTGACGACCAAACGGCGCGTCTCCTCCACCCACTCGAGTAGCGGCGCATATCCCGGCTGGATCGGCTGCATCCACGAGAACGAAATCTTCAGGACGATAAAGAACGGAATGGCAAAGAAGGCCAACAACCACGCATAGGGCACGCCGATCACGAGGTTGCGAGGCTGACCCCAGCGCTTCAACGTCGACACGAGTGAGCTGCGCACCGTGGGCCCGTTACTGAATCAACACGACCGGGCTCGAGGGATGCCACGAGAGATGCACCGTCTCATCCCAAACGATGCGCTCATCGTGCCTCTCGACATTCGGTATCGTGACCCGCACCAAACGACCCGACGGCAACTTCACGAGATAGATCGACAAATCGCCCATATAGGCGATTTCCTTGACCACGCCGGAAACATGATTCTCATCACTGGCGGGCGCCACACGTGACATCTCGATTTTCTCAGGACGAATCGCCACGGTCACCTGCGCATCGGGCGGCGCGCTGATACCGTGACTGACGAACACCGTCGTCTCGAGCTCAGGGCAGCCGATCTTCACGTACGCTGGCTCATCCTCAATCAACTTACCCTCGAACATGTTGACCGAGCCGATGAAATCCGCGACGAAACGCGAGTTCGGGAATTCATATATGTCGGTCGGCGTGCCAACTTGTACTATCTGACCCTTGTTCATGACGCCAATGCGCGACGCCAGCGTCATTGCCTCTTCTTGATCGTGAGTCACGACCACGAAGGTCACGCCAAGCTGCTCTTGCAGGTTGATGAGTTCGAACTGTGTGTGCTCACGGAGCTTCTTATCGAGAGCGCCTAGCGGCTCATCGAGCAACAAGAGCTTCGGCTTTTTCACCAAAGCACGTGCGAGCGCAACGCGCTGGCGCTGACCACCCGACAACTGGTGCGGCTTACGTTTGGCAAAATCGCCCAACTTCACGATGCCGAGCATCTCGTCTACGCGCCGACGGATTTCGCTTTTGTCGACGCCTTCCTGCTCGAGGCCGAACGCCACGTTTTGCGTGACGGTCATATGCGGGAACAGCGCGTACGACTGGAACATCATATTGACCGGTCGCTCGTACGGCGGGATACCGGCCATGTCTTGACCATCAATGAGGATGCGTCCGGAGGTCGGAGTCTCGAATCCGGCCAGCATACGTAGCAGCGTCGTCTTGCCGCAGCCAGAACCACCGAGCAGGCAAAAGATTTCGCCCTTAAAAATGCTCAGCGACACGTTGTCGACGGCGACGAAGTCACCGAATCGTTTTGAAACACCTTCGATACGAAGGTACTCGTTTTGGCGGTCGACGACGCGTTCGGCCAAGACACACCCCCCGAAGACAAAAAACCTGCGGCAACCCCCAACGCGAGGCTGCCGCAGGTCCGTTCACTGACTCAAATTACTGGCCGGCTTTGAAGCGCGTCCAGGTCGCTGTCAACAATTGCGTGAAGGCATCGCTCTCGGCGAGATCAACCTGCAAGCGCGATTTCACCTCGTCGCTCGGATAGATCGCGGGATTCTCGAGAATGTCTTTATCGACGAATTCCTTAGCCGGAATGTTGAAGCTCGCGTAGCTCACGTAATTCGTGTTCTTCGCGGCGACTTCCGGACGCATCAGGTAGTTGATGAAGGCGTGAGCGTTCTCGACGTTCTTGGCATCTTTGGGGATGGCCAGCATGTCGAAGAACATGATGGCGCCTTCGCGCGGGAGCTTGTAATCGATCTTCACGCCGTTGTTGGCTTCGGTCGCCCGGTCACCGGCTTGGAAGACGTCGCCCGACCAACCCATCGCCAGACAAATCTCACCGTTGGCCAAATCGTCGATGTACTTCGATGAGTGGACGTATTTGACATAGGGACGAATCGCGAGCAGCGCCTTCTCGGCCGCCGCGAGGTCTTCCGGATTTTCGCTGTTCGGATCCTTGCCAAGATAAACGAGCACGGTACCGAGCACTTCGGAAGGTGCATCGAGAATTGAGACGCCGCAGTCAGCAAACTTCGAAACGATCTTCGGGTCGTAGAACATGGCAAAGCTATCAACCGGCGCATCCTTCATGCGCTCGTTGATTTTGTCGATGTTGTAACCCACGCCCGACGTGCCCCAAAGATGATTGACCGAGTGCTCGTTGTTCGGGTCGTGAAGGGCGACCTTCGCCATGAGCTCGGGATCCATGTTCTGCAAGTTGGGCAGCTTGCTCTTGTCGAGCTTCTGGAAGACGCCCGCCTTGATCTGCCGCTCAAGGAAGGAGGCCGACGGCACAACGATGTCGTAACCCGTGCTACCGGCGAGCAGCTTGGTCTCGAGCACTTCGTTCGAATCGAAGACGTCGTAGGTGACGTCGATACCCGTTTCCTTCTCGAAATCGGTGATCACGCTCTCGTCGATGTAATCAGACCAGTTGTAGACGTTGAGCACCTGTTTTTCGGCAGGCTTGTCACCACAAGCCACCAACATAGCCGAGACGGTAACGGCGACGAGCGCCGCACGGGCCGAAGTTTTCATTTCGTGGAGGTCTCCCTGAGATTCGACGTAACGCGCCCCATTGCGCTGCCGCTTTTATAGCGCAGCCACCCCCCCCTGAAAAGCCCGAGAGGGCTAAATCTCAGACGGCGCCTTCAGCTCTCAGTGCGTGGTGCAACTCGTCAAGGGTTTGCACCGCTTTGGACACCAGCTCGTCGATCTGCCGCGGCTCGATCACGAGCGGCGGCGCGACGATCAAGGTATCCCAAACGGCTCGCATCACGAGGCCGTTCTTGACCGACAAGTCTCGCGCCCGAGTACCGACGGTACCGCGCTCGGCAAAGAATCGGCGCGACGGCTTGGCCGGAACGAGTTCCAACGCGCCAAGGAGCCCTAGCGATCGCGCTTCACCGACGAGGGGATGATCCGCGAGTGCACGCCATCGAGCGGCAAAATACGGCGCGAGCTCCTCTCGAACACGCTCGACGATGCGCTCCTCGCGCAGGATCTTGAGGTTCGCGAGTGCCAACGCGGCTGCCGCTGGGTGACCCGAGTAGGTGTAGCCGTGCGCAAATTCACCACCCTCTCGGATGAGCACCTCAGCGACGCGCTCGCCCACCATCAGCGCGCCGAGCGGCAGATAGCCCGACGTGATGGCCTTAGCGAGGGTCATGAAATCCGGACGGGTGCCGTAATGCTCGCACCCGAACCACTGCCCCGTTCGGCCGAAGCCACAGATCACTTCGTCCGACGCAAAGAGAATCCCGTAACGATCGACGATGCGTTGGATCTCAGGCCAGTAGGACTCGGGCGGAATGATCACTCCGCCCGCACCCTGAATCGGCTCGCCGATGAAGGCGGCCACACGCTCAGGCCCGACTTCGAGAATCTTGCGCTCGAGTTCACGCGCAGCCTGCAAACCAAATTCTTCGGGCGTGAGGTCGCCGCCGCACTCGAACCAGTACGGCTGACCGATGTGCACGATATCCGGGATCGGCAAACCACCTTGGGCATGCATCGCCTTCATGCCGCCCAACGAGGCACCCGCCATCGTGCTGCCGTGGTAACCGTTCCAGCGACTGATGATCACGCGCTTCTCGGGCTTGCCCTGCAGCGCCCAGTAGCGGCGTGCGAGTCTCACGAAAGTGTCGTTGGCCTCACTGCCGGAGCCGGTGAAGAAGACGTGACGGAACTGCGGCGGGGTCAATTCCGCAAGCGCGGCAGCGAGCTCGATGGCCGGCGGATTCGCGCACTGGAAAAAGCTGTTGTAGTACGGCAGCTCCAACAGTTGCCGATAGGCAGCCTCAGCCAACTCTTTGCGTCCGTAACCGAGTGCAACGCACCACAGGCCTGACATGCCATCGAGAATCTGATGACCTTCGGAGTCGTGCAAATAAACGCCTTCGGCGTGTGTAATGATCCGCGCACCTTTGGCCGAGAGCGCCTGATGATCCGTGAAGGGATGCAGATAGTGCGCCGCATCGAGCCGCTGCCACTCTGCCGTGCTGCGCCCCATCGCAAGACTCTCGTTTTTCTGCATGCTCACGAGCAACTCAAACGTTGAGCAACAAGTGCTCGCGCTCCCAAGAGCTGATCACCTGCAAAAACACCTCGTACTCGGCCTCCTTGACAAGCGCGAACGCCGATACGAACGAGTCACCCAAAATTTCGATGAGCGGATCGCACTCGCGCAGCAGACGAATCGCCTCATCGAGATTACGCGGCAAGGAAAACGGCAAGTCGTGCGCGCTACCGGAGATCGGGTCCGTTGGCGATAGCCCCTGTACCATGCCGAGATAGCCGCAGGCGAGCGACGCTGCGGTGGCGAGATACGGATTCGCATCGGCACCCGAAATTCGATTCTCGACGCGACGCGACTGCGGCTCCGACATCGGCACTCGTAATCCGGCCGTGCGGTTGTCGTAACCCCACTGAACATTGATTGGCGCCACCTGAAAGCGAGTGATGCGCCGGTAAGAATTCACGTTCGGGGCGAACAGCGCCATCGCCGCGGGGAGGTAGCGCTGCAGACCAGCCAGATGCGCAAAAAACAGCGGCGTTGGCGTGCCATCGTCAGCGGAAAAAACATTTTTGCCGGTTTTTTTATCCACCACGCTCTGGTGCAAGTGCATCGCACTGCCCGGCTCCTTCGCGTGCGGCTTGGCCATGAAGGTTGCATACATCTTGTGACGCAAGGCAGCCTCACGCGCCGTGCGCTTGAACATAAAGGCCTGATCAGCCAAATCAAGTGCATTGCCATGCAGCAGATTGATCTCCATCTGCGCAGGACCGTCTTCGTGGATCAGCGTATCGATGGCGATATCCTGCGCTTCGCAGAACTGATACAAATCATCGAACAGCGGATCGAATTCATTGACCGCAGCGATGCTGTAAGACTGTCGTCCCGGCTCGGATCTTCCCGATCGTCCCATCGGTGGCTTGAGCGGATAGTCCGCATCGACGTTAGGCTCGACCAAATAAAACTCGAGCTCGGGCGCCACGACCGGCTCCCAACCCCGCTGCGCGTAGAGATCGAGCACGTGCTTGAGCACCTCACGGGGCGCCATCTTCACGCGACGACCGTCGGAGTAGAAACAATCGTGAATGACCTGCGCGGTGGGCTCGGCAGCCCAAGGCACGCGACGCACCGTGCGCGGATCAGGCTTCAAGATGATGTCGATCTCAGCCGGGCTCATCGCCTGCGCGGTATCCTCGGGATAATCGCCCGTCACGGTCTGCAAGAAGATGCTCTCAGGCAGTCGCATGCCGCGATCGCCCTGAAACTTTTCAGCGGGCATGAGTTTGCCGCGAGCGATGCCCGCCATATCAGGCACGATGGCCTCGACTTCCTGAATGTTGAATTCTTTGAAAAACTGCGAAATTGGATCACTCATAACATCAACCTCTCGGGGCATGGCGCCGGACAGCGCGCTGACGCGCCGCCTCACCGAAAGCTCCGAACATAGCAACGGAAAAAGAATTGGCCATCACGCGCCACTCGGGGTGCCACTGCACTCCCACGGCGAAGGTCGGTGACTCGGCGACGCGAAACGCCTCGATCAAACCATCGGGCGCTTTGGCCTCGATGCACAAACCAGGTGCAAGTCGTTTGACTCCCTGCCCGTGCAAAGAGTTCACACGAATCGACCCGGCACCGTCAGCCCAAGGGCGAAACCAGCCATCTTCAGTGAGTTGGACTTCGTGCACGGGACCGTACTGAATGTCGAGCGGCGCCTCTTTGTTCTCGCGATGATCCCGATGGCCCGGCACTTCGTGCACACGCTGCCAAAGACTCCCGCCAAGGGCGACATTCATCTCCTGAAAGCCGCGACAAATCGCGAGCAAGGGCACGCCACGCTCGATCGCACGCCGAATCAGCGGCAAAGTTGTCGCATCGCGCTCGGGGTCGTGCAAGGTCCCGGGCTCACTCGGCCCCTCCTCATAGTGGTGGGGTTCGACGTTCGAGGGGCTGCCGGGCAGCAGCAACCCATCCAAGGAGTCGAGCAAATCGTCGACATCGAGCGGTTCGGGCAGAACCGGGATCAGTAACGGCAACGCTTGGGCGGCTCGGGCCACCGCGTGCGCATACTTCTCGCCGACCATGTGGAACGGATGCGGACCGACCATGCGGCGATCGGCGGGGATACCAATGACAGGAAGGGATGCCATGCAGAAGGGGGAGCCGCGACATGAATGCACGACGCCCTAAGACATTTAACCATAAAATCGCCCTATGACTGCCGACACCCCCGTGAGCGAACTGCAGGCGTTTCTGGCCGCACACCCGGAGGTGACCCATGTGGATGCCTTCCTGAACGACCTCAATACGGTCGAGCGCGGCAAGCGGGTCGACCGCGCGTCCCTCGAAGGCCTCTACCGAGACGGCATGTTGCTCCCGGGCTCCATGTTCGCGCTGGATGTGCTCGGCGGCACGGTTCAAGCGACGGGCCTCGGTTTCGACGAGGGTGATGCCGACCGACCCTGTCGCCCCCTGCCCGGCAGTCTGGCGACAGTCCCATGGCAGGCCCCGGGGCTCGCCCAACTGCAATTGTCGATGTACGAACCTGACGGTAGACCGTTTCATGCCGACCCGCGGCATGTGCTCGTCAAGGTGCTCGATCGACTGCATCGGCTGAATCTGACGCCGGTCGTGGCAATCGAGTACGAGTTCTATTTCATCGACCGGACGAGAACCTCGGAAGGACAGCCGCAGCCGCCACCGCTCCCGATCACGCAGCGCCGCGAATTTCGAACTCAGATTAATTCAATGACGGATCTCAATGAATATTCTGAAGTTTTATCAAAGATCTACCGCGCCTGTGAGGTTCAAAACGTACCCGCGACCGGCGCGCTGGCCGAGTATGGCCCGGGGCAGTTCGAAGTCAATCTCATGCATCGCGCCGATGCGTTACAGGCCTGTGACGAGGCCATGCGCTTCAAGCGTATCGTTCGCAGTGTCGCCCGCGAGTACGGCTGGGATGCGACGTTCCTACCGAAACCCTACCGTGACATGGCAGGCTCCGGTCTACATGTTCACGTAAGCCTGTTGGATGCGGGCGGACGCAACCTGTTCGAATGCCCGGACCCGGCCCGCACCGAGGGACGACCCGCCAGCACCGAGCTGCGGCATTCCCTCGCCGGCATGCTTCGCACACTCGGCGACGGCATGGCGCTCTGCGCCCCTGGTCCCAATAGCTACCGACGCTTCCGTGCAGAATCGTACGTTCCCCTGACGCCGGGCTGGTCCATCAACAACCGCGGCTCGGCTCTGCGCATCCCGGTCAGCGACGATCGGAATCGGCGCATCGAGCACCGGCTCGCTGGCGCGGATGCCAACCCCTATCTCGTGGTCGCTTGGATTCTGGCAGGCATCCACTACGGGCTCGCCGAGAGCCTTGAACCCCCGCCTGCTATCGAGGGCAACGCCTATCGGGCCGCGGGTGAAAAGCTACCGATCCACTGGGCCACCGCCATTGAGCGATTCGAGCGCAGCGACTTCGCGGGCCATTACCTCGGGCGACCGTTCCGAGATTTGTACGCGACCGTCAAACGCGCCGAGCTCGAAGATTTCGACTCGCACGTCACACCGCTGGAGGTCGCCTGGTTCATGGGCGCCCTCTGATGATGCCCGCGACTTGGTATCACGCCGAGGCACAGAGCGCCTCCACTTATCCCGCACTCGCAGATCAGACCGAAACAGATGTTTGCGTCGTCGGCGGCGGCATTGCGGGCTGCTCGACTGCGTTGCATCTAGCCGGGCGTGGCTACCGGGTCGCTCTACTCGAAGCCGATCGAATTGGCTCAGGCGCATCGGGACGCAGTGGCGCACAAGCGATCACTGGGGTTGCCTGCGGACAAGACAAACTCGAGAGCTTGGTCGGACTGGATACCGCTAAACGGATCTGGGACATGACGGTCGAAGGACTCGCACTGCAGCGAGAGCTCATCGCTCGTCATTCGATCGACTGTGATTACACCGCGGGTCAAATGCAAGTGGCGATCAAGCCGCGTCAGGAATTGGCGCTACGCAAAGAGGTATCGCGACTTCAGCAAGTTTACGGTTACCACTCGATGCGCATGATGGATCGCGCCGAATTGTGCGATTGCATTGCAAGCTCACGGTATATCGCGGCGACTTACGACCCGAATGCGGGACATCTGCAACCGCTGCGTTATACCCGCGGTCTCGCCGAAGCTGCCGCCGCACAGGGTGTGCAAATTTTTGAAAACACGCGAGCGCTCGCACACCAGCGTCGCGACGGTCGACTCGTCATTCGAACGGCGAAGGGTGAAATCGTCGCGCGACATCTCGCACTGTGTGGCAATGCCGCTCTCGGTCAATACTCGTCTGCTCTCGCCCGAAAAATCATGGGCGTGGCAACCTATATCATCGCCACCGAATCTTTGGGTGAAGCGCGGGCGAGCGAACTGATTCGCAACGGGGCGGCCGTCACCGACACCAACTTTGTGCTCGATTACTTTCGTCGCTCGGCAGATCATCGCCTGCTTTTCGGCGGTCGCGTGAGCTACTCCGGACTCGATCCGCTTGGGACGAGGCGCGCCACACGAGCACGCATGCTGCAAGTCTTTCCGCAATTGGCCGATGCCCGCATCGACCATGCGTGGGGTGGCTATGTGGACATCACCATGAACCGTGCGCCGCACTTCGGCAGACTCGAACCCGACGTCTATTTTGTGCAGGGATTCTCAGGCCACGGTATTGCGCTTACCGGTTTGGCGGGCAAGCTATTGGCCGAAGCGATCAGCGGCACCAGCGAACGCTTCGATGTGTTCAGTCGCATCCCGCATCACGAATTTCCGGGAGGCGATGCACTGCGTCGACCCTTACTCGTGCTCGCTATGCTCTGGTATCGACTACGCGATTGGCTCTGAAGCTGACGCGCGATGGAATAGTCGATCACGCAGCGGGTGCAAGTAGCGCTCGGTCACTTCCGCGACCATCGAATACGCTGCCGGAATGACCACGAGCGAGAGCAGTGTTGAGGTGATCAAGCCACCAATCACCGATACGCCTAGCGGCGTACGGAAGCTCCCATCAGCACCGAGCCCGAGCGCAATCGGTAGCATGCCAGCACCCATCGCGAGCGTCGTCATGATCACAGGTCGCGCACGCTTACGGCAGGCATCGATCAACGCATCGTGGCGCGAGAGCCCTGCCCGTTCACCCAAGATGGCGTAGTCGACGATCAAAATCGAATTTTTGACGGCGATGCCGTTGAGCAGCAACAAACCGATCAACGAAGGTAAAGACAGCGTCGTTCCCGTCAGTAGCAGCAAGCCAAACGCGCCGCCACCACACAAAGGGACGGCCGCGAGAATCACGATCGGCTGCGTGCCGCTATGGAACAACAACAACAGCACGACATAAACCGACAGCACACCCGCGAGCAACGCCAACGCGAAGCCGACGAAGAGCTCAACGAACGCTTCCGAATCCCCAGCAGGCAAAATACGCACACCCGCTGGCAAGTTTTGCATCGCCGGCATGCGACGCACTTCACTCATCACATCGCCCAGTGGCAGACCATTGAGCTCGGCTGAAACCGTGATGACGCGTTCGCGGTCACGGCGATCAATACGCGCCGGACCACTGCCCTCGCCGATGTCGGCGACTGCTGCGAGCGGCACGGGACCATTCTTGCCGGGCACTCGTAACTGCCGCAGCATCTCGACATCGCTCAAGGCCGAGTCAGCCAATTTCACCCGGATCGGCACCTGCCGTTCAGCGAGATTCAATTTGGCAAGACGCTGGTTCACATCACCGCTGGTCGCAATCCGCGCGGCATCGGCGATGTCGACCGTCGAAACGCCGAGATCCGCCGCCCGCGCCGGATCCGGACGAATCACGATCTCCGGACGAAGCAGCGCAGCGGAAGTCGTCACGGTGCCGATGCCCGGAACGGTGCGCATGGAAGCGGCCAATTCACGCGCCGCGGCCGCCAAGGTTTCGGAGTCGCGACCGGCAAAGGCCATCGTCAAACGATCTCCCGGGCCGCCCGTGGCGAAGCTCGTGCGGATACCGGGCATGTCGGCCAGTTGTGCGCGTACCGCATTTTCCAGCTCGGAACTCGTTCGCTTGCGGTCCTCTTTGAACGACAAGGTGATACCGAGCTTACGAACCTCGGGGAAACTGACGCCACCGCCCATCGACTCACCACCTTCACCACCGATGATGGTGAAGAAGCTCTCGATTTCAGGGACGCCGGCACGCAGTCGCGCACGCACCTCACGGCCGATCTGTAGAGAGTCGTCGAGCCGCGCGCCCGGAGGCAGCTCCACCTGCAGCTGCACTTGATCGACATCGGTCGTCGGAACGAATGTGGTGGGTATCAAGGGCACTATCGCCAACGACAAAACGAAGGTAGCCGCCGCCAGCGCCAACGTACGACGTCGATGCGCAATCGCCCACTCCACCCAACCGAGATAGCGAATCATCAGCGGCGAGTCGACTACCGGCTTGGGTTCGCCGCGCATGAAGTGCCCCGCTAGCATGGGCGTCAGTAGTCGTGCGACCAACAACGAGAACAGCACCGCTGCGGCCGCCGTCCAACCGAATTCTTTGAAGAACTTGCCCGTGACGCCTGGCATGAAAGCGACCGGGATGAAGACCGCCGCCAAGGTGACCGAGGTGGCGATGACCGCAATGCCGATCTCATCGGCTGCATCGATCGCCGCTTGCATGGGCGCCTTGCCCATCGCTCGATGCCGCGCGACGTTTTCGACCTCGACGATGGCATCGTCGACGAGCACACCAATGACCACAGCCAGTGCGAGCAAGGTCAACAAGTTGAGCGAGAAGTCGAGCCAATACATCACCGCGAACGTGGGTATCACCGATAGCGGCAATGCCAAGGCAGAGATCAGCGTCGCGCGCCACTCTCGCAAGAAAAACCACACGACGAGCACCGCGAGTAACGCGCCCTCGAGCAACATGGTCATCGACGCGTCGTAGGAGGCTTTGGCAATTTCGACCGTGGAGAGCACTTCCACGAATCGCACCTCAGGATGCTCCTGTTGCAACTCAGCGATCCGAGCGCGCACCCCTTGCCCGACATCCACCTCACTGGAACCGGCAGTGCGACGCACGGAGAAACCGACTACGGGCTTGTCGTCGAGCAAGGCCGCAGCGCGCGCTTCGGCCGCGCCGTCGGTGACCGTGGCGATCGCCGACAAACGAACGGACCGGCCGTCAGGCAAATAGATTGGATAGTCGGCCAGCTCCGCCGCCGTTCGTACGATCGCGACAGTCCGTACCGCCTGCTCGGCCCCGCCGGTCTCGGTGCGTCCGCCCGGCTTCTCGACCTGCAGCCGAGCCAATTGGCTGGATACCGCTCCCGCCGAAACACCGAGCGCTTGCAGCGCCTCCGGGCGCAGTTCGACACGCACCTCACGTACGATGCCGCCGACACGCGTGATAGAGCCGACACCGGCGACGCTGTACAACGCTCGCGACACTTTATCGTCGACGAACCAAGAGAGCTCATCCGGTGCCAATCGATCAGATTCGACAGCGAACGCGATGAGCGTGCCGCCGACCAAGTTCATTCTTTGAACGACAGGCTCGTCTATATCCGCGGGCAGATCACGCCGCACGCGCGCAACGGCATCCTTAACTTCATCCAACGCTCGATCGAGATCACGCCCCAGCTCGAACTCGATCTTGGTAATCGACGTACCTTCGCTGACAGCCGAGGTGATTTTGTCGATATCCGGAATACTCGAAACTGCATCCTCGATCTTGCGAGTGACGTCGGTTTCGAGCGTCGAGGGCGGCGCACCGGGCAAACCAACCGTCACCTGGATGGTGGGCAACGCAATGTCGGGAAGCTGTGAGATCGGCAACTTGTGCCACCCCCAGAATCCGGCGGCCGTCAGCAAGACGAAGGCAAGTACCGAGGGGAGCGGATAGCGAATGCCCCAGAGCGAGAGGTTCACGAGGCCGCTTGCTCCTGCGCCTTCTGCTCAACAACCTTGACGATATCGCCATCGCTCAAAAAACCCGCGCCGCGAACGACGATCGTCTCAGCGGGTGTCAGGCCGCTACGAAGCTCGATGAAATCCCCTTGCGTGCCGCCGGTGTCGACCCGGCGCTGTGCAACCCTACCGCCATCACCGAGCACGAAGACGTAGGCATACCCGTCGCGAAATACGACCGACTGGCGCGGCACCGCCAACACGTCCGCGGTGCCGACCTGCAATCGACCCTCGACGAACATACCCGCTCGCAAAGGGCCCGGGCTTGGCAAATCCGCAAAGAGCGTTCCCGTTCGTGTCTGCGGATCGACTCCGGGCGATACGGCACGAACAACACCCGTCACGGTCTCGCCACCCGGAGCGCGCAGCATCACTTTCGCGCCGACTTGAAGGCGGCCGATGTCACGCTCAGCGATCTCGGCGCGCCACTCCAAGCGACCACGACGGATGAGTCGCAGCAACTCGTTACCCGCGCTGACGACCTGACCCGGCTGAACTTTGCGCACGGCGATGACACCCGCGTCGGGCGCGCGCAAAGTAGCAAAACCGAGTCGCAATGTGGCCTCGTCACGCAGCGCCTCGGCAACGACCACCTGCGCCTCGGCGCGCGCGCGATTCGCCTGTAGCTCATCGAAGTTACTGGTGGAGATCAAATTTTGAGCGAGCAACGTGTCACCGCGCTTGGCTTGTGACGCCGCGAGCTGCGCACTCGCCCGCGCTTGTAGCAAACTCGCTTCGGCTTGGCGCGCTTGTACTTCAAGTGTTCGTCGATCGAGTTCGACGAGCGGCTGACCGGCTACAACGCGATCACCCGGCTCGACTAGCACCCGCGCGACGCGCAAACCCGTCACCTCGACGCCCAGAATCATCTCTTGCCATGCCGCCACCGAACCTGAGGCAGCGACTTCGCGGGTCATCGGACGCGTGATCGGCTTTGCGGCCGTGACTGTGAGAGAGGAGGCAGCCGCCGGCGCCTCGGAGCCCGAACGACCACATCCAACGAGCAGGATCGAAACGAGAATGAGTCCAAAGAAAAATCGCATCATGGCTGCACGTTACGCGCGGGGGCGATCGAGCGCCAGCGTCCGTCGCGGCTTGTCCGCGCCACGGCACTCGAAACAGCGATGAATTTGTCGATTGCGCGCAAAATCCGGCGGTATCGTGCGCTCCGTGACATCCTCAATGCGATATCGCTGCTCGAGAGCAGGGTCGAGACGGAAGCGCTGGGCATTGGTTGAGAACACCAAAAGACCGCCCTCCGCCAGGATCGCCATGCAGGCGTCGAGCAAGTCCGTGTGATCGCGCTGTACGTCGAACACCCCTTCCATGCGTTTGCTGTTAGAGAAGGTCGGCGGATCACAAAAAATCAAATCGAACCGCTCGCCGCGCTTAGCAGCGTCGCCCAACCACTCGCGCACGTCGGCTTGGATGAGTCGATGCCGCTCACCCCAGAGCCCGTTGAGCTCAAGGTTACGTCGGCACCAGTCGAGGTAAGTCGCAGATAAATCGACCGTCGTCGTCGAGACCGCAGACCCCGCCGCCGCATGTACCGTCGCACTGCCCGTATACCCGAAGAGGTTCAAGAAGCGCTTGCCACCCGCGGCGCTGCGTAATCGCAAACGGGTCGGCCGATGGTCGAGGAACAGCCCCGTGTCGAGGTAATCGACGAAGTTGACGCGAAACCGGAGCCCACCCTCCTCGACCACATGGAACTCTTCGCGCTCATCTCGCTTGGTGTATTGGTCGCCGCGCTTGATACGCCGGCGAGTTTTGAGGTGGATGTGATCGGCGGGAACCCCCGTTGCCGACACGAGCGCCGCTAGGGCCTCGCTGCGCCGCTTGCGCACGGTCTCCTCGGGAATGTCGGCAGGCGCTTGATATTCCTGAACGACGAGCCACACCTCTGTAGAGTCTCCCGTGGCGTAACGATCGATCGCAAACGCGTACTCGGGCATGTCGGCATCATAGATGCGATAGCAAGAGACCTGTTCACGTCGCACCCATGCCGACAAGTTCTTGAGATTTTTGCGGATACGATTACCAAACATGATCGCACCGGGCGTAGCGGCAAGATCCGACTCAATTTGCAAACCCGCTTTTGGCAGCAAATCTCTTTCAGCCCGCGCCGCAACCTCGATACGCAACAAGCGGCACTCGGTTGCCCCGTTCCAGACGGTGTGTACGCGATGCGCACGCAGACCGAGCTCAAGCCCGAGCGAGGCATCGCCAGTCAGGATGGCCGCCTGCCAACCCTGAAACTCCTCACGAAGTACACGCCCAAGTTCGCGGTGTACCGTCCGCGCCGTCTCGAGATCGCCCAATCTTTGACCCCATGGCGGGTTGGTGCACAGCAATCCAACCGCAGCATCGGATGGACGCCGAGTGTCGGCCAAGTCGCCTGCGACAAAGTGGGTGATTTCGGCGACGCCCGCGTGCGACGCGTTGATCTTCGCATCCTTGAGGACGCGCAGATCCTGATCACGACCCTCAAAAGTCGTTCCCGAGTTGATCAATCGCTGCAGCCCCTGCCGCGCGCGCTCATCCGTCTCATGAAGAAGTCGCTGCCACAGCGCATCGTCATGCCCCTTCCAGCGCAAAAAGCCGAAGTAACGTCGGCGATGATTCGCCGCGAACCCGGCGGCCATGCGCGCGGCCTCGATGACGAACGTGCCAGAACCACACATCGGGTCGAGAAATGCCGCACCCTCGGCTGCCAGTTTGGGCCAGCCAGCGCGCAACAGAATGCCCGCGGCCATATTCTCGCGTAGCGGCGCCTCACCGGTGTCGCCTCGCCAGCCACGTCGATGCAACCCTTCACCCGATAAATCGAGCGAGACGGTGACACGCGTTCCAACGGCGTGCGCATGCACACGAACGCCAGGTTCGCGGGTTGCGATATCCGGGCGTATGCCGACCGTGTCACGCAACGCGTCACAAATCGCGTCCTTCAAACGCAAGGTTCCATAGTGCGTGTTATTGATCGCCGGATGTCGACCACTCCACTCGCAGGCGAGCGTGGCGCGAGGATCGATGTGCCGACGCCAATCGATCGCTTTGAGCGCCGCATGGATCGCCGCATCGTCGGCAGCCTCGAAGCGTACGAGCTCGAGATACACGCGACTCGCGACCCACGACTCCAGACACGCTCGATACGCGACTTCTAAGGATCCGGTGAATGCCACCGAATTACCTCGCTCGCGAATATCGGTCGCACCGAATGCCTCGAGTTCACGCGCCAGCAAATCACCGAAACCGCGCGGAACACTCGCGAGAAACTGCCGAATATCGAGATTAGTCATTGAGGTTCATCCAAGCAGCGTCGCTGAGGGTCGTAATGCGCAAGTGGCGAGATTGGGCGCGCAAATGGCGCACGAGGATACGGTAGACATCGGGATCGAAACCCGCCTCGCTCGCCCGCTCGCCGTCGGCTGTTTTCGTTCCAAGATACTGCCAACGATCGACATGATGCCACTCGATGCGTCCGCTCGCGTTACGCTCTTCGATCCTGATGGGACCAGAGTAAGGCCAGCTCTTCAACTTGTGCTTCGCGAGTGCCAGCTTCAATCGCAATGCATGCTTCTGCAAAGACTCACCGCCCACACAGGCCCCATCACAGCGGCCAAGCTGATAACCAAAGCAACTACCGGCACCGCCCGTTTCGAGTCCCAGTGTTTTCAAACAGAGTCGGCGCTCGCGCGCGATGGTGGTCAGCGCCGAGCGAGCAGCCTTAGGAGTGCGAAACAAACCAAAGCAATCACCGCCTTCAGGTAATGGCCCTTCGAGTTTTTCTAAACGCGGCACAGATCCGTCGTCCTTGACGAACCACGTGTGATGCTCACTGCCGCCGCGCAGTCGACGGTTATAGACTGGTTTGAACTCGCGAACCCACTGCGCCTCGAGCAGAAGAGCGCCGAGCTCACCCACCGTTTCGGTCCACTCGATCCGACGCACCTGTGTCGCGAGACGCTGCGACTTCGAATCACGCGTCGCGCCGCCAAAATGCGTCAACACGCGCTCGCGGATATTTTTGGCCTTGCCGACGTAAATCAGCGCATCGCCCTCGCCGATGAATCGGTAGACACCGCAAACGTCAGGCACATCGTCGATCAGATCCGGCGGCAGATGCGACGGTAGCGAAGGCCGACGACCGACTCTCTCGATCGCGTCGGCGAAACGCGAGGGCTCCAGTGTCGAGCGCCAGCATTGCCACAACTGTGCGAGCACATCCGCATCCGGCAAGGCACGATGCCGACTCGCACATTGCAAGCCATGTCGCTCGATGATGGCATCAAGGTTGTGCCGCCCCGCATCAGGAAACAGCTCACGCGACAGTCGTACCGTGCAGGCGAGTGGCGCGTTGAAAGCCAGGCCCGCACGGCGCAACTCACTACGAACGAATCCGTAGTCAAAACGTACGTTATGCGCAACGAAACGCCGACCCTTTAAACGCTCCCAAACTTCGCCCGACAATTGCTCGAACGACGGAGCATCGGCCACCATGTCGTTGCTGATGCCGGTCAATCGCTGTATCGAGAGCGGAATCGACACACCGGGATTCACGAGCGAACTCCAGCGCCACTCAACCTCGCCCGCCTGCATGGCCACGATCGCGATTTCGGTCATGCGGTGCCAAGCGGGATGACCTCCCGTGGTTTCGACATCGACGAACGCGATCGGCCCGTCGATCAGACTCAGTTCACTGCCACTCAACCGAATTCGATCCAGGTAGTCTTCAGCTCGGTGTACTTCTCGAAAGCGTGCAGCGATTTGTCGCGACCGATCCCAGACTGCTTATAGCCGCCGAATGGCACGGTGATATCGTCTGCGTCGTAACAGTTCACATAGACCATCCCAGAGCGCAACGCTCGAGCCGCCTTGTGCGCCGTATTGATATCTCGACTCCAAATGGCAGCCGCCAAACCATAATCGGTCGAATTCGCGATCGAGATGGCCTCGTCAATCGTGTCGAACGGGATGGTCGCCAGAACGGGCCCAAAGATTTCCTCGCGAGCGATGGTCATCTGCGGTGACACATCGTCGAAAACCGTCGGCTCGACGTAGTAGCCACCGCTCTCCTGTCGCACGCGCTCGCCGCCGCAATGCAAGCGAGCACCTTGCTCGCGACCGCTGTCGATGTAGGAAAGCACTCGCTGCAACTGGGTTTCGTCCACCAAGGCGCCCAAACGAGTCGACGGATCGAGCGGATCTCCCGGCATCATGCGCTTGGCGATCGCGGAAATACGCTCAAGCATCGCCTCACGGATCGACCGTTGCACCAGCAAGCGCGAGCCCGCCGAACACATCTCACCCTGGTTGAAAAAGATCGCAAAAGCCGCTGCCGTGGCCGCCGCCTCGAGATCAGGGCAGTCCGCCATAACGATATTGGCCGACTTGCCGCCGCACTCGAGCCCGACTCGTTTGAGATTGGACTGCCCCGCGTATTGCATGACGAGCTTGCCGGTCGCTGTGGATCCGGTGAAACCGATAGCATCGACATCCATGTGCAGCGCCAACGCCTTGCCGGCCGTATGCCCATATCCCGGCACCACGTTGAACACTCCCGGCGGAATACCCGCCTCGATGGCGATTTCCGCCAGACGCAACGCCGACAACGGAGATTTCTCGGAAGGCTTTAGCACCAAAGAATTACCCGCAGCCAGAATCGGTCCGATCTTCCAGGCCGTCATGATCAACGGGAAATTCCAGGGCACGATCGCACCGACCACGCCGAGCGGCTCGCGCGTGATCGTCGCGAGCACCGACGGCGACGTCGGTGCCACCTCACCGTAGATCTTGTCGATCGCCTCCGCGTACCACTCTATCGAGCGCGCGGTGCTCGGCACGTCGACCTTGAGCGAGTCGCCGATCGGCTTACCCATATCGAGCGTTTCGAGCAGCGCCAGCTCGTCTTTGTGAGCACGGATTAACTCGGCAAAGCGCTGCAACACTCGCTTTCGGGCGGCCGGCGCTCGTGCCGACCAGACCCCGCTCGAAAAAGCCGCGCGGGCATCGGCGACCGCAACATCGATGTCGGCACTCTGACAATCGGCAATGTGCGCGAGCAAGCGACCATCGATCGGCGAGTGCTTGGCGAACGTCGCGGCCGCGAGTGCTGTGACGCGCTGCCCGGCGACGAAGGCGCGGCCATCGGGTTTGAGCTCGGCGGCACGCTGCTGCCAGGTCGGGGTCACAGGGCTCATCGTGGGCGTCGAACTGTTCATAGGGCGGAAGTTTACCCGGCGCGCCGTGACTCGCGGGCTGCACTATCGACCAGCAGGGAATGCTCGTCGCGCACCAACGCGGTGCAGGTTTCGAGTTAAAATGCCGCAAACCTGTCAGGTAAGGGGTATGCCGCCTATGGCATGTCGCTTGCTTTGTCAGATTGGAACCCACTCCTTCGAGGATCAAAAACGCATGAAAACCCTCCCCCTCCTGGCTCTGATGGCCGTCGCGGCTGTCGGCACTGTGGCCCGCGCTGAAGTCAGCTCAACGGTCACGCTGGCGTCTGACTACGATTTCCGTGGCATCAGCCAAACCGCCAAGGATCCCGCTCTCCAATTGAGCCTCGATTGGGCCGGTGACTCCGGCTTCTACGTCGGCGCCTGGGCCAGCAACGTCGACTTCGGACCCGACACGGTCTCGGACGTTGAAGTGGACATCTACGCGGGTTACACCGCCAATTTCACCGACGACTTCAGCTACGATTTCTCGGTCACTCAATACTCGTACTTCGACACCGCCGATAAGGTCGACTACGCCGAAGCGGCTTTTGGTCTCGCCTATCAGGGCTTCTCGACCAAGTTCTGGTACGCCTGGGACTACGGCAACACGGGCCTCGCCGCCCGCTACGTCGAAGCCAATCTCGAACTGCCACTGCCGAAGGATTTTGGTCTCCTGGTGCACGCCGGTCAGAGCAGCGGCGAGTACTGGGGTGACGACAAGTACACCGACTACGCCATCGGCCTGACCAAGACCGTCGGCAAGTTCGATCTCACGCTGAAGTGGATCGACGGTAGCGACTACCGTCCGGGCAACAACGTGGATGGCAACGTTTTCAGCTCGGACAGCAAGGCTTTCTTTTCGGTCGCGACCAGCTTCCCCTGGGAGTGATTCGCCACTCATAACGGGTACACTGCGGGGGCTATGACAGATTTCACGCCTAGCCCCCGCGAACTCGATCTCGAGGCGCGAACCCAGCGCTTCGTTCGCGAAGTCATCATCCCCTACGAATCCGATCCGCGATTCCAGGGGGATATCACCGACGCTCTCATTCAGGAACTGCGCGATAAAGCCCGCGCGGCGGGCCTGCTCGCGCCGCAAGTTGGCACCGAATGGGGCGGCTACGGACTGAACCACCGCGAAACCGCTACGGTGCTGCGCGCGAGCGGCTACTCACTACTCGGCCCCGTCGCCATGAACTGCATGGCGCCGGACGAAGGCAACATGCACATGCTCGAGCGCATCGCGACGCACGAGCAGAAAGAACGATTCTTGAAGCCGTTGGCGGCAGGCGTCATGCGCTCGTCGTTTTTCATGACCGAGCCCGATGGCGGTTCGGGATCCGATCCCGACATGCTGAAGACCGAAGCCATCGAAGATGGCGATCACTGGGTCATCAACGGTCGCAAGTGGTTCATCACAGGCGCAGAAGGTGCCGGTTTTGGCATCGTCATGGCGCGCACCGGTGGGCATCACGCGACCATGTTCCTTGTGCCGCTACCGAATCCGGGCATCGTGCTCGAGCGCGTGATGCACACCGTCGATCACACGATGCCGGGTGGCCATGGTGTGTTGACGCTCAAAAATGTTCGAGTACCCAAATCGATGGTGCTCGGTGCGCCGCATGAAGGCTTCAAATATGCCCAAGTGCGTCTCGCGCCCGCTCGCCTCACCCATTGCATGCGCTGGTGGGGTGCTGCACAGCGCGCCCATCACATCGCCACCGAATATGCCTGCCGTCGGCAGGCTTTCGGCAAAGCGCTGATCGATCACGAGGGCGTCGGTTTCTCATTGGCACGCAATGAGGTCGATCTGAAGCAAACGCAGTTGATGATCGACTATGTCGCCTGGACGCTCGATCAGGGAAGTCGCGCTTCCACCGACTCGAGCATGGCGAAGTACAGCTGCGCCGAAACCTTGTTCCAGATCGTCGATCGCTGCGTACAAGTGTTAGGTGGTAGCGGTATCGTCGATGAGACGCCCGTATCGAAGATTTGGCGAGAGATCCGAGGGTTCCGCGTTTACGACGGTCCCTCGGAGGTTCACCTTTATTCGCTCGCCAGACGTTTGAAGCGCAAGAACGCGACGGCGACCAACGCCGTACCGACGTAAAGACCCATCGTCAGCAAATAGCCCGGGAAATACCCGGCCACCGCGACGGCGTAAGCAGCGAGGCTGCTCGTCGCAGGTGACGGCGCGAGCAGATACATGCCGAGATTGGCCACCACGAAGGTCACGAAGGCAGCGGCGGCACCGACCGCGAGAATGACCGAGACCCGCGCACGCGACGACTCGGCACCGACCCAGTGACCGGCCGCCCACAGCGCACCGTAAGCCGGGATCAAGAAAAAATACGCCGGGGAGTAACAATCGGTCGGTGTACCCATCGCAAAGGCCGTCAGGTCGGCAACCCAGGCCAAAACAAAGAAAGCGGGGAACAGTCGCGGCTCACGCAGCCACATGCCAGCCAAGAAGAACACGGCCCAAGACGCATCGGGCGGTCCTTGAAACTCGCCGAAATGCCCTACTCGCGTCACGCTCATGGCAACTGCCAAACCAAGCGCGAGCATCCAGAATCCACGACCTTTGATGATGTCAGACACTTACCGACCCTCCCTCTCGTTCAACGCGGCGCGCTGTACCGCACGCTCAACAAAAATTCTCGACCCAACGCGGGATACAACGTCGCCGTTTCGTAGCGACGATCGAGCGCATTGGCCACCCTCATTTGCATGGCAAGCGACTGAGTCACCCGCCACTCCGCCGACAGATCGACGGTGACCACGCCACCCAGCTCTCGCGAGTTGGCCAGGTCATCATACCTCTGACCCATCCAGTAAACATCGCTTCCGAGCGACCAGTCGCTGCCCTGCCAATGAGCGGATGTCTTGCCGGACCAATTGGGGCGACGAGGCAACTCGCGTCCACGATTGAAACCGCCACTACGATCCTCTGCGCGCAGCCACGACAGCGAGTGGCTGAAGCGGATCGCGCCAAGAGCCCACTCGAGCTGCCCCTCAGCCCCTTGTAACAAAGCGCTGGCCACGTTGTTCGGTTTGAAAATAGCGACGTCGTAAGCAACGAGGTCGTCAACTTCATTGCGGTAGACCGAAACGGACCAACGTCCCCAATCCTCGCGACGCTTCAAACCGAGCTCAACGCTTTGAGATTTTTCAGGCTTGAGATCGGGGTTACTGAACCCCGGGTAGTACAGCTCATTGAACGACGGCGCTTTAAACGCCGTGCCGCCACTTACATACCACTGCCAGCCCGGTGATGGGCGATAACCCACCGAGACCGTGCCGGTTTGATGGGAGCCGAACTGCTCGTTCTCGTCATTGCGCGCCGATAAAGCCCACTGCCAACGATCGGCACCTGCTGTGTACTGCGCGAACCACGCTCGATTGAAGCGTGAGTCGGTATCGAAACCGACATCACTCGCGACGCGATCCAGCAGCCAGTCGGCGCCGAGAACCAAGGTACCCGCTGCCATCGAGACGTCGGTCTGGAAAGTCGCCGAGTCGCGACGAGAATCGAACGTGCTGGTGTAGTCACCCGCCGGGCTGAAGCTCGTCGACTCATCCCACGAACGACCGAGCGTCAGCGTCGAGCGCCATCCGTCCGCCCAATCATGCTGCGCTTTGAAACCCGCGACTTGATTGACGAGATCCGAGCGATTCAAGAACGAACCATCGAACGCGACATCCGCTTCGGATCGTTGAACAAACGCTTCGGCAAACGAGCCTGACGAGAGCTGATATCCGACGCGGGCGTTGACGCTATGGTTTTCGTACGGATCGCGGTCTGGCTCACTCGTGAAGCAACCTCCGCCCGGCGGAAAAGGCAAACCCAGACAGGCATTCGTACCATCCGTCTGAAACAGACTCGCCTGCAGATCGAATGACCAACCGTTCGCTGCCGTGCCCACACCGAGTGCGGCCTGACGCGTGCCGTTGGAGCCACCCGTCAAACGCAACGTCGGCGAGGCCCCGGCGCCGCGTCGAGTGAAAATTTGAACGACACCGCCCATCGCATCCGGGCCATACAGGCTCGAGCGCACGCCGCGCACGATTTCGATCCGCTCGATGCTATCGACCGGCAGGTCTTGAATCGCCGGAATGCCCGCCGAAACAGAGCCGATACGCACGCCATCGATCAACCACAAGACGTGATCGGACTCACCGCCTCGCATGTAGAGCGATGTCGGCTGACCGATACCGCCCTGGCGAGCGATCTGAATACCTTCAACGCCCCGCAACACTTCGTCGAGAGTACGAGCCTGCAGTTGCTCGATTTCCGCGCGATCGATCACAGTCACCGAGGCGAGACTTTCATCGAGCTCTTCGCTCAATCGCGTCGCCGTGACCACGACGCCGACCGAGTCAGCTGCCGTCGCCGCCCAAGGAACCGCAGTCAAAGACATAGAAAGGGCGAATGCCCGGAACAATACCGTTTGATGAGACACCGAATTTCTCCCGAGACATGCACCACCCGTGCGCGTCTAAAGCGATTCACGAGGCCGGTCTCCGGACTGACGAGTGGAACCCTATCGATTCCGCGGGCGATGGACCTTCCCACAAGCCGACGCTTGCAGTGGTCTTAAGGAGAGATCGCCCTGCCTCGCTTACCGTTGCGGGGGCAGCGCCGGATTCACACCGGCTTCCCGTTTCACCCTCACCGCGACGATCGCAGTGGGGCACCTCACGAACGTCGCGGAGGCTACGCCCGCGGCGCCAAGCGCGTCAAGCGGCGAACTCGCGTGAACTTAAGAGCTGCAGGAGAGCGCAGAACAACCTGGACGATCACGCGCCCAGTCGGGACGATGCGCCGCGTAGCGCTCGAAGCCTGCGCGCTTTTCGTA
>JBDKJA010000012.1:0-28174 GCA_039796795.1 Pseudomonadota bacterium
GCTCGCAGACCTTCGATCATGGAGGTGCGCAGTAGATAGGCTCGCGCGCGCACAGGATCGATTGCGGTATCGCGCAGGTCTTGCTGCCGCTCGGCGCGAATCAACGGATCTTTCTCTTCGAGCAGTTTCTTGTTGGCGATAGTTTGAGTTTGCAAGACACTTTCCGCCACGCTGCGACGACGTCGATCGTAGATATCGAGCGTCGAGTCGTCGGATTCACCTTTGACGACGGCAGCTAATCGTGGCGCGAGCTCGTATGCATCATGCAAACCGAAGTTGAGACCCATGCCGCCCAAGGGATTGTTGACGTGGGCAGCGTCTCCGACGAGCAACACTCGATCACGACGATACGTTTTCGCGACCCGCTGATGTACCGCATAGAGATTCGTATGCACGACCCGGCCGAAACGAGTTTGCGGTGACAGGGCAGCAAGACGCTCTGCAGCACGAGCGTGGTCGAGTAAATCGCCTTCCTCTTCTTCAGGTCTTGTCGGGAAGACGCAGCGCCACAGTCCCTGCGGTCGATCGCCCGGGATCTTGAAAGTGGCGACCCACTCGACGGGATCCATGGTGTAGGAACTGAACGCATAGCCCTGCGTGGCAAAGTCGAAATCGGTGGTGATCACCAAAAATCGTTCAGCCCAAGTGAAGCCGTCGAACGCAATTTCTTGTGACTTTCGAACGATGCTACGTCCGCCATCAGCTCCGACGAGCCAGCGGCTGCGAATTTCGCAGGTTCCGCTCGCGTTTTTGCCCCGAACGATCACGCCCGAGTCGTCCTGAAGTATCGCCTCGACGTCGACGCCATGCAGAACTCGTGCGTGCGCGGATTGCATGACGCGGCGCTGCATCATCTCGACCAGCTTGTGTTGCTCGCACTGCAATCGATAGGGATACCGCGTGTCTTCGGCAAGCACCGCGAGATCAAACTCAGCGATGAGTCCGGCACGGCGATCGCGCAGTTGCCAATGTCTTGCGATCAAACCCCGTTGATGCAACTCGGCCGTTACGCCAGACCTTTCGAGCATCTCCAGTGTGGGCGGATGATAGGTGGCTGCACGCGGATCAGCATGAGGTTGTTCTCCACGCTCTAGCAGCAATACATCGACACCGTGGTCGATCAAAAATAAAGCCGTCGCCATCCCGGCGGGGCCGCCGCCGACGATCACGACCTCGGCATCGAGCACCATCAATAGCGTTCCAATACCAAACCGCAGTCGTAGATCGAGTCTTCGATTCCTGAGCGTCGTAGCGCATCCCAATAGGTGATCGCATTGATCGCAAGCACCGGCTTGTCGAGCCATCGCTCCGCTTGGGCGCAAAGTTCGATTGCGGCAAGATTGGTGCCTACCTGCACGATGGCATCTATGTCGTCGCCATCGAGTTGTTTCAGCGCATCGATGACCTGCGCTGCGGTGGTGTGCGCAATCTGGACGGGCGATGGACACTTCAAACCGATCAACCTCGGAATGCTGAATCCCGCCTCTTCAAAATAAAACCGCACCTGCTCGTCACCGCGAGGCTGGTGCGGCGTCAGCACGCCAATGCGCGTGGCACCTATCTTGCGCAGAGCTGACACCGTTGCGGTCGAGCCCATAGAAACGCCAACGCCGGCTCGAGTTGTCAGTTCTGCTTGCAGTTCCTCTGCTGCTTTGACACCGCCCCAGAAAGCTTCCAGCGCGACACCCATGATGACGTGGGTCGGCTGGCAAGTCATGACTTGGTCTATGGCACTGCGCATACCATCGCGCATGGCTTGCACGTGTTCCATGAAGGCTTGCTCGCTCGTCAGCGGTCGCTCGCGGATGCTGATACGAGCGATGTGATTGGTGACGCCGCGCGGACGAAGTCGTTCTGATTCGGGCTGACAACTGGTGTTGGTCGAAGGTACGACGATCGCAATGCGACCACGCGGGCCGAGTTGATCGGTCATGGGCTTTTCGTGCTCCCGCCGTCGATGGTGATTGACGTGCCGGTCAAGTGAGCTGCACGCGGCGAGGCGAGGTAGACCACATGAGTGGCCACTTCTTCGGCACTCCCTAAGCGTCGCAGCGCCGTCTTTTCGAGGAAGCGCTCTTCAGCTTGGCGGACGTCGATGCCTTCTCGGCTGGCAGCGGCTTCCATGAGGCGATCCCAGCGTGGCGAGCGAACAGGGCCTGGATTCACCGCGTTGATCGACACGCCGTGTGGACCAAGCTCTTCGGCCAGGCCGCGCACGATCGCCAGCAACGCGGCATTGGCTGCGGCACCGGGCAGCATGCGTGGTTCAGGAAATTTCGCCGAGTTACCGACGACCATCACGATACGGCCAGCCTTGCGCGCAATCATCGCAGGCGCAACGGCGCGTAGCGCGCGAATCGCACCGAAGAGTTTGATTTCGAGATTGCTCTTCCAGGTCACATCATCCATTTCCCAGAAGATGCCGCCTTGCGCGGCTCCTGCCGCAAAGATGAACACATCGATGCCGCCGAGTGCATCGATTGCAGTGCGTATAGCTTGATTGGTGGATGTTTCCGAATCCAGTTGGCACTCGATCGCAATAACAGCGGGCGAGCCGTTGGTTTCGACTTCAGCTTTCAACGTCGCCAGAGTCTGCGTATTTCGGCCGAGTAATGCGATAGCCGCGCCTTCGCGAGCAAGTTCGAGCGCAATGGTTTTTCCAAGCAGACCGGTGGCGCCACACAACACCACTTTGCTGTTACTTAAATGCAGATCCATCGTGTCCCTTCAGCGTCGACGGGCGAGCACAGCGCCTTTGCCCAAAGCATGCAGCTTGCCTCGCGCGAGCTCGGCCGACAACGGGGCCATTCCGCAGTTGGTGCAGGCGATCAGACGGTCTGAATCCACATGGCTTGCTGCGGCACGAATATTGGCAGCCACTTCTTCGGCACTTTCGAGTTTGCCCGGCAAGACTTCGACGGCGCCTACCAGCAGTGTTTTATCGGGCAGTAGGCGCATGAGTTCCGGCGGTACGCGTGAGCCTGCGAATTCCAGCGATACTTGTTGGACGCTGCTCGCGTTGATCCAAGGAAAGATGGTCTCGTATTGGCGCCAGCTGTCACCGAGAGAGGATTTCCATTTGACGTTAGCCTCGATGCCATATCCATAACAAATATGGACGATGGTCGTGGCCTTAAGCCCTTGCATCGCGCGCTCCAGCGCTGCGATGCCCCATTCACCCACTTCGTCAAGAAAAACGTTGAACGCCGGTTCGTCGAACTGAATGACATCGGCGCCAGCGGCTTCGAGTTCATGCGCTTCTTCGTTGAGCATTTCGGCGAACCGCAAGGCCATATCGGCACGTCGTCCGTAGTGAGCGTCGGCCAAGGTGTCGCAGATCGTCATGGGACCCGGTAGCGTGACCTTGAGGGCGCGAGTCGTTTGCGAGCGCATGAAAGTGGCGTCGGCCACGTGCACGGCGGTTCGACGTTTGAGCG
The DNA here is from genome assembly GCA_039796795.1 of Pseudomonadota bacterium. Lineage (GTDB taxonomy): Bacteria > Pseudomonadota > Gammaproteobacteria > Steroidobacterales > Steroidobacteraceae > UBA964. Next base: position 3,438 of record JBDKJA010000012.1, read on the forward strand.
CTGAGGTCACCGTGGGGACTTCCGCGATGTAACGATTGTTACGTATCCCCATCGGGGTTTTCAGATTCCAGTCGATGCCCTCGAGCGTTTCGAGGAAACCGTGCACGAAATGGATTCGGAACTGTTCACCATCGCCGACGATGTCGATGCCGGCGCGCTCCTGTTCTCGTAGCCACTCGAGTGCAGCGCGTTGCTTGCCTTGCTGCAGTTGTGCCGCATCGAGGCGCCAGGCTGCCCACAATTTTTCGGGCTCGGCGAGCCAGTCAGGTTTCGGCAGACTGCCGACGGTAGTGGTGAGGAACATCGCTGCATGTTAGCGATGCGGTCGAATCAGCTTGGACCGCGATGGTGTGATTGCTCGCCAGGCGGATTGCGGCACGCGGCGTATTTTGTCGATGCCCAAAATGTCCACGGCCGGGTGGTTTGCACCACCCGGCCGTGTCGTCCATGGACGTTCAGCGTCCCTGCTGTCGGGTCATCCATGACCCGAGCGTTGGTTTGCTCAGTTCGGCAGCAACACGCTGTCGACCGCAACCACGACACCGTTGGCGGCGTTGTAGTCACCGGTGACGCGGGCACCATCGACGCGCAGACGACCACGCACGAGCTCGACCTTTACGTCGTCGCCGGCTTCCGTCTTCGCACTGCGGGTGCGCTTCAGATCATCCGACTCGAGAGCCTTGCCCGGCACCACGTGGCGGGTCAGGATTTTCACGAGTTGGTCCTTGTTCTCGGGGCGCAGCAGCGACTCGAGCTGCTCCGGCGGCAACTTGGCGAACGCTTCGTCGGTCGGTGCGAAAATCGTGACCGGGCCCTGGGCGGTGAGGGCGTCCTGCAAGCCGGCGACTTCGATGGCCTTAGCGAGGGTGTTGAAGTTACCCTTTTGCTTGGCGACATCGAGAACCGTCGGGCTGCCGGCATACGCCGAGGCGGCTGATAACAATGTCAAACAGGCGGCGAAAGCAGCCTTGCGAGTGAATGAGCGAATCATGGCAGTACTCCGTTTAAGTGTTGGGGCGTACCGCGATCCTGCGTACGCGAATTGCTTCGACGAACAAATGGTGACATCGGCCAGGAAGTTTGTCAAGATGTTGTACAGCTAGAGGCTGTACACAACTTGGACAAATGATGAACAAACCGGCAGCCATGGGATCCACAGGTCAATTCACCATCAAGGCGGTCGCGCAGGCGACGGGCCTGTCGGTCGAAACGTTGCGGGCGTGGGAGCGCCGCTACGAGGTCGTTCGGCCATCCCGTGACGGGTCGGGTCGGCGCACCTATTCGGCGGCAGACGTCGCCCGGCTTCGCCTACTTCGAACCGCGACCGAGCTTGGGCACACCATTAGCCGCTTGGCAGCCTTGGACGAAGGCGATCTCGCGAAGCTTGTTGCCGACTCAGGAGGTCAGGCGCGGCCCGGCCCCTCGCGTGGGCAATCCTTCGTCGAGCGTGCGCTCGATGCGGTCACCCACTCGGACCCCTCGGGTGTGGAAGAAGTGCTGACCTCGGCGGTGGCCTTGTTGCCGCCCAATGAGGTCGTCAACACCGTGCTCGTGCCCCTCGTACAAGAGGTGGGTGAGCGTTGGCATCGCGGTGAAGTGTCCATCGCCCAAGAGCACATGACGACGGATATCGTGCGTCGCCTGATCATCTCGGTCTCGCGCGGTTATTTGCGATCCGACAACGGGCCATGCCTCGTGTTGTCGACCCTGTCAGGTGAGCGTCACGAACTCGGTATTTTGATGTGTAGTTGGCTCGCGGCGACTCGTCGGTTTCGCACGCACTATCTCGGTGTCGATTGCCCTGCCGAAGAAATTGCCCGTTTCGCGCTTGAGGTCGATGCCTGCGCCGTACTCGTATCTTTGGTGATGCCCGAGAACGAAGTGCCGGCCGTGCAGCAGCTGCACAAATTGGCTGAGCTGCTCGTGGGCAAATGTGAAGTGTGGGTTGGCGGTTTCGCCGCACGCTCCTTGTTGCCCGAAGAGGTGCCAGCCGGCTGTTTGTTATTGCCTAGCGGTAACGCTTTCGAGCAACGGCTCGATTTGCTTGCAGCCCAGTATCATTCGTGATTGCACGGCAACTCTGTTGCTGTCCCCATCAATCTTTTAGAGCAGCCCTCTAGGCAACCCTAGTCGTTTCGACTTAGCCTCGCGTTATGAGGCGATTACTGCTCGGTTTGGTGTTCGCAGCGCTCACGGCCTGTGGTGGTGGCGGCGGCGGGTCTGGCTCCGGAACGAGCTTCTCACTCGGCAGCGGCTCCGCGCCGACCAGTTCTCCTTTGACCACGAGCGATGCCTTCCGTTTTCTGAACCAAGCCACCTTCGGCGCGACCGAAGACAGTGCTCGTGCTTTGATCGCGCTCGGCGATTCGTCGAATTCCTATACGCGTTGGATCGATGCGCAAATCACCAAACCCACATCGCTATTGCTGCCTGCTGTAGAGGCGGCTTACCCGAACCCCGTGCCGACAGGATTCAATGTCGGCGGCTTGAATGCGGTTCGTCTCGAGACTTGGTTTGCCAACGCTGTTCGAGGCGAAGATCAACTGCGTCAACGCGTGGCTTTCGCACTATCCGAAATTTTTGTCGTGTCGCAAATCGGCGCATTACAAAACCTGCCGAACGCGACGGCTGATTTCCACGACATGCTCGCTCGGAATGCCTTTGGTAACTATCGTGATCTACTGGAGCAGGTGACTCTGCATCCAGCGATGGGCATCTACTTGTCGATGCTCGGTAATCAACGCGCTGTTGCCGGGACCAATCTTCGGCCAGATGAGAATTACGCCCGCGAGATGATGCAGCTTTTCAGCATCGGTCTCGTCGAACTCAATCTTGATGGCAGCATCAAGCGCGATGCCGCCGGGCAGCCGATCCCGACCTATAACCAAGACATCATCGAAGGCTTCGCGCGTGTGTTTACCGGTTGGAAGTGGGCCTGTCCGACAACGACTCCAGCCTGCACGTTTGCCAACACGCGTCCGCAAGTGGCACCGATTGCTGGCTACAACCAGATCAAGCCAATGCAGTTATTCGAAGCGCAGCACGAGCCGGGTGAAAAGCGCCTATTAAATTACAGCGGCGTTACGTTGAGTGGCGGCGTCATTCCGGCTAACCAAGGTGGTGAACGAGATTTGCGCTCTGCGCTCGATAATGTCTTCAATCATTCGAATGTCGCGCCATTCATCTCGAAGCAGCTCATTCAAAAATTGGTCACGAGTAATCCGTCGCCGGCTTATGTGCAGCGCGTAGCCGAGAAGTTCAATAACGACGGATCTGGGCGCCGCGGCAATCTCGAGGCCGTGGTGCGCGCGATTTTGCTGGATGCCGAGGCGCGTTCTACACCGAGCGCGAGTGCCGCTGCAACGGCCGGCAAACTCAAAGAGCCACTGCTACGTCTCACTCAGCTGTGGCGTGCCTACGATGCGCGTTCCGGCGGCGAAAAGCTGGGCGCTGCGCGTAATTTCTCTGGCGGCGCGAGCGGCACCTTCGGACAAGCGCAGGGCTCATCGCCCTCGGTTTTCAACTTCTTCAGTCCCTTCTATGCACCTGCTGGCGAAATCGCCGACGCTGGTCTCGTGGCGCCCGAGATGCAGCTCGCCACCGAGTATCTCAATACACAGACGACAAACTTCTTTTGGACGCAAGTCACGACTCGCACTCATGTGAACGCCGCTCGTTTGAATGTCGACGATGTTTATATCGACATATCCAATGAGTTGCCCTTAGCGAGTAATCCGGATGCGCTGATCGATCGAATCGCGACTCGTCTTCTCGGTGATTCGAGTTTGTTGCCGACGGAGCTCCGAGCAGCAATCAAGACGCAAGTGGAGCGCACAACGATACCGACGACGAATCCGACAACCGCGCAAGCGACGCGAGTCGGTGATGCGCTTTATCTCATTCTCATTTCGCCCAGTTACGCCTTGCAGCGTTGACGCGCAGGAAGACATCATGAATCGGCAACGACGACGATTTTTGAAAGCGGCTTCTGCAGGCGGCGTCGCGTATGCCTTTGGTCGCACGGTCGGCACACTCGATGCTCAGATGACGGGTGTCGGTGGCTTCGGCGATTACAAAGCCTTGGTTTGTCTCTTCCTCTTCGGCGGAAACGATTCATGGAACATGTTCGTGCCGACGAGCGCTGCCGAGTACAACGCCTATTCGCGTTCACGTGGCGGCGGCACCGCTTCTAGTCTGGCTGTCGATCGCGCCGCTTTGTTGCCGGTCGTTTACGACGGACAAACGAGCGGCGATCCGACCTACGGGTTCCATCCCTCGATGACCGGAGCGCGCGAGTTGTTTCAATCGGGGCGCCTCGCGGTGATGGCCAACATGGGACCGCTGCTGCGTCCCACTACGAAGGCTCAGTATCAAACTGCGGCGACGAGTGGCCATGCTCTGCCACCGCAACTGTTCTCACACAACGATCAGCAGGATCAGTGGCATAGCTTGCGCGGCAGGACGATTTCGAAATCCGGATGGGCTGGACGCGTCGCCGATGTCTTGAATTCCCAAGTGGGCAATCAGCAGTTGTCCATGAACGTGTCGTTAGCCGGCCAGACTTACTTCCAAGCGGGTGAAATCGCACGACCCTATGTGATGGGCGCCGCGGGTGCGACCAATTTCACGGGCTTTGCCACCAGTGGTGTGGGTCTCGGTAGACGCACGGCTGTCGAAGCGGCTTTGAATGCAGCGCTGGCGAGTAAGAGCAACACGGTTTACGAGCGTAGCTACGCCAGTATTCAGCAGCGCGCCGTCCAGTTCGCTGACCGGGTGAACGGTGCGCTGGCAACGGCGCGCGACTTTTCTGCCCTTCCTAATACTGGGGTGACACTCTCTGGTTTGCAGACCCAACTGCGAACGGTTGCCAAGCTGATCTCGGTACGAACGAGTCTCTCTTTATCTCGACAAATCTTCTTCGTCTCTTTAGGCGGTTTCGATCAGCACGACGATTTGATGGCGGATCAGCCTGGATTGCTGGCCACTGTCAGTAACGGCATCAAAAGCTTCTACGACGCACTGACTGAAGTGGGTATGGAAAACTCGGTCACGCTATTCACTCAATCTGACTTTGGTCGTACGTTGACTTCGAATGGCGACGGTTCCGATCACGCCTGGGGTGGTATCCAGCTCGTTGCCGGTGGCGCCGTCCGGGGTGGTCGAATCTATGGCCAGTATCCGCTGCTGGAAATCGGTAGCACCCTCGATGTCGGTGGCGGGCGATTTATTCCGACCACCTCGGCTGATCAATATGCCGCCACGTTGGCGTCTTGGTTTGGTGTGAGCGCGAGCGATCTGTCGAAAGTGGCGCCCAATATCAATTCGTTCGCAACGCGCGATCTCGGCTTCCTCGGTTGAGTGAGTGATGTCAACTTAGGCGCGTGGCTTGCCGCGGGCGACCGTGCTCAAGAATCGCTCGAGTTGGCTTGTCGTATCACCTGCCGTCTTGGTGGGTAGTGGTCCGCTGATCACGCCGCAGTAGTGGCGAGAACGCCCTGCATCGATCCAAAGTTCGTCGGCCACGGCGATGATCGTTCCATAGCGTTGATCGACGACCTGATACCGGTCCATCGTGACCGTGAACCAAAAGTTCGAGTGATGGACGAGCTTTGCGGCTTTGAGCTGCAGCAGTTCGCGCGGCGTTGGCGTCTCGCGACGGAATTCGGGTGTTGCATAGGCTTGGCACAGCGGCTCAAGATGCGCAGCACCCGCCGCACCCCATAGCGAGTAGAACAGCGGCACGCTAAGCGGTATAGCCGCTAGCCAGAGCGTTGTTCGAATCCAGCGGCGTTGACGACCCGGGCCTTCGAGCTTGACGACATCTGCCAGCAGCAGAAATGCGAGCGACGCCGGCATGGCGGCGATAAGGATGACGATCGCAGCCAGTGCGAGCTCGTCGCTCACGCGAAACTCAAAGTATGAACCTGCTCAGATCTTCGTCTTTCGACAGGGCCTCGAGATGCGCATCGACATAAGTCGCATCGATATCGATGTTCTCGCCTTTTCGATCAGCCGCATCGTAGGACAGCGTTTCGAGGAGTCGTTCCATCACCGTGTGCAAGCGGCGAGCACCGATATTTTCGGTGCGCTCGTTGACGTGAAAGGCGATCTCCGCCAAGCGACGCACGCCGCTCGTCACGAAGTTCACATGAACGCCCTCAGTTTCGAGCAGCGCTGCATATTGCGTTGTCAGGGAGGCGTTCGGCTCCGTCAAAATACGCACAAAATCCTCCACGCCGAGCGAGGTTAGTTCGACTCGAATGGGGAAGCGACCTTGTAGCTCCGGAATGAGATCCGAGGGCTTAGCAACATGAAATGCGCCCGACGCGATGAAAAGAACATGGTCGGTTTTGATCGGGCCATACTTCGTATTGACCGTGCAACCCTCGACGAGTGGTAACAAGTCTCGCTGTACACCTTCGCGCGAGACGTCAGCACCGTAGCTATCTTGTCGACGGCATACTTTGTCGATCTCATCGATGAACACGATGCCGTTTTGTTCGGCGTTAAGAACCGCTTTTGCGCGCAGCTCTTCTTCATTGAGAAGCTTGGAGGCTTCTTCTTCAAGAAGTAATTTCTGTGCTTCGCGAATTTTCAGCTTTCTAGAACGACCTTTGGCGGCGCCAAGATTCTGAAACATGGATTGCAGCTGTTGCTGCATCTCTTCCATGCCGGGCGGCGCCACGATCTCCATACCGAGCACAGGATTGCGCAACTCGATCTCGATCTCACGATCATCGAGCTGCCCTTCGCGCAGCATTTTGCGGAATTTCTGACGCGTTTCCGCGTCACGCGGCGTTGCCGGCTCATCCGTGGAGAATCCCATCAAGCGCGGCTTGGGGAGTAGTGCGTCCAGAATCCGCTCTTCTGCCGCATCGGCGGCGCCATCTCGAGCGCGAGCGAGAGCCTCCTCACGTTCGAGCTTGACGGCAAGTTCGACGAGATCTTTGATGATCGAGTCGACATCTCGACCGACATAGCCGACTTCCGTGAACTTGGTTGCTTCGACTTTCACGAAGGGCGCTTTGGCCAAACGGGCAAGGCGACGCGCAATTTCTGTCTTACCGCAACCCGTCGGGCCGATCATCAAGATGTTCTTGGGCGTAATTTCGGGGCGCAGATCTTCACGGACCTGCATGCGTCGCCAACGGTTGCGAAGCGCAATGGCCACGGATCGCTTGGCCGCATCTTGCCCGACGATATGTCGATCGAGTTCGGCGACGATCGCTTTTGGGGTCAATTCAGCCGGGAGCACGCTCATGAGCTGAGCTCCTCGATCACGAGATTGCGATTCGTATAGATGCAGATATCGGCGGCGATGTTGAGTGAGCGCGAGACGATGTCACGCGCACTGAGATCCGTATTGTCGAGTAAGGCTTGTGCAGCCGCTTGTGCAAATGCTCCACCTGATCCAATGGCAACCAGATCGTGCTCTGGCTCGATCACATCACCATTACCCGAGATGACGAGCAGCTTTTGAGGGTCACCGACGAGCAACAATGCTTCGAGTCGTCGCAGCGCTCGATCCGAGCGCCAATCTTTGGCAAGTTCGATGGCCGCTCGCGTCAGGTTGCCAAACTTATCGAGCTTGCCCTCGAATCGTTCGAACAAAGTGAAGGCGTCGGCCGTGCCGCCAGCAAAACCGCCGAGAACTTTGCCGTTGCCGAGCAGCCGAACTTTCCGGGCGTTGCCCTTCATGACGGTATTGCCCAGCGTGACTTGACCGTCGCCACCAATGGCGACGATGCCGTTGCGGCGTACGCCGAGGATAGTGGTGCCGTGCGGATTGAAACCTTCAGCCATGGAGCTCACTTCTTTCGCGCCCGTGGATGGGCTTGGTCATAGATGCGGGCGAGGTGCTGGAAATCAAGGTGGGTATAGACCTGGGTCGTGGCGATATCCGCATGGCCAAGTAATTCCTGGACGCCTCGCAGGTCCTGACTCGACTCCAGCAGGTGCGAGGCGAAGGAGTGTCGAAACAGGTGAGGGTGGATGTGAACGGGCAATCCTTGGCGTATCGCCCAGTTGGCAACTCGCTTTTGTATGGTTCTGGCGCCGACACGTCGCCCATTACGACCGACGAACACGGCTTGTTCATCTGGAGGCGTTATCGCCGCACGCTCCGTCAACCAGGCCTGTAAGGCTGCGCAGGCTTTTCGGCCGACGGGGAGTATTCGTACCTTGTTCCCTTTGCCGGTGACGCGCACGGTGCGATCGGCAAGATCGAGATCATGCAGGTCTAGCCCCAGAAGTTCGGCGAGTCGTAGCCCCGATGAGTAGAAGAGTTCCATGACAGCGCGATCTCGCTTGGCGAGCGCGTCATCGCCTTCGATCTCGAGCAGGCGAGTCATCTGATCCGCATCGACGGTGCGTGGTAAAGGGCGGCGCGCCTTTGGCGCGCGAACATCGCCAGCCGGATTGTGTTGAATCACGCGTTCGCGTTGTAGATAACGCAAAAAGCTACGCGTGGCGGACAATCGTCGTTGAACACTGCGCGGAGCGAGACCCGCCGCATGGGAGCGCGCGGCAAACGAGCGGATGTGCTGTTCATCAAGTGACGACCAGTCATCGATTTTTTGTTGATCACACCACTCAGTGAGCGCGGCAATCTCACGTCGATAATTTAGCGTGGTGTGCGGCGACATCCGTCGTTCACGCGATAGATGCGTGACGAATTGATCGACCCACGCCTGTGCGGTCGGTTTCACGCAGCCTGCATACGACAGCGCAGCAGAGCAGCGCCGAGCAGTTCACCCATGCGAGCGAGGAAGTCTGTGCTCATCGCTGGTGTGAAACGATCGGCATCGATGCTGCCCAGCGCGAGTGCGCCGAGGCTTGCAGCAGGTCCGATCGGGACGAGCGCCATCGATGCGATGGACTCGTCTTCGTCGCCGAAGACTATGCGTCGCTGTTCGAGCGCAAAATGCCCACAACGTGTTCGGGCGGCTGGCAAGAGAGATTCGATGTCGGCACGTGCCTCGGTATCGAGCAGCAGACGCACCGAGACGATGTCGAAATCGCTGCGTAATGACGCATGTACGCGTCCGATCAGATCGGCTTCGTTGTGCGCTTGCATCAGAGATAGAGTGAAGTGGTGCATGCGCTCAGCGATAGCATCGTTCTCGCGGCCAACGCGAACCCACTCGGCCAGCTTTTCTCGATTAGCAGACTGACGCTCGCGCAAAACCTTGATCTGGCGTTCCATCAACGAGACGGCGCCTTCGCCCGCTTCATGCTGCAGCACGAGATGATCGAGCACTTCCGGGTGTTTTTGCAGGAAATCCGGATGCTGTTTTAAAAATTCGATTACTTGCTCATCCTGCATCGATCATTCCTCGATTGAACCTTCGAACGAGACCACGGCGGGTCCTGTCATCCATAAATGCGAGCCGGGTCCATCCCAGCGTAACCACAAGCGACCACCGGGTAGATCGATCGCGACCGTCGATTCGAATCGACCGTCGCGTCGTCCGACCGCCATGGCCGCACAGGCACCGGTACCACACGCGAGCGTTTCACCGACTCCACGCTCGAATACGCGCAGGCGCGCATGTTGTCGATCGACGAACTGCAGAAAGCCCACGTTTGTTTTCTGTGGAAACATCGGGTGCGATTCGAGAATCGGCCCCAGGTGTGCGACAGGCGCCGAGTCGACATCGGGCACTGAGAGAACGATATGCGGGTTCCCCATCGACACTCGAGTGAAGCGAACCGTCGTTGTATCGATCGACAAGGCGATTTCACCCTCGTCGAAAAAACGCGGTTCACCCATGTCGACGGATACGAGGCCATCTTGCTCGAAGCGCGCTTCGATGCGACCGCCGCGACTTTCGAGTCGAATCGATCCTTCTAGTCCACGATGCCTTCTTAGCCACTCGGCGACGCAACGCGCGCCGTTGCCACATTGTTCGACTTCACTGCCATCGGCGTTGAAGATGCGATAAAAGGCGCTCGTATCGGCGCTACGAGCCGGTTGAATGACGAGTGCCTGATCAAAACCGATTCCCGTTTTTCGGTGAGACCATGCACGCCAGCGTTCTGGCGAGGGCATTGCAGCCTCGGCCGTCGTCTCGAAGACGACGAAGTCGTTGCCGAGACCCTGCATCTTGGTAAAGCGAATCATGTCGTACAGATCATGTCGTCTTGAACAGCTCAGCCTTCAAGCGATGGATCGCAGAGATGTCTTCATCCCCGTAACCGCGAGCGATCAATTCGGCGTATTCGCGCAAAACGTCTTCGACTACCGGTAGCGCGACGCCGCTGGCAGCGGCCATATCACGGCAGATACGCAGATCTTTTTCGTGCAGCTTGATCCGAAACCCCGCTGGGTACTCACCGCGAATCATGTTGGGTGCGCGGTTCACGAAATACCATGAGGATCCGGCGCCTTGCCCGAGTGTCTCGACCACGCGATCCAACGGCAGACCTTGTTGATGGGCGAACGCCATCGCCTCGCCAACAGCTCGGATGATGCCGGCACACATGATTTGATTGGTGGCCTTCGTGGCTTGACCTGCACCATGCGGTCCAAAGTGGCGAACGGTTCGTCCCATCGTTTCGAGTATCGGTCTAGCGCGCTCGAAATCGGCTGCGTCACCGCCACACATGATCGCCAAGGTGCCGTTCTTGGCCCCTTCCACGCCGCCGCTGACGGGACAATCGAGAAATTGAGCGCCGCGACTCGCTATTTTTTGAGCCGCTTCTCGTGCAGTGGCTGCACTCACCGTCGAACAGTCGATCACGAGTGTTCCGGGTTTCAGCCCCGATTCGACGGCGGTCAGCACATCGAGCACGTCGCGGTCGGCCGATACACACAACACCAATACTTCGCAGTCAGCAGCGAGTTCCGCTGGATCGGTTGCCGCGATACAGCCCAATTCGGTCGCCAACGCTTGCGCCTTTTCGCCAGTGCGATTCCACACACCGTACAGAAGGCCCGCTTTGGCGAGATTACGTGCCATCGGCGCGCCCATGGCGCCGAGCCCGAGAAAACTGGTTTTCATAAGGTGTGATCTTATCAGTCACACGCAAAAAAACGGGGCGGTGATCTCGCGACCACCGCCCCTAGGCTTTACAGGGGACAACTGTAAATCGAAGGTTCAATTCGTGTAGGCGCGCTCACCATGGCTCGTGGTGTCGAGGCCTTCGCGCTCGTCTTCCTCTTTCACGCGCAGGCCGATCGTCAGATCGATCAACTTGAAGAGCACGAAACTGACCACGCCCGACCAGCCGATGGCGATGAGTACGCCGAGGGTCTGCGTGGTGACTTGGCTGCCCATGTCATATCCATCGACACCAACGCCACCGAGCGCCGGTGAGACGAATATGCCGGTGCCGATCGCACCGATGATGCCGCCGACACCATGAATGCCGAACACGTCCAATGATTCGTCATAGCCCAGCGCCTTCTTGAGGCTCGTGACCGCGAAGAAGCAGGCGATACCGCCGATCGCGCCGAGTACGATCGAGCCCATTGGGCCGATGAGGCCTGCCGCCGGCGTGACGGCGACAAGACCCGCGATGGCACCGGAGGCGATGCCCAACATCGAGGGCTTCTTGGTGACGAGTGTTTCCACGAGCATCCAAGCGAGGGCAGCCGCAGCCGTCGCCAGAATAGTGTTCAACAGAGCCAACACGGCGATCCCCGTGGCTTCCAAGTTGGAGCCGGCATTGAAGCCGAACCAGCCCACCCACAGCAGCGCCGCACCGATCATCGTGAACGGCAAATTGTGAGGCGGCATAGCGTCACGGCCGTAGCCGATGCGCTTGCCGAGGACGAGCGCTCCCACTAGCGCAGCGATGCCCGAATTGATGTGAACGACGGTACCGCCGGCGAAATCGAGATCACCCTTCTCGAACAGCAAGCCACCGGTTGCCCACACCATGTGCGCGATCGGCAAGTACGACAGCGTGAACCACAGCGCTGAAAAAACGAGCAGTGCGCTGAACTTGATGCGCTCGGCAAGACCACCGACGATGAGAGCCGTGGTGATGGCTGCAAAGGTTAGTTGGAAGGCGACGAATACATATTCCGGAATGACGACCCCATCGGAGAAGGTGGCCGCCGTGCTATCGGGTGTGATGCCAGCCAGGAATAGCTTGGTGGTATCGCCGATCAGCCAGTTCCAGGCGCCACCATCGCCGAAGGCGAGGCTATATCCGTAGAACACCCACAGCAGCGAGATCAAACAAAAAATCGTGAAAACTTGGGTGAGTACCGAGAGAATATTCTTTGATCTGACGAGGCCACCGTAAAACAAAGCAAGGCCCGGCACGATCATCAAAATGACGAGCACGGTGGACAACATCATGAATGTGGTGTCGCCTTTATCTGGCACCGGTGCATCCTGTGCCAGCGCCAATAGCGGCGCCGCTGACGCTAATGCGGCAAAAAAGCCGCTGATCCATCTTTTTCTATTCAGCATTTTGATACTCCCTGCTCGCCGTTGACTTCAGGTGGCCGCCACGCCCGTTTCACCGGTGCGTATGCGGATCGCCTGTTCGATCCCGGATACGAAAATGCGTCCGTCACCGACTTTCCCGGTACGGGTCACGTTGGCGATTGCCTCGACCACCGGTTCGACGATGCTTTCGTCGACAGCGATCTGCACTTGGATGCGTGAGACGAAGTCCACTTGGTATTCGGCGGCGCGATAGATCTCGAGATGTCCGAGTTCCGCGCCATACCCTTGTACCTCGAGGATCGTCATTCCCTGCACACCCAGCTGTGCGACAGCCAACTCGAGATCGTCCAACTTGAAGGGACGGATGATGGCGGTGATCATCTTCATCGCGCGGTCCATCCCTCTGACATCGAACGAATTTGCGTCGGGTCACATCATTAATGTGGCTCGGCGTCCCGATCGTCGGCGCGGTATCCTTCGCGTCGACGATTCGATGGATTAGGAAATTGCAGAATCCGTGCCATAGCGGATCACCGCTATGGCGGGCGTTTTGGTGCGTGTTGGTGCAAATTCGACGCTGGCGTCGCACTGTTTTGGCACCTGTTGGTCAGGTGCTGCGTCATAAGAGGGCAGCAAGGCCCGGAGAGTTATGTCATGGACCAGAAAATCGAAGACATCGTGAGACGCCTGCTCGGCTCATTGCCAACCTCGTTGCAGGATTCGGCACAAGGCTTTCGTCGCGACATCGAAGATAATTTTCGCGCCGTCCTACAGGCGAACCTGACCAAGCTCGATTTGCTGTCGCGCGAAGAGTTTCTTGCGCAGACAAAGGTGCTCGAGCGCACTCGGATGCGATTGGAGGAGCTAGAGCGTCGTCTGTCCGCCCTAGAAGCAAAGTCCTCCGACGGGTCGCGACCGGAATCGTCAAAGGAATAGTCTGTCGTGAGCGTCGCCCGGGTGGCGTGCCGAGGTCAGATGGGCTTACGGTCGCCCCCGGTGCAGATCGAGGTCTACCTCGGTAACGGCTTGCCCTGTTTTCACATCGTCGGCCTGCTCTCGACCGAGGTTAAAGAGAGTCGTGAGCGGGTTCGAGCGGCAATCAGCACGGCGGGTTTCGAGCTACCCGCAGGGCGTATCACCGTCAATCTCGCGCCTGCTGATCTGCCCAAAGACGGCGGGCGTTTCGACCTTGCCATCGCGCTTGGGATTTTGGCCGCTTCGGGTCAGTTGCGGCCCACTCGGAGTCTCGAGCATATCGAATGTTTTGCCGAGCTCGGTTTGTCGGGCGAATTGCGTCCCGTCCGGGGTGCGCTGCCAGCCGCCGCCGCCGCGCAGTCAGCCGGCCACACCGTCATCGTCGCCCACGGCAACGCGCTCGAGTTGCGTCACCTCGTCGGAGCGCAAGTGTTCGTTGCCGGAACATTGCAGGAGGTCTGCGACTATCTCGAAGGTCGTCATGACTTGGTTTCCGTCCAGTCAAAGATACCGTCATTCGTCGATCCCGCGACTGACGAGCGAGAGGTTTCTTTGGCTGATGTTCGTGGTCAGCAGATTGGTAAGCGAGCCCTCGAAGTGGCCGCGGCCGGCGAACATAGTTTGCTCATGATGGGCCCTCCGGGCTGTGGCAAAAGCATGCTCGCTGCGCGGTTGTCCGACTTGTTGCCGCCGCTGTTACCGGAAGAAGAGCTTGAGGTGGCGATGATCGCCTCCGTCACCGGTGGGCGCCTGATCGTAGATTCGCACGGCAGAGTGCGCCGGCCGTTTCGTTCACCGCATCACGGGGCATCTGCCAGCGCCATCATTGGTGGCGGTGCCACTGCGCGCGCAGGCGAAATCACACTGGCCCATCGCGGTGTTTTGTTTCTCGATGAGTTTCCCGAGTTCGATCGACGCGTCCTCGAAGCGCTACGCGAGCCACTCGAAACCGGCCGCGTTTCCGTCGTTCGCGCCGAAGCGCGCGCCGATTATCCGGCGAGATTCCAATTGGTGGCGGCCATGAATCCTTGTCCCTGCGGTCAGCGCGGTTCACGCCAAGGGATTTGTCGATGCTCGGAAGGTCAGGTCGAGCGCTACGCTGCCAAGGTGTCTGGCCCGCTCTTGGATCGGATCGATCTTCGCATTGCGCTCGAAGCGGTGAGTGATGCGGATCTGAACGATGACACGCGCGCGCAGCGTGAGGCTGATGAGATGGCGATACGCTCTCGCATTGACTGCGCGCGCAGGCAACAGCGGGAGCGACAGAGCTGCTCCAACTCAAGGCTCGAAGGGCGGCAGCTGCTCGAGCATGCAGAACCGGATGCGGCGGGCCGCCGACTACTCGCTGCGATGCGCAGCAAACTGGGGCTCAGCATGCGTGGCTACGATCGCACCCTGCGCGTCGCGCGAACGTTGGCTGACCTCGATCAAAAAAAATGCCCCGGCGAGGAGCATCTCGCCGAGGCATTTCAGTTAAGAAGATCGTTCGGGGCTTGAGCGCTTATTGCGCGAGCATGTGATCCACTGCAGCTTGGATCAGTTCGTCCGAGAGATCCGTGCGTCCACCCTTCGCCGGCATCACACCGGCTTTGCCGGTGTAGCCTTCGATCGCGTGCTTGTAGAGCGTGGCCTTGCCTTGAGCGATACGCGGAGCCCACGCGGCTGCATCCCCAGTCTTAGGTGCGCCCGCAATGCCGCCCGTGTGACACGCGCCGCAAACTTGTTCGTAGACGCTCGGACCATCGCTGAGCGCAGCCATCACCGTCGTCATGGCGCCGGCACCCGGGGCGATCGCCAAAGCGGAGTTATCGGCACCCGCGACTGCAACACGGGCGGAGGTGAGATTGCGCTCCACATCGGCCAGATACTTCGGCTCAGTCAGCAGATGCGCTTTCTGGGTGTTGTTGCCAACGACGCGAGCCAAGGCAAACAAAACGATCGCGATCACGATCAGGATGCCAAGTACGAGGCTGAAGATGTTGAAAAACTGAGAGTCCTGCTTGCTCACGTGAGTGTCCGGCGAGTGTTGAAAACCGCCGGATTATAGCCGTTGGCCGGCAGCGGCTCCAACACTGACACCAGATTGCCAGTCTCGCGCATGCTCTCCCAATCGGCCCGCCGGGCACTATGCAGGCTCGCCGTCGGCATGATGGTCCGCAGGACAACTTCGCCGTAAGTCGGGATATCCCCGGCCGCTAAGCCGTATTCCAGCGCAAACCATGCGTTACCGTGCCGACCCCAGGTTGGCCACTGGTCGGACGGTGCGTCGTCTGACCAGCCAACTTGCGCGATCAGCAATCGAACGACGTCGATCAAGGTGGTGATCAGCGTGTGCCCCTCGAACTTGAAGCCCTGGATGACGCGTTCGTAGAAGTGCGGCGTCGCGAGCAGGGGGTAATTCTGAACGTCGGTGGCGAGGTGGCCATCTTGGCGATGCACCGACTCCCCGCGTAATTGATAAAGACCCGCGCGGTTGAGCTCGCAATAAGCCCACATGGCGAGCTTCTTGGTCCGTTCGATTAGGACGACGCGTTCGGGGCCGAGTGTGGAGAACAAAGCCTCATGCGTAGAGCGCACTCTTGGCCCGAACCGGTCCGGTTTGCGCGATACGCGGTAAGTCGCCAAACGGCTCGCCACCCGTCGATCGGATTCGCGTCGCAGCCCGCGGGCGTGCGTATCGCTGATGGCAAATTGTGAGTAATCGAGCATGGGCGCACCTTCTCCGAGGAAGGTAACGGCCGATGAGCTCGTGGCGTGACGGCGCGTTTCGTGACGCGCTTCACCGAAAGCCTACTGGCGGACGTTCGTCGGCTTCGAATCGAGCGTGGTGGCGCGCTGACGCAATTGCTCGGTTTTTCGTTTGGCTTGCGCGAGCGGGTTGTACCGGGGATTCGGCACTGTGAAGGCTTTGTAGGACAGATCGTCGTGGCCGGGGATCGGTGTCGCCCGAATACCGCTGATCGCGATGACGAGCCCCGTATCGTCGTCAGGGACGTCGCCTGCGATATCGCATCGATAAGTTTGTCCCGAGACGAGGCTGCCGAAATCGCAAGCTTGGATGGCGCCGCCGATCGCGTTGGGGAGTTCAACTTTCGCTGCCTTGAAAGCGATGCGCGGTCGCAGACTGAGAGTCGCACGTACTGGGTTCGAACTGGCAACCGAAATGCTGGCGCCGAGCTCCAAACCTTCGTCAATTTCATGCGCATGAGCGGTCGGCTGGACGATACCAATCAAGAATATGACAAAAAGACCAAAGAAAAAGCGTGATGTCATAAGTAATCTCGGGTTACGGCGCGGGTGTTGGCGCAGGTGCCGCGGTGATCGTGAAGCACTGTTCGGCTGGTGCGGTGTAACTCGTCGCTGAGCACTCGCTTCGAGTCGTCTCGGAAATGGAGCTCAGAACGACGCTGCATTCGCCCACCCAACCCCAACTGCCCTCGGCTGGCACGGCCTGATCGACGAAAATATTACGCACGCCTTTCGCGTAACCACCGGCGAGCGAGCCGTTGCTTCGTGCGACGACGAACACCGGAATCATGTTATTGGCTCCCGTCACGGTATACCTTCGCGTGGTGCCGTCTCCGTCGAATCGCAGATAACGACGATTCGAGAGTTTGTTGTACTCATTGGCGCTGCCAGCAGCGCAGACGGTGACCGACCCATTTAGTGGGACGCGCGTGAAGATCGGAAAAGTCTGCGATGACGAGCGATTTCCGAGTATCGATTCGGTCGAGCCCCACTCGTCGTTGCCCGCCAAGGTGATGTTGAGCGAGGTTCCCACCGCGTCGATGTTGCCCGCTAAAGTGGGATGCTGAGTTTTCAACACTTTTGCATACGCCCAAATGTTGGGGCCGAAAGTGCCAGTGCGCCAATCCTGCGAGTAGAACGGTGCCAAAATTTGTGGCCCCGATAATTTGATGGTGCCCGCCGGATCAAATAAGCGCCAAATGAATTGAATCACCGTGCGCTCTTGAAACCAGCCTAGCGGCGTGTCGTTACTACGATAGTCGCTACGAACGGTACGCACCGACCCATCACGAAAGATGAATCGATCGAGTGTTGGCGAACGAGCGATCATGAGCGCCGTCCCCGTCGCGATTCCTTCATGCTGTACAAGAGCGATATCTTGATGTTCGCCGCGTTCAGAGTGAGGCCCGCCCGGCGAGTAGTTTCGTTGTGACTTATCCTGCGTGAAATGCGTCATTTCATGCGCAGTGATCGCGGTCGATAACTCTTGTAACTCGAAGGCCGGTGCGCCGGAGAGAAAGATGTGTGGAATGTTCTCGCTGCCGCCACTACTAACCTTGCCGTCGACCGCGATCGTAATGGCACTGCGGGAGTAAAACGCACCTGAGCTTCGTACGAAGCCGCGATCGTAATTGTTATCGTCTGTTGCGCCGCCTTTGTTTTGGGCGCTCCACAAAATCGAGATGCTATCGACCGAATTCACGGCGCCGTTTTGCGCCACGTAGGCCTGCTGTTCCATCGCATCGGTGAGCACGATGTAGGGAGCAGAGATTCGCTGATCATCGCGCAGGATCTTCAGTGCAGCATCCCAGCCGAGTCGCGCCGTCAGCTCGGTGGCTTGTTTGATTCGTCTGGAGTCGGCGGTGAATTCGGCGGCACGATTTAAATAGGGCTCGTAGCGGGTACGAATGGTGTTCGCCGAACTCGAGATGGGCCGCATGTTGTCGAGCACGTGAATCTCAAAGCCGCTGCTATTTTTTGCGACAGATTTAATGAGTGGTATGTATTTTTTCTTCGGATCAAGGCCTGTGAAACGAACGCTTCCGACCTCCGAGGCATGCGTGCCGGCGACCTTGTTGCCGTTGCTATCCTGCAATTCGATGTAGACGTTGCGAATCGGTGCGGTAACGGGATTGTCCATATCCGCTTCGAGACGACCCGAGGAATTGATCTTGCTCGGGCCCGGGCGCTCGTACTTCGCAGTTACGAGTAGTTCAAAGGTGTCGGAGACGGTGATCGTGACGCTGGAGTTGACTGCTGGAAAGGCCGGATTGGAGCACTCGAGCGCATAGGTGACCGTCTGAGTGAGCGCTGGCGTCGTCAATGTGCCCGAGTTGGCGATCGTCTCCGTAAAGCCGTTACTACCGCGGCAACTTTTGACGTTCGTCGCCGCCCAATCGAGTTTCGCTGTGTTGCCTGAGAGTAGTTCGGAATCTGAGGAAGTCAGCGAAAGGCTGGGTGCGTTCCATCCCGTGACAGCGGCAGTACCGTTCGCGCTGCCACCACGACCCGTGCAGGTCAGGTTAAACGTCGACAGTTCTTTGGTAATGTTGACCGACTGACTGCCCGAACTCGCCAGCGAGCCCGTCCAGTCCCCTCCCGCCGAGCAGCCATCTGCGTTCGTCGACGACCACGTCAAGGTAACGGTTCCACCGATACGCGCGTCTGCCGCTGCGGCAGAGAACGTAACGGTGGGAGCGGGGGGCGGTCCACCGCCGCCGCCGCAGCTGACGAGCAATCCAGCCAGAGAAATGAGAGTGATCGGGTAGCACGCGCGCATCGGCGCACGATACTGGACTTTGGTGTGCGATCAAACAGTGCGGGTCGCTACGGCAAGCTCCAAACAAGGCCGAGGTTGAGATACCTCGGTAGCCATGACCGGGTTCGCGCTTCGAGACCGGCCGATGTCAGCTTTAAATCGGTGCAACAGGGATTGCTGCGATTGGTGAGGTTGTTCACATCGAGAGCAACCTCGATTGACCCGACCTTGAGCGGCTTGCGCCAGGTTGCCCGCACATCGAGGTTCCATTGCGTCGGCCATCGAGCACGGTTGCGCTCGCCGATCACGGGTCGCAGCGTGCCCGAGTCGCCCGCCTCAAACTCCGTGCGACTCCAACCCGTCCGCCAAGATCCTTGTCCCGAGACGCTCCACGGGCCGCTCCGCCACAGCAAGCCGATTAGTAAGGCGTGTTGCTGGTTCCAATTGCGAGGCACATCCGTCGCGCCAAAATCGTCTTCGACCTCTGACCAGGTGTAATTCGCGAAACTGGACCAGTAGTCGTCGAAGATGTAACGCGCGGCTGCTTCGACTCCATAGGCGAGGGCACCATCCGGTGCGACGCGCCGTCGGTCGATTTCCATCTCTGGGATGAGTGACACCGGATTCAGTAGATTCTCATATCGCGGCGCGGGGTCATGAATCTGCTTTCGATAGGCTTCAATTCGCCAAGCGCCACGATCGGTGAGCAATTGCTCGTAGCCTAGTACCCACTGGTCCGCTTTTTGGACTGGGTGAAAGTTTGTTTCACCATCGGCGACTTGTAGTTCGTCGGCGCGTTGGCCTTGAGATGTTCGCCCGGCGCTGGCGCGCAGATAGCGGCCGTCGGCGAGTTCATACTCAATGGCCATGCGCGGCGACCAGTCGATGGCATTGTGCGGTTGGTTTCGATGATCGGCGCGAATGCCAATGTCAGCACGCCATCGTGACGAGAAAGCAAAGAGTTTTGAGGCATACGCTGAGATCGAGCGACTCTTGGTATCAACCAAGGTCTGTCGATCGAGATTGGCAGCGCGATCAAATGTGGCGGCTAGAGCCGGATCAAAGCGGGCGCTTATTCTGTGATCGTAACGGCTGCTCAGTTCGAGCATTTCTGCGCCGAGAGACCATGAGCCTGCTTTTTGCCATGCGACGTCAAAATAATATCCTTGAGTCTGTCTATCCTCGGTGGCGCGACCCGTCGAGATTGCTTCACCGTACGATTCGCCGCGTCTATCGGCCTCCGAATCAAACTTCGCTGCGGCCATCATTAACTGATGGCCTGCATCACTCTCTCGCTTCGCTTTAAGCCACAGCGTGCCATCACGATATCCCGCAGAGGACTGATCGCGCTTTTGGCTCGACTCGTCATCCAGATAATCGAGTTCGTCCTGGAGGATGGAGACGCCGGCAACCAAGGTCCAATCGTCTATGACATGTTCACCTCGAATGAGCAGATCCGAGAACTCGATTTCGATATTGTCGATATCGGCTGCTCGCGCTACCCATCCGGCACTGCTGCTTCTGCCTGAGATCAACCAGCGTGTGGGTGAATCGCGCAGTCGTGTTTCACCGACCGACATGGCATGGGCAGCTAGTAGCGACAGACCAACCTCATGGTGACTTCCGTCTTCCACTTTGCGCGGGCGGATATCCATCACGGCAGAGAGCCGGTCGCCATGACGGACGGGGAAAATGCCACTAAAAAAATCGAGTGTGTCGATCGTCGTCGGTTCGATGCTGCCGAGAATGGCGCCGTAGTCTTTGAAGTGAAATGGGGCAAGTTGCGGGATACCATCGAAGCGCACCAGCATTTCATCATCGCGACCACCACGTACGTGGGTTTTGGCGCTGAGAGGCGTGGTCGCAGTTCCCGGTAGACTGCGTGTTACACGAAGCACATCTTCGTTGAGACCCGCGAGACTTTCGACATCGGTGCGTTCGAGTTGCGCCATGCTCGTCAGTGGTGAGTCGCTGGAATAGCGGCTGGCGTAAATCGCAACTTCTGCAAGAGGCTCGAGATCGACAGCTTGCGTGGGCTTGGGCGATCCCGTTTCCAGAGATCGGACGACAACGAAGAGGCCGGGGCGCAGTGTGCGCAGAGTCAAGCCATGCTCGGCTAGGAGTCGCAGAGCGGCATCGCGTGGGTCATCGACCGTCAAACTTCGCGCGACTTTGAACTCTGGTAAAACCAGCCGATCACTGAACAGGATGGTGACATCGCGTGATCGAAGTTGCTGTATCGCAGCGGATAGTGTCGTTCCGGCCGGAATGATGGTGGCCGGTGTCGTTGCGGTAACGATGCAGGGACGGAGGCCGAGCAGCGAGGCGAGCAAGATCCAGATAACGAGCCGGAATTTCACCGGCACATTATAAAGATGGATTTCGGGACGGATGATTAGGGCTTGCTGACAAGAACTTCGCCGTCTTTTTGTACGACGGCAAGTTCAACCGCGACCGCGATCGCCCCAAGGGCGTCATCCGGCGTCAGACCGGCGATACTCCCACTGAGTCGGGTATCAGGATCGGCGTTGCCAAGCTTGACCCGCCGACCGGTTTCGCGTTCATACCACTGCAGAAAAGCACCCAGAGTGATGCCATCGATATCGATGGGTGACGCCACGGTTTCCACCCAGCTCCAACGTTCGTCCGTAGCCAACACGGTTGATCGTTCGATTGCTTGTGGCGCTCTCGCAGATACGCTCAGTTGCTCGCCGGCAGCGGCTTTCGCAAGCGCCTGTGTTTCTGCAGGCTTTTGCAAGGCGATGACACCCTCACGAACCGCGACGTTCAGTCGCTCGCGATCGTATTCGACTAGATACTGGGTTCCGAGGTGACGAATGGCTCCTAGCTTCGTTTCAACAAGCAGTGGCGCATTCGATTCGGCAGGATTAGCGTCAACGAAAATGCGGCCTTTCTCTAGTCGCAGGTGATTTTCGTCGCTGAACGTCAGTTCGGAATAGGGCGCCGCTCGAACGATGAGTCCGGATGTCATTCGCATCGATAATGTGGCGGACCCTGTTTGGATCGATTGTTTGCCGTAGACGGCATCATTGATGCGAAAAGCATCGCCGCCGTGCACGGCCAATACGGTCGCAATCCGAGTTTGCGGGTCTGCGGCGTCGCGAGACATCGAGAAGAACAAGCCGGAAAAAAGCACCATCATCACGCTCGCCGCAATACCCCATACCCATCGGCGGTTGGGCGTGCGAGACGGAGTCGCCGCTCGCTCAGCGAGAGCCGACTGCCATTCGGATCGTACCCGTTCAAAGGCAGCCTCACGCCGATCAGCGGGAACGCGAGGCGCATCCCGCAAGGATTGCAGCGCGTTTTTTATTTCCTCGTCGTTCATGCTCTACACCTCGAGCCCCGCGGCATTGGCTGCCGACTTGAATGCCAGCCGGGCTCGCTGCAGCGTTGATTGAGCAGCGTCGTACGAGACCTCGAGCTTCGCTGCGATGGCCTCGGTCGACAGATCATCGAGATACTTCCATCGCAGTATTTCGCCATACCGGCCCGGTAGTTGTCGCAGGATCGACTCAATCTGAATAGTTCGTTCGTTTGTTGCGGTGAGCTGCTCGGGCTCTTGTTGAAAGTCGGCGGCGTGGTGTTGCGCAGCACGTTGTCCTGATGGGTCCGATTCGAGGCTGACTTGCCGAGCCGCGTCCCGATTTGAGATCTCGAGCAAGTCGGCGAGTTCGTTGCGGCAAATTCCCGCGAGCCACGAGAACAGGCTCGATTCACCTCGAAAGCCGTCGAGCTTTCGCACGGCACGACATAGCGTTCGCTGAGCGGCCTCCTCGGCAAGGCTCGGATTGTCGCGGACTCTCGAAAGACCAAAACGGTAAAGCCGATCGAAATACTCATCAAAAAACTCCCTGAAGGCGCGTTCATCACCCGCCAGGAGCCGCTCCACCAGATTTTGATCCGACTTGGACATCGCGGCTCGGGAGGTTAGACGGCCGAGCACCCCCGAATCAATCGCAGCGATGGATTTGTCGTGGTCCCGCCGTCTAACCCGCCATGGATGTTCTTGCACCTCAGCACTTGCGTAACGGCACACGTGTTCTCAAGCCAGTTATCGGAGGAACTCTCCCGGACGCGTCTTTGCGAGAGTCTTATGAGCAGCTCATCCGCTCTCGCTACGAGGTTGTTCATGGAGCGCGATTGCTTCAGCTCATGCCAAACCTGCTCGGATGTGTCGGTGTGGATGATCGGCCACTCGCTGTGCTCGGTTATCAAAGTGCGGCGCATAGACCGTTGTTCCTAGAGCAATATCTCGATGCGCCGATCGAGGAGGTCTTGCGCAGTCGCGGAGAGAGCCTCGGGGCGATCGTCCGGCTCGAGCGTCGTCGAATCGTCGAAGTCGGCAACTTTGCCAGTCACGATCGATCGGCCACGATGGAATTGCTAAAGCAGCTTCCCGGTGTTCTGGTGCGAGAGGGATTCGAGTGGCTGGTATTCACGGGCACTCCGCGCGTTCGAGAACTGGTTGCGAGTTTTGGCGCGCCGCTACTCGATCTCGGTGTCGCTGAACCCCAGAGACTACAACGTGACGCGGATTGCTGGGGGCGTTACTACGACAGCGCCCCACGTGTCATGGCCGGTTGGCTCGGTCATTGTGCACAGGTGGCCGCGTGAACGTCGCTTTTGAGAACTCCCAAGTTGCGCTGACGAGCGATGCACTCATCGCGTTAGAAGCGCAAGCCTCGCTATGGCTGGAGCGGTCTGCAGATTCGTCGATACGCTATGGGTTGCTAGCGGATAACGGTATCGGATGGGCTGTCATCGATCGCGCGCTGCACGATAGCTCACATGTGAACGTGCCGCTGCCTCGACATTTCACTGAGGCGCAACTGTCTCACATCATTGAAGATGCCTCGGTCGAGCGAATCATCACGGATGACCCAGAAAAGTTCAAGAATCTTCCAGGCCCATGGCGGCGCATCGAAGATACGGTCCTGAATTTACAGTGCTGGGAACGATCAATCCCATCAGACAAAAGCAGGCCGCTACCGCCTGCGACCTGCAAGATCACCTACACCTCCGGCAGCACCGGAACGCCGAAAGGCGTTTGTCTTTCCCGCGCTTCGATCGATGCGGTCGTGAGTTCTTTAGTCGATGTCCTGAGGCCACTCACAGTGAGCCGTCATCTTTCTCTGCTACCGCTGTCGACTCTGCTAGACAATCTCGTGAGCGTACGCGTTGCGCCTGCGCTTGGCGCGGCCGTATCGTTACCGACCTTGCATGAAGCCGGCATCGGCTATGGTGGAATTGACGCGGCGCGAATGCTGGCATGCATCGATCGCTATGCGCCAGAGAGCCTCTTGTTAGTGCCGGAGTTGCTGCGTGTGCTCGTGGCTTCAGTCGCCAAAGGTTGGCGTGCACCGGACAATCTCAAATTCATCGCTGTCGGCGGTGCTTCGGTCTCACCCGAGCTTTTGACGGCGGCACACGCCGCAGGGCTGCCCGCCTACGAAGGCTACGGTCTTAGCGAGTGCGCCTCAGTGGTGGCATTGAATTCACCCGATGCTCTGCGGAAGGGTAGTGTTGGTCAAGTTTTGCCGCATGCTCGCGTTCGAATCGACGCTGCGGGTGAAATTCATGTTCGTGGCGCGACGATGCTGAGCTATCTCGGTGAAGATGCTGCATTACACGACGAGATTGCGACCGGCGACCTCGGTTTCATTGATGAAGAGGGCTATCTGTATGTTCGCGGCCGTCGAAAGAATCTATTGATCACGAGTCTTGGGCGTAATGTGTCGCCTGAATGGGTGGAGCGAGAGTTGCTCGCAAACGTGGCGGTAGGGCAGGCCGTCGTATTCGGCGAGGCAAAGCCGTATCTATCCTGTCTC
>JBDKJA010000013.1:0-32653 GCA_039796795.1 Pseudomonadota bacterium
ACGCGGCAACGCGATCGAGCTTGGGTCGAAATCTTCGCAGCCTTGCATTTCGGTGGCGGCCATCAACCGACCCTCAAGATCGTATGACCAACCGTGATAGCGACAACGAAAAAAATCTTGTCCACCGGATCGACACGCATCGAGGGGGCCAGCCCGATGACGACACACCGCCTCATAAGCACCGATACCTGCGACAGTCCGAACGAGCACCAGTCGTACGCCTGCGATGTCGACGAAGAGGCTTGCACCCACTCGATCGAGTTGCGACTCGTGACAGGCAAACTGCCAGTGACGCGGAAAGATCCGCTGCTGCTCTTGCGCCAAAATCTCTGCGTCGACATACGCTCGCGCCGCGAGCGTCGAGGCTCGCTCTAGCGGCTGGGTCGGTCCGGTCATGTCATCCATAGCGACTCAGTATCGTCGCCAGCGCTGCGCGCAGCAACACCACCACCGACAGCGGCGACTAGACTCGGCGGCTATGACCGAACATCAAAGTTCTCCGATAGATTTCAACAAACGCAGCCGTGCGATCGCGGCATCGAAAACGGCATCCGCCGCGTGACCTTCGGCAGCAATCTGCAGTGCAATAGCCTCCAGCACTTGGGTATTCGTTACTAAACTCTCGTTGTAGAGCTCGCGCGTGATACGCAAATTCTCGTTAGCTTCGGCGATCGCATCGCGCGTCAACGCGACACGGGCATCCGCCGCTTCAATGCCGAGCTGCGCTTGTTGCACCTCTAGCCGAACGATCGATTCGAGTTCGTTGCGCTTTTGCCGAACTGACTCGCTTGAGCGGCGCAAGGCTGCGGCACGATGTCGTGCTTGACCGCCATCGAACAAGGCCCAGCGAAAACCGACGCCGACCATCGAGAACGCTTGTCGATCCAGCACCGTGTTCTCAAGCTCTTGGTAACTCGCCGTCACGGCGACCGACGGCAACATTTTCCCGAATTCCGCCTTCGAGGCCGCTTTCAGCGAATCGGCGCGGGCTTCGAGCCCCGCTAACTCGCCACGCTGACGAACCGCCTGATTCTGCAAATCAACCAGCGCGGAATTAGCGACTTCCAGAACCGCCGGTGGCACGGGCTCTAGCTCCACTTTGCGCTCGAGCGGCTCACCCAAGTGCCGGTTGTAGTGACCCAGAGCGCTCGCATACGCGAGTCGTGCTCTAGCGAGTTGCTGTTTTGCCGCCGACGCAGCCACGCGTGAGGCCAGCAAATCCGTATTGGCCCTCGCCTGTACCTCGACCATTGCGCTTACGTCTTGTAAGTGCGCATCGAGAGCAGCCACATTAGCCTCTGCCGCACGAAGTGCTCGCTCGCTGCGCAAAACGCCTAAATAGCTCTCTGCCACCGCGATCTTGAGCTCCGCGCGCGCTCGTCGCTCATCAGCCTCGGCTGCACTGCGCCCCAATCCCGCTGCCTTGACACCCGCCGACAAACGTCCGCCTGCGTAGATCGGCAGAGTCACTTGTGCATTTCGCATCACGAAGTCGTCACCATCGAAGATACGCGGCGACACGAAAGCGAATTCAGGGGTGATGATCGACAAGGCCGGCGCATCCGCCATCTTCGTATAAGACGCACCGACCTCGAGCTGCGGCAACCGAGCCGCTTTGGCGGCTCGTTCATTCGCACGGGCGGCCTCGGCATCGAGACTGACAGCCGCAAGCCCGGCGTCCGCCGCCAACGCTTTACTCCAGGCCTCGGTTAAGGACTCATCGGCACTCGCGGTGATGGGCATGAGACCCGCCACCGTCAAGCATAGCGCTAACTTGTAGACCTGTAGTCGCATCAAGACTTCTTCTCTCGCAAGGAAACGATACCCAGCGCCTTCAACACATAGG
This sequence comes from Pseudomonadota bacterium, assembly GCA_039796795.1. GTDB lineage: Bacteria > Pseudomonadota > Gammaproteobacteria > Steroidobacterales > Steroidobacteraceae > UBA964. The sequence continues at coordinate 1,847 of JBDKJA010000013.1, forward strand.
TTTCATATACGGGCGTCAACGAACCGGTCTTCACCTTGCGCAAGAAATATTTCTCAAAAGCAAGCTTGGCCAGATGCACCCACTTGCCCGCCTTCGCCCATGTGACGTTGCGTGGCGGAAGCTGCGGCAGCGCCACGAAAGCCGCTCCAGTGTCACCAAAGTCAGCCAAGCAGATCGCGTTCCAGGTGGCGCGCGCGTCAGCCGGCTCACCCTTGATATCCGCGACGATGTTTTCGCAAATCGCGCTCACCATTGACTCGATCATATAACCGGTCTTGGGAGCGCCAGTACCCACTGGCGTCGCTTCGACTGGCGGGATCGCTACGCAAACACCTGCCGAGAAAATGTTTCGGTAGGCTTTTGAACGCTGATATTCATCGATCAAAACGAAGCCGCGTGGATTACAAAGATGGGGGACGGCCGCAACCGGATCAACACCCTTGAATGCCGGCAGAATCATCGAGAACTTGAACGGCAGCACATGCTCTTTCTTGGGCTTGCCCTCCTCGTCCATCTCGGTCACCAAGACCTCGCCGGATTTGACTTCCGTCACCTTGGCATTGGTCACCCACTTGATATGACGTTGACGCAGTTCTGACTCCATGAGCCCTTTGCTATCGCCGACGCCACCCAAGCCCATATGGCCTATGTAAGGTTCGCTCGTGACATAGGTCATCGGAACCTGATCACGCATTTTTCGCTTGCGCAGATCGGCATCGAGAATCATCGCAAATTCATAAGCTGGCCCGAAGCAACTGGCACCGGGCGCCGCGCCGATCACGATCGGACCGGGATTCTTTAAAAACTCTTGATACGCAGACCATGCCGTCTCCGAATGCTCATGCGTGCAGATCGAGTGGGTATAGCCACCCTGGGGACCAAGACCCGGCACCTCCTCGAACGAGAGCTTCGGCCCGGTCGCGATAACGAGATAGTCGTAGTCGAGCCGATGACCACTCGTCGTCGTCACGTTGTTACCGGTCGCGTCAATCGCGACGATCTTTTCGGGAATCCATTGAATCCCCTTCGATTCAAGCGGTTGACGCATCTCAACCCTAGTCTGCTCGGTCTTACGCCAACCGACCGCGACCCACGGATTCGACGGTGTGAACTCGAAGTACGGTGAGGAGCCGAGCAAAGTCACGCGATGTTCCTTACCGAGTTTCTTGCGAAGTTCAAAAGCCGCTGGGACGCCTCCGATCCCAGCACCCACGATGACGATGTGAGCCATGTCAACTTCTCCTCGAGAGGTAGGCGAAATACCCCACCGGGATGACGACGAGCGTCAATACGGTGGAGACGAAGATGCCGAATATCAATGAAATGGCGAGACCGTTGAAGATCGGATCATCAAGGATGAAAAATGCCCCGATCATCGCTGCGAGTGCCGTCAATGCAATTGGCTTCGCGCGTACCGTCGCCGCTGCTACTACCGCATCGGCGAGATCGCGCCCTGCCGCACGCTCGCTATTGATGAAATCCACGAGCAGAATCGAATTTCTCACGATGATGCCGGCGAGTGCGATCATGCCGATCATCGAGGTTGCCGTGAACTGCGCGTCCAAAATGGCATGCCCTGGCATCACACCAATAATGGTGAGTGGAATCGGCGCCATGATGATGAGCGGCACGAAGTACGAACCGAACTGCGCCACGACGAGCAAGTAAATCAGCACCAAGCCCACCGCATAGGCGGCGCCCATGTCGCGGAAGGTCTCGTAGGTGATTTGCCACTCGCCATCCCACTTGATCGCTAGCTCCGACGGATCTTCGGGCGGCCCAATGAAGCGTTGCACAGGCTCGACACCATTGATATTTAAACCGTCGAGCGCGCCGATGATCCCGAACATACCGTACAGCGGACTATCGAGTTTCCCCGCCATATCACCCGTGACATAGGCCACTGGGAGCAGGTTTTTATGATGGATATCGCCATCCCAAGGCAGCTCGCTCGCCGACGCGACAGCGCCAAGACGGACGCGTGCCCCAGATTGCGAGCGCATCTCGAGCGACAGCAGATCTTGCACTCGCGCCTTATCACCGAAAGGCAGCTCGAGACGCACCGGCATGGGTTCTTGCCCACCACCGATACGCAGGAAGGTGGCGTCGTAGCCTCCAACGGCTGCTGTCACGATCTCCGCAATCTGCTGTTGACTCACACCGAGTAGCGCGGCCTTGTTGCGATCGATGTCGAGCACCCAACGCCGCGCTTCCGCAGGCAAGGTATCGTCGACATCAACGATATCAGCTGTATTGTGGAAAACAGTCCGGACTTCTCGAGCAAGCGCAGTTCGCTCCTCGGCACTCGAACCATAAATTTCAGCCACGATTGGGGCCTGAACGGGTGGCCCCGGCGGGACCTCAACAACTTGCACAGACGCCTGATAGCGCTCTCCGATTGCCGCGAGCGACGCGCGCACTGAGGAGGCGATCTCATGACTCGATCGATCACGCTCAGACTTCGGCAATAGATTAACCTGGATATCACCGAGCTCTGCACTACGACGCAGTCGATACTGACGAACGAGCCCATTGAAGTTAATCGGCGCTGCCGTGCCGGCATAAACCTGATAATCGGTGACTTCAGGCACCGCCTCGATCACACCGGCTAATTCGTCGAGCACCTTGGAGGTTGTCTCTACGGGCGTGCCCTCGGGCATATTGAGCACCACCTGAAACTCCGACTTGTTGTCGAAGGGAAGCATCTTCAACACGACCAGTTGCACGACGGCAAGCGCCACGGCACCGAGGATGGCGAGCCCAATGCCCGCATATAACTTGTGCCGTCGCTGGCGCGGATCATCACCCGTCAAAAACGGGCGCAGCGAACGCTCAAAGAACGCAGCGACACGCTGATCGAACTCACTCGATCCATTGCCGTGACCTGAAGATTCATGATGCGTACCAAGTAATTTTCGGCACAGCCACGGAGTGAAAATCAGCGCGATCAACAGCGAGAGCAGCATGCCCATACTGGAGTTGATCGGAATCGGGCTCATGTAAGGTCCCATCAAGCCACTCACGAAGGCCATCGGCAGCAAAGCCGCAATGACCGTAAAGGTGGCGAGGATCGTCGGTCCGCCGACTTCGTCGACCGCGCGGGGAATGAGGGACTCGAGCGTCCCGGAATACAACAGACGATGCCGATGAATATTTTCGACCACGACGATGGCATCGTCGACCAAGATGCCGATCGAGAAGATCAATGCGAATAACGAGACTCGGTTGAGCGTGAACCCCCAAGCCCACGAGGCAAAGAGCGTCGCCGCCAGGGTCACAATCACGGCGACACCAACGACAAGCGCTTCACGACGCCCCATCACCAGCATCACCAGCAGTACGACGGAGATAGTGGCGAACAACAACTTTTGCATCAGTTGCGTCGCTTTCTCGCTGGCCGTTTCGCCGTAGTTACGCGTGACCGTCACCTTGACGTCATCGGGCAAATAAACCCCGCGCAAGACATCCACTCGATCGAGCACCTTGTTGGCCACGTCGATCGCATTCTCGCCCGGCTTCTTAGCGATCGCGATGGTGACGGCACTGTGTCCGCGCGCCGCACGGACCGCATCGCTGCCCTGCCAGGCGGGCCCCGTGTTGAAGGTGACGTATTGATCCGGCTGCTCTGATCCGACACGCACATCTGCCACATCCTCGAGATACACCGGTCGTCCGTTAGCAACACCCACGACAAGAGTTGCAACCTCATCCCGATTTTCGAGAAAGCGACCTACCTGTACCGGTGCGTACTCGCCGGCGCCTACGACCGCACCAGCTTGTAAGGCGTAATTAGTGGCCTGCAAAGATTGAATGATTTCGCCGTAGGTCAGACCGCGACCCGCCACGCGTCGTGGATCGAGCTCGACCTTAACAAGATGATCAGGAGCACCCACCGTATAGACGTCGCGCGTACCCGCGACCCGTTTGATCTCGGTCTGCAACGAACGCGCGACTTGAGCGAGTTCGTCCGGACTGCGCGACGCGTCACGACTCCAAAGCGTCAGCGTCAATATCGGAACGTCTTCGATACCACCTGGCTTGACCAGTGGCTGAAGCACGCCGAGGCCTGGGGGGCGCCAGTCTTGGTTTGAGTAAATCGCGTTGTAAAGGCGCACGACTGCCTCAGTACGCGCCTCACCCACTTCGAACTGCACGGTGATGACACCAATGCCCGGACGCGAAACCGAATAGATATGCTTCACGCCGGCGATCTCGCCAAGCACGCGCTCCATCGGGCCCACCACCAAGGACTCAACCTCGCCCGAGCTCGCACCTGGAAACGGGATGAAGATGTTGGCGAAAGTGACGTCGATCTGTGGCTCTTCCTCGCGCGGTGTCACCCACACGGCAAACAAGCCGAGCAATATCGCCGCCAAAGCCAACAACGGTGTCAGCTGGTTGTTGAGAAAATAGCCTGCTAGCCGACCCGAGATGCCGAGTGGCTGCTCTGCACCCCGACGAGTCATCGTTGATCTCGGCGCTGCGTCAAGTAGCGCATCGCAGTAGCTGGATTCGATGCGATCTGCTCACCCCCGACTAGGCCGGCCAGAACGTCAACGTTGCCGGCGATCACTCGACCAAGGCGTAATTGCTGGAAGGCCACGCGACCACTCGTCGAGTCGAAGACGTAGACGCCCGTCACCTCGCCACGAGTGGCTACGCTAGCGATGGGTACCGTGATCCGCTCCCGACAGCACCGTTACCCTCGCCTGTGCGAGGCTGCACCAGGATGTTACGACCGGCGATACGCTCCGATCCGTGTTGGATCAGCACTTCGCCCCGCGCTCGAACAGCCGCCGCAAACTCCTCAGGCACATCCGTGACAACGCGCAGTCGATCGGTCGCCGAAATAGCAAACAACGGGACTCCCGGGGCAACGACACTACCGACACGCACGTAACGATCGGTCACGACGCCCGTGAACGGAGCGGAAGCCGTCGTATAAGAAACGGTCTCGCGCGCCGCAGCGACCGCGGCCCGCGCCGCGAGCGATTGCGACACTGCAGCCTCGCGCTGCGCAAGCGCGTCGTCGAAAGTGGCCTTAGGGATGGCCTTACGCTCGAAGAGAGATGACATACGCGCAAAACGCGCCTGCACTTCGACTTCGCGCGCTTCAGCGGCTCGCAAGGCTGCCTCGGCCTGCTGCAGCCCACTGCGCTGCTGCGTACCGCGCAAACGCAAAACGACATCGCCGGCAATCACAGGAGGATCACCGGCATCCTTCGCTACCGCGATCACTTCACCGCCCGTTTGCGCGGCGATCGTCGCTTGATCGACACCCTCGACTCGGCCATCTACCCAGCGTTCGTCACCACTCTTGGTAACCGCGACGGTTAAAACGTCGAATGGTGCTTCCTGTTTACTTGCAGAGCTCGGCGGCGTGGGCGAGCTGCACGCGGTAACCAGCGCCAGTAGTGCCATTACACCGATCGAAGATCGCAACACTTTCATTTGAACGCGACACCCGACTGCAGTCCGACCTTACGCAGCACGATCGCCAACGGACAAAAACCGGTGAAGGCCGACTGCAGCAGATTCAGCCCCACGAACCCCGTTAGGAAGAACCAGTTTTGATCAACCCAAACACCGAGCGCCAAACTCACGAGGACGACGGTACCTGCAAAGGCCAGTACGAAACGATCGATGTTCATGCTGTCTCTCCTTGAACTTTAAAAAAGGGATCAGACAAATGGCCCGCTCGAATATTGGCGCGCAGCGATGGCTCGAGCAGCTTCGGCGGTGACAACGTAGCGTCACGCGCCTCGCGCATCTGCACAAATTCGTCAGCCGTGACGACGTTCTTGAGATGCACGTTCTCTCGCTGACTTAGCGGATCCGTCACGTACTGCGGCTCGACACCCTCGGGCGGATAGTCATGGCAAAGGTAGATTCGTGTCTGTGCGGGTAAAGACAACAGACGCTGCATCGAGTCATACAAGCGGCGCGCATCACCACCCGGAAAGTCGCAGCGTGCCGAGCCGTAACGCGGCGCAAAAATGGTATCCCCGACGAAAGCCGCATCGCCCATCAGGTAAGTCACACTATCGGGCGTGTGGCCCGGCGTTGCGATCACCTCGATCGAGAGCGTGCCGAGCGAGAGCGACTCACCATCGGCCAACAAGACGTCGAACTGACTGCCGTCGGTCGGAAAATCGGGCTCCAACGACAACCGCCTCTTGAACGTCTCCTGCACTCTTCGAATGTCGATGCCAATGCCGATTCGCGGTTGCCCGCCGAGTTCCGTCTTCAACCATTGCGCGGCACTAAGATGATCCGCATGTGCATGCGTCTCGAGTATCCATTGCACGTTGAGACCCTGCAGCATGACGTAATCGAGCAACTTGCGAGCCGAGTGGGTGCTGGTTTCACGGGTGACGGGGTCGTAGTCGAGCACCGGGTCGATGATGGCCGCAACGCTCGTAGCAAGGTCAGCGACGACGTAGCTGAACGTCCAGGTCGTCGGGTCAAAAAACGGCGTAACGGTCGGGTTCGTCGCACTCATAGGCTCATTATATTAGCATTTGCTTATTTAGCAACCCCTGATGTAAAATGACCCTCATGCAATCCACACTTGCGCGCTCCCGCCGCACCAAATCGCCAGCCGCCATGCACGAGGCGATGCGGCCCCATGCCATGGCGGCATCGAGTTTGTTGAAAGCCTTGGCCAACGAACAAAGGTTGATGATTCTGTGCAATCTGTCCGGCACCGAGATGTCGGTGGGCGAACTGAATGATCGTCTCCCCTTGAGCCAATCAGCCTTATCGCAGCATTTGGCGGTCTTACGCGAAGCCGGCATCGTGCAGACGCGGCGCGACGGTCAAACCGTCCATTACTCCCTGGCGGACGGACCAGCAGCTCAAGTGGTCGAAACGCTGCATCGGATCTACTGCGCCTGATAACCTCGGGCGCATGCAAATCGACATCATCCTCGAGCCCGATCTCACCCCCTCCCAAGTCGCCGAAATCGGCGTCAAAGCCGAAAGCTACGGTGTTCGAGCACTGTGGAGTTCGAATTTTTTTGCACATTGGGACTGCTTTCTCACGTTAGTCCCGTTGGCGCAGCAAACGCGCCGTATGCTGATCGGGCCACTCGCAGTGAGCCCGTTCGAGATGCATCCGCTGAAGATCGCCAACAGTCTGTTGTCGCTCAACGAAATCGCGGGTGGGCGCGCCGTCATTGCGATGGGCGCAGGCGAAGGCAACATCGATGCGATGGGCATCCAACGACCCGAAAAGATCGTCCGTGCCACGCGCGAGGGTATCGAGATCGTGCGTGGTGCCGGCTACGGCAAGCTCAAGCAGGGATACAAGGGTGAAGATTTCGTCGTCAACCTGCCCTGCACTTACGATTGGGTCCACGCGCCGAACCCCCCGCTCGTCTACGGCACCGCCTATCGCGGCCAAATGATGCGCATGGAAGCACGCGTTGCCGATGGCGTATTCATCGGCTGTACTCCGCCCGAGGTCATGGCAACTGCCATGCGCGAAGTCAACGAAGGCGCCGCGAAGCGCGAGGCTGGGATGGCACCGTTGCGTACCAACACCTTCTGGGCGTGGCATCTAAAGCGCGAGCGTGCAGCGGGCTACCGTGAGTCGCGCCGCGAGCTGCCCTGGCGCGCCATCAAGTTGCAAAAAGAGTTGATCCAGCAATGCCTCAACGAAGATGAGGCACAGATGGTTCGCGACCACTACGACAAATACGTCGCCTCGTGGTTCGATCGATCGGGGCACGTGAAAGAAGTACCGGAAAGCATCTCGAATCGCATGTGCGAGTACTTCACGTCGACGGGCGGACTGGAGGATCTCGATCGAGAAATCGAACGATTCCAAATGTTCGCGGCGGCGGGTCTTACGGAATGTGCGCTACGCCTGCACGATGATCCGATGGAAGCGCTCGACATCATCGGGCAGCACGTCATTCCTCGCTTGCGCTGACCCTAAACGTACCGACGCCGAAAGCGGAGTCACCGAGGCAACCCGCTCTCAGCCAAGGCTCTTGCCACTCGCCGTGCTGAGGTACTCCGTAGAGGGTCGTCCGCTCACGCGGCACACGCCCTGCTGCGCGGATGATGCCGACCAATTCGCTCTCACTCATTTCCTGCCCATTAACGCCGCCTGCCGCGCGCGTAATGGACTCGTTCATCAGAACACCACCGATATCGTTGGCGCCGGCGCGTAACGCTTCGAAAGCGCCCTCACGACCCAGCTTTACCCAAGAGCACTGGATGTTATGGAAAGCGGGATACAACACCAGCCGTCCAATCGCATGCATCAACATCGACTCGCGCCAACTCGGGCCGCTGCGAGCAAGACCTTTGCGCCACAACGGCGCTTCCATGTGAACGAACGGCAGCGGCACGAATTCGGTGAATCCGCCCGTGCGCTCTTGTAGTGACCTCAGCGAAAGCAAATGACGCGCCCAGTGTATGGGGCGCTCGACATGACCGAACATGATCGTCGCCGTGCTGCGCAAACCGATCTCGTGGGCCGTGCGCATCACCTCGAGCCATTCCTCGCTCGTCACTTTGTCGGCACAGATGATCTCGCGAACGTCATCACTCAAAATTTCGGCGGCAGTCCCTGGCAGACTGCGCAAACCCGCCGCCATCAAACGCTCTAGAAACGCACCGACACTGAGCCCCAAGGTTCGCGCACCATGAGTCACCTCCAAGGGCGAAAAGGCATGCACGTGAATCGCGGGCGCTGCCGATTTGACCGCGTGCACGATATCGAGATACGTCTGACCATTAAAAGTCGGATGGATTCCGCCCTGCAGACACACCTCAGTTGCGCCACGATCGCTCGCTTCGGCCACCCGTCGCGCAATCTCATCAAGGTCTAGCAGATATCCCGGTCCGCGCAGCGCGCGCGCACTTCGGCCTTTGGCAAAAGCGCAGAAGCCGCAGGAATGCGTACAGATGTTCGTGTAGTTGATATTGCGATTGACGACGTAGGTGACTTCATCGCCATTCACGCGCTGACGACACTCGTCAGCCGCTCGCACCAACAAGCCGTAGTCATCGCCATCGGCCTCGAACCAGCGGGCCAGCTCCAACTCACTTGGCGCCTCACCTTCTAGACAACGACGCACAGCTTGTTCGAGAGCACGCTGGCGCAGGCTCGGCGCAAACCAACGGCGATGTCGCGCGCGATAACGTCGCGGCGGTCTATCGCCAGCACCGGCATGCCAGTCACGTTCGAGCGCATAACCTGTCGCATCGATTCGGCGCAAGACGGCCGTACGCATCGCGGGATCGAGCCAACGGGTTGACTCGAGCGCATAGACAGGCGTGATGGGCAAACGCTGCACCAACCAGCGCCCCGCCTCGGCGGTCTGACGCTCCAACGCTGGCAGCGTCGGCCATGGCGCCTCGGGGTTCACATGATCGGGCGTGACGGGCGACACACCACCCCAATCATTGACGCCCGCTGACACCAAGGCACGCAATGCACCGGGTGACAGATTGGGAGGCGCCTGAATCGACATTGTCTTGCCAAAGATCAACCGCGCTACCGCAATCGTCCACTGTAAATCCTCGAGCGAGGGCTCGGGCGCATCGGCCATGCGAGTACCCGGCTTTGCGCGAAAATTCTGGATGATGATTTCCTGCAAATGTCCGTAACGCTGATGACTCGCGCGTAACGCCAGCAAGGTGTCGATGCGCTCCGCGCGCGTCTCGCCGATGCCGATCAAAAGCCCTGAGGTAAACGGAATCGCCAGTGCGCCCGCCGCTTCGATGGTCGCGAGTCTGTGCGCAGGATCTTTATCGGGCGATCGATGATGTGGTCCGCCCTTCTCGCACAGACGGCTCGCAACGCTCTCGAGCATGATGCCCATCGACACCGATGCGGGGCGCAGCATCGCGAGCTCGGAGGCAGTCATCAAGCCCGGATTCAGATGAGGCAGCAATCCCGTTTCTTCGAACACTCGGCGGGCACAATAAGCGAGATACTCCAGCGTGGTAGCAAAGCCGAGCTCGGCTAATTCGGCGCGCGCCGCTGCGTAGCGTAGCTCTGGCTTGTCACCAAGCGTGAACAAGGCCTCGTCGCAACCGGCTGCAACACCGGCACGCGCGATCGTGAGCACTTCATCGATCGTGAGAAACGCTCGCGAGCCCTTGCGAGGCGGCGCCGCGAAAGTGCAGTAATGACAGACATCCCGACACCAATGCGTCAGCGGGATGAAGACCTTTCGCGAATAGCCAACCCGAGTTCCGAAGCCCGCTGTCGTCAGCTTCTCCGCCCGGCGCAACAACGCCGGCATGTCGTTCTCGTCCGCGAGCAGACGCGCGACTTCATCGGGCATCGGCTCACCATCGAGATCGCTCTCGACATCGACGTCGTGAGAAAGACCAGGGACGGGCAACAGCAAATGACTGAGACCGAGTCTGCGCGCTTCAGCCAAATGCGCCTGCGCGCTATGGGAACCGAACTGGGGCTCGAAGCGCGTCGGCAGTCGCATCCAGATCGCATTGGTCCCAAGACCATGGCGATCCGGAACGATGGCGACCTCAACGTCGCGCGCCCTCTCGACCAATCGATCGATCTCGGTGGATGTGACCTGCGGCGCATCAGCTGCGACGACCAGCATGGCGCCCGCGGTGCCTTCAAGCCGCTGCCGCGTGAACTCGATGGCCTCGTTGAGACCAACACCTCGATCACGCCAGCGCTCAACACCCGCGGGAACCGAGAGTGCGTCGTCGGGACTGACGACGATGATGCGATCGATGCTCTGCGACGCGCGTAGAGACGCGAGTACCCGAGACAGCATGGACTCGATCAGCGCTGCGCGTCGACGAGGCGACAGCACATCGGCAAGGCGTGACTTGCCTTGCGACAAAGAACGGACTGGCACCACGGCCACGATTCGCGTCACGGTCGACCCCCTTTGACCGATAACTCGAGCACGCTCCGCGCAACGCGCAGGCGATCCTCCATAGTCTGCATCAACGTATCGGTCGACGCCACGACACAACCGAGCATAGTCGCTTCGTGGCCATCGGCTGAATCGACGACCATCGCATCGATCAAGTCTGCATAAAAATCCGCGATACCCCGTAACCCGGGCTGTATGCCGAGTTCCTGCATGAGCTTGGCAGTCGGCCCCTTGATCGCGCGACCACCGATCAACGGTGCGACGGCAATGATCGGAACACCCGCTCCACGTAGCCGGTCACGCATACCGGACACAGCGAGGATCGGCGCGATGCTGAGTAACGGGTTCGATGGCGCAATGACGATACGCTCGAGCCTAGGGCTAGCGAGCGCCCGTATCACTTCAGGTGACAGCGTCGCCGATGCAGCACCAACGTATTCGAGGCCCTGTACGACCGGCTCGCAGCGCCTGCGAACGAAATAATCCTGAAACTCAAGCACTCCCTCGCCTGTATCGAGACGAGTCGCAACGACGCTGTCAGTCATCGGCAGCATCTTCGAGCCCACGTTGAACTGCTCTGCGAGGTCTGCCGTGATGGCGGTCAACCGATCACCGCGACGCCAACGCTCAGTGCGCTGCAAGTGCAAAGCGAGATCTTGATCCCCTAAGCGAAACCAATCGGGACCACCTCGTCCTGCGATCTCATCGAGCACACGGAAGGTCTCATCAGCACGACCCCAGCCCTGCGCGGGATGGACGACGCCCGCAAGCGTATACAGCACCGTGTCGAGATCGGGACAAATCCGCAGACCCAGATGATCAAAGTCATCACCGGTATTGACGATGATGGTGAGATCGCCGCGCGGCAAGGAGCGATCGAGCCCTAACGCCAACTTCGCGCCGCCGACGCCGCCACAGAGCACGATGACGCGCGGGTCCATCGTCATTTGAAAAGATCGTTCGCCCGCGGCCGAAGCAAGGGTGCTGCACCTCTTTGATCCTCGCTGGCGTAGGCGTCGAGCCCGCGAATCCAAACCGCGGGAGTGCCCTCGGTCGTCTCACCCATCACGATGCCCGCGGCAGCGGCGACGGCATCGGCGAGCGCAATTTGCGTTACCTGCAAAGTACGACCCTGCCGATCGACACCGCCGCGTCGATCGATCAACGCAACGATTCCCGCAGCACCGAGGGCCACATTCACCACACCCTCGCGCCATGGCCGACCGAAACTGTCGCTAATGACGATACCCGGTGCAGGCTGAGGAAACTGAGCTCGCAACTGCGCCGCGGAAGCATCGCAGTCTTTGGGCAACAGCAATACCGTATGCTCGTCACCGGGCACATTCGATCGGTCGATGCCCGCATTAGCCATGACATAGCCGGTCCGGTGACGCGTGATCAAAGTATTCGGCGCAGTTCTGACGATCTCGCTCGACTCCATCAGCACAGCCTCGACGAAAGCCGCTTCCTTGCCGATCTCGTTGGCGATTTCGATCGCTCGACCCGATGGACGCACACTGCGTAAATCCAAAAATCGATTCTCGACCTTCGAGATGATCTTCTGCGCGACGACGAGCACGTCGCCTTGCCGAAGCATGATGTCGTGACGACGAAGGGCTGCCTGCAGAATCGATGCGAGGTCATCACCGGGACCAATCTCCGGTATCCCCTCGAGAGCTCGAAGCTCGAGTGCCGTCGGCATGTCCTTAACGCGCGATCGGGACCGTGAGCTGCCCCGTGATACGCACGCCGGCTCCATCAGCCGAGTAGTTCTTGTTGAGGAAAATCAATACCGAGGTCATTGCCTCTGCGGCCGCCGAGTTGGCAAGCACGCCACCGTGCAAGCCACGCAAGCCGCAGGCATCGACCAGCGAGACAGCCACTTCGCGCGCCGCCTTGTCATCACCAAAAACCAACACGTCGCACTCGACGACGCCATCGGTGATGAGCTTGTGGGCTGCGACGTTGTGAAAGGCAGAAACGACGCGCACCTCTTCACCTAAGATTTCCTGCGCGCGTTGTGCTGCACTGCCCTCAGGCGGTAGTTGCACCCGCATCACCTTCGGTGGCATCAGCGGAACCGTGGTGTCGATGACGATCTTGCCCGCGACACTGCTGCGAATATCTTCAAGGGTGGTGCGCTGTGAGGCGAACGGTACGGTGAGGATGACAACTTCAGCCGCACCCGCTGCGGCGACATTGCCGCCGAAAGCCACCTCGCAACCGAGCTCGGCGCCAAGCTGTCGAGCAGCCGCCTCGGCCTTCACGGGATCACGCGAGCCGATGATCACAGCGCAGCCCGCTTTCGCCAGCCGGCGCGCTATCGCCGCACCGAGCTGACCTGTACCGCCTATCACGGCGATGCTTTGAGAAATCTGAGTCATGCAGACATTCTAGCTGGACGGATCAACACCAAGAGCAGATCTGCGACGTTAGTGTCCGTTCTGCCGGTCACCCAGAGATCGCCGAGCGCTGCCAGCACCCGATGCGAATCACAACGCCGCAAAACATCGTCAATGTCGAGACCGTTTGAACGCAAGCGCGCAAGCGTCGTTCCGTCAGCGAACGCGCCCGCCGCTGGAGTCGGTCCATCAATACCGTCCGTACCGGCCGCGAGCACGGTAACGCCCTCGAGACCCCCGATCCGAGCCCCAATGGCGAGCGCGAGATGCTGCGCCCTGCCGCCCACCCCATCGCCGTGCACGGCGATCACAGGCTCTCCGCCGGCCAACAGCAGTATTGGCGCAGCGCCAAATGGTAGCGCCGCGCGACAACGGTGGATTTGCTCCGCGATACGGATCGCTTCGAACTCGACCGTACCATAGAGCGTTCTACCGAGATCGACGATCGAGATATGAGCTTTGGCGACCTCGAGGCGCACCGCCTGCAGCGCATCGTCCAACGTGGCGATGACGGCGTAATGCGCAAGCGATGCCTCGGATGAAATCGTCGGTGCCGAACCGATGACGGCGGGATCATCGCCCTGCACATCCGAAATGGCGAAAGTGGCACATCTCGACGGTGCCAAACGTCGCTCAAGTCCGCCACCCTTGATGAGCGAGAGACGACGGCGCAGCTGATTGAGCTCGGCAATCGAAGCGCCTGAGTGCATCAACTCCATCGTTGCCCTTCGCTTCTGCTCGAGCGTCACACCGTCGATCGGCGCAACGCAAAGTGCCGATGCGCCTCCGGTCAACAAAACCACATAGACGTCATCGCTACTCGGCTCGCCAATGAAACTCCAGAGGCGGCGACTGGCTGCAAGACTCGCCTCGCCTGGCACCGGGTGATCCCCGGGTACATCAATCAATCCCGGCACCGACGCCGGTGCATCCGGCGGCGCGATCACGATGCCATCGTCGATCGGAAATCTCTCAACGAACTCCCGCGCAAAGGCGCCCGCTGCCTTGCCGATCGCAATCAAGCGTCGGCGCCCTAAGCCGCGCGGCTCAGGGAGTATTTTTTTGATCCGCGCCGACGCGAGTCGCTCCAAAGCGGCTCGCGGATGCACCGAGACCACCGCAGCGGTAAATACGCTCGCGAGCCAGGCGCGATCATCCTTCAGCGCGTGGTTTGACACCGTGCCCATAACGCGTCCCATTGCGCGAGATCCAGCGGCGCCCCTGGCAAGTTCTGCACCTCCAGTCGGTGATCTCGACGCCACGATGTAGCCGTCGCTTGCAGACGCCCGCCTGCGCGCTGTAGCAACACCCATTCATCGTCACCCACGCGAACAACCGCCTTGAATCGCTCGATGGATCGGTTGAGCTCCGTGTCCGCCAACAACGCCGCCATCAATCGAGATTCCGAGAATTCGTACGAACGATCAAAAACCCAGCGCGCACCCTGTCGCTGCAAGACCTCGATCAGGCGCCGCTCAGCGCCGGGCCCGATCTCGACGGGCTCTGCCAAATGGCGATGCGCATGATGCTCGTGACGATGACGCTCCTGCGCATGCAAGGCCGGTCTCTCACCCGCGCGGCGAACCACCGCAGATGAGGCGGCCGGTATCAACCAAGGTTGCAACGATTCATGTCGGTGCCAAGCACCACTGCCACGCTTGGCCGGGAAAAGTTCGGCCGTGAACGCATCGAATTGCACTCGGTCCTCGGTAGACGCCACATCACTTTTACTGAGTAGCAGTACGTCCGCAATTTCGGCTACCGCACGCGCGATCTCGTCGCTGTCCACCCTCTCGAGATCATCGGCCGTCAACAAACCGATGATCAACTCCAACGCGATACGTCCGGCGGCTTGATGCGCCAACAACTCGTCAATGATTCCAGCTGGATGACCAAGCCCAGAGGGCTCAACCAAAATTCGATCGGGTCGCGCTGTCGTCACAAGCTCATTGAGGTTGCGTCGGAAATCGGCTTCGCCGGCACAACACAAACAACCACCGGGGACTAGCCTCACGTCGAAGGGCCCAGTCGCAGCCGACGCTACCGTCAACGCATCAATGCCCGCATCAGTGAATTCATTGAGTAACACCACCCAGTTCTCGGTGGGTGGTTTGCTCGCAACCAGCTGCGAGAGCGCCGTCGTCTTACCGGACCCCAATGGACCCGCGACGACCCACACCGGAATCGGAGAGGTGTTCACGCGCCATCGAAGCTCGCGAGCGACCCGTATAAATCAGGTCGTCGGTCGCGAAACACGCCCCAGCTCGCACGCTGTGCGGCGAGCTCTGCCAGATCGAAGTTCGCCGTCAGCATCGCGTCACCCTCATCACCCGCCTCCGCGACGAGCGCACCGCTGGAATCGGCGATGAACGACGAACCATAGAATCGGATGAATACCTCGTCGGGTCTTTGCACCGAACGTTCGACACCCCAGCGGTTGGCCGCCACTAGCGGCATCACGTTCGCGGCAGCGTGTCCTTGCTGGGTACGCTGCCAGTGACGACGCGAGTCGACTGGCGCGGCCGGCGGTGGTTCGCTACCGATCGCCGTCGGATACAGCAATAACTCGGCACCCTGCAGCGCCATGGCTCGTGCGCACTCGGGAAACCACTGATCCCAACAGATGCCAACACCGATGCGACCAAAGCGAGTCGACCACACGCGAAAGCCGGTATCACCAGGACTGAAATACTGTTTTTCCTGATAACCAGGTCCGTTCGGAATATGTGATTTGCGATAGGTGCCCAGTACTCGCCCATCGGCATCGAGCATGGCTACCGTATTGAAGAACGCCTGACCGGCCCGCTCAAAAAAACTGATCGGCAGAACCACACCAAGCTCACGCGCAATGGGCGCAAAGTGTCGAAGCGCTGGGTTTTCATTGACCGTGGTGGCGAGCGCAAAATGCCGTGCATCCTGATCGATGCAGAAATAGGGAGTTTCGAAGAGCTCCTGCAGCAGTATGACCTCGGCACCGGCTGCCGCTGCGCGCCTGACCATGGCTTCGGCGCGTTCTATGTTGGTCGCACGATCCGCAGCACAAGCAAACTGGGTTGTTGCAACCGTGACTCGACGCGACTCGCCCATCAGTCCGCCCCCTTCGTCAACATGCCGGTAATGCGAATCGCAATATCGAGTGCGCGCAGACCATCTTCACCCGATACCAATGGCGGCTTGCCCTCACGGATGCAATCAAGGAACGAGTGAATTTCGGCGCGCAACGCATCGCCCTGATCGTAACTACTCTCTTCGATCGTCACGGGCAGCTCTCCCGGAGCGGGCCCACCGGCACGCTTGCCGATCACGGTCAAAATACGTTGTTGCAAATCGATCGAAAGATAAGCGTCATCACGGAATACCCGCATCTTCCTCTCGGTCTTGAGACTGACTCGACTCGCCGTCACGTTGGCCACACAGCCGCCCTCGAAGCGCAGGCGCGCGTTGGCGATGTCAACCGCACCCGAAAACACCGGCGTGCCGACCGCCTCAATCGACTCCACCGGTCGACCGACGATACTTTGAACGATATCGATATCGTGGATCATGAGGTCGAGCACTACGTTGACGTCGGTGCCGCGCTCCTTGAATGGCGCTAGACGCTGACACTCGATGAAGCGCGCGCCACGCAAACGCGACTCAGCAGCGACGATGGCAGGATTGAAACGCTCGAGATGCCCCACCTGCAGGATGCGACCACGCGCGGCAGCGATATCGATCAGCGACTGCGCTTGCTGCACGGTCTCGGTGATCGGTTTTTCCACGAGCACGTGCGCACCCGCCTCGAGGAAATCACGCGCAATCGCATAGTGCGCGGGCGTCGTTGTCACCACGCTGACGGCATCGACCTGACCGAGCAACTCGCGATGGTCTGCAAAACCGTTCGTACCCATCTCGGCAGCGACGGCCTCTCGGACCTCTTTGCGCGGATCGACGACACCCACCAACGTGCAGCCGGGTGCCGCGGCGTACTTCTGTGCGTGAAACCGACCGAGATAGCCCGTGCCGATCACCGCTGCCCGTATGTTGTTCATCGCTTATTATGTGCCGATGTCGAAACGAAAAAAGCCCCAAGCCACCGCCATCGCGCTACGTGAGCTCCGCTGGCTCGCCTTGGCGGCCGGGGCAGGCGCGATCCTGCTGCCGATCCTGCTCTGGCTCAGCGGCCGTATCCTGCTCGGTCGATACGAGAACGGCGGGATCATCGACCTGTGGCTCGATTTTCTGCGCGAACTCGGCGAAGGCGGCGCGGCCGCGTGGATCTTGCTCGTTGCGCCGTATGCATTTCTGCAGATCGGGCGCCTCGTCTGGTCGCTGCATCAGCGACTGCGGTAAGAACCCTCAATTCGCGCGGCTGCGATCACGCGCTGCACGGAATTCGCTGTCTGGATACCAGTTCGGGAAACGCCGCTCGTTAGCGAGGCGCCAACCAATGCGCTGCAGCACCTCGACGTCCTGCAGGCCACCGCGTAAATCCGTCCCCGGTCGGAACTCATCCGAAGGCTTGTGATAGTCGTTCTTGGTGAATTCGGCGAGCTGAGCACGCCCCCACTCTTCGCCCTTCTCGCGATCGTCGACCCCGAGTTTGATGTACAGCGCCGGAACACCGCCTTTGGCGAAGTTGAAATGATCAGACCGGAAGAAAAAGCCGTTCTCGGGCGTAGGCTCCGGTTTGACGACGCGATCTTGCCGCTTAGCCTCGATCGCCAGATATTCCTCGAGTTCAGAGGCGCCATGACCGACGACCGTGACATCCTTGGTCGGTCCGCCCCAACTGATGGCATCCATGTTCAGTGCGGCGACCGTCTTCGCCAACGGGAAGATCGGGTTGGCCACGTAATACGCGGATCCCAACAGGCCGCTCTCCTCAAGCGTGACCGCGAGAAACACCACCGATCGCGCCGGTCGCGGCTTGGACTCCGAGTAAGCCTTGGCGATGGTCAACAAGCCGGCCGTGCCGGTGGCATTGTCGAGCGCTCCGTTGAAAATGTTGTCGCCAGAGCGCGCGAGGGTCTTGCCGAGGTGATCCCAATGCGCCATGTAGACAATGACCTCATCGGGATGCTCGCTACCTTCCAGCATCGCCACCACATTTGAGGACGATGCACGACGCACGAGATTGCGGACCGAGCCACTCGCCTTCTGGCCAAGATCAATCGGCTTGAAGCCACGTTGGCTAGCTGCCAATAACAGCGTGTCATAGCTGTATCCGCTCGAGCGCAACAATGCGTCGCCCTCGGCCTTGGTAATCCAACCCTCGATGGCCGGCCGACCGGCGTTACCGTCTTTGGCCACCATGTCGAGTTGTGGACCCGTCCAACTGTTTTGAACCGTATCCCACGGATAAGCCGCGGGCTTGTCGTCGTGAATGATGATGGCCGCTGCGGCACCCTGACGCGCCGCCTCTTCAAATTTGTAGGTCCAACGACCGTAGTAGGTCATCGCTCGACCGCGGAACAAACTGGCATCGTCGGTGGCGAACCCCGGATCGTTGATGAGGATCACAGCGGTCTTGCCCTTCATATCGACGCCCGCGTAATCGTTCCAACCAAACTCCGGCGCGACGACACCGTGGCCCACGAAGACGAGCGGGCTGTCGGCAAGACTCGCCTCGGGCACGAGGCGCTTGGTCCATATCACCATGTCTTTCGAATAAGCGAGCTCACGCGCGCCGAGTGTCAAACTCGCGTCGGAACCGGCCGTGATCTCGACGATCGGTACCTCCTGCAACCAAGAGGACCCATTACCCGGCTTCAAACCGAGCTTCTTGAACTCGTTGATCAAGTAGTCGACGGTCTTACGCTCACCTGCCGTGCCGGGCTTGCGTCCTTCGAACTCGTCACTCGAGAGCGTCGCGAGGTGACGCTCGTATTCGGCAGCCGAGATCGGCGCGACCGTGGCCGCGGGCTTGTTGCTAGCCCCCTTGTCCGGAGTCACGCAACCGGCCAAAAGTACCAGCGCAGCGACGACCATCGGGGTTGCGAGAGACTTGATCAAGGACATGGACTTCTCCGCTCAGTTTCCTTCAGCGTTAGTGCCGACCGCGCTGGACCTGTGACATTAGGCTTTCGGCTCAGGCCAAACCCACCACATGATGAGAATCAGCATCGCGGCAAGTATGCCCTGCGCGACTCGCCTCCAGCGGCGAGCCTGCAGCTCACCGACAAAGGCGGCCGCCGACACCACCGCCAGGATGGCAGTCACCACCAGCGTTTGTATCAAGGGCGGGAATTCCTCGCCGATGCGCTCCGCAAACTCCGGCAAGAACAGGAATACGATCAGCGTCAACACGAGCGCGACCGTAATCGAAACGGCCGATCCGAGGACGATCCCGAGCAGCATGGCGAGCGGTTGCATCGATTTTCTTCCTTGACGGGGTCTCTGCACTTGAAGGTGCGGCGCAGGCACTCTAGTCTGCAAAGCGAGTCTAACTGATGCCAAGGCCGTACATGACCCCTTCCAGTCGCCGCCCAACCGCCCTGCTTGCCTTTACCGTCGTGCTCACCGCACTACTGACGGTCGGCAGCTCCTCGCGACTGACGGCCAATACGTCGCTGCTACCACCGGGCGCACTCGCCCCGACCGCTCGCGAACGCATGATCGCGCGCCAAGTTGGCTCGCTGTTGGAAGAGGCGCACTACAGCAAGTTGAAAATCGACGATGGTCTTTCACCTCGGGTGATGGATAAGTTCATCAACGGTCTCGACGGACAGCGCAGTTATTTCCTCGCGAGCGACATCGCGGAGTTCGAAACTCATCGTCTGCGTTTCGATGACATGATTCGCACCGGCGATATCGAACCGGCCTATCTGATCTTCGCTCGCTATCAGCAGCGCAATCGCGAACGCGTTCAACACGCGCTCGCCCTGCTGGATCGCGAACCGGACTTTTCGCTGAACGAAAGCTTCGAGTTCGATCGCGAAGACGCACCGTGGGCCAAGGACTCCGCCGAACTCGACGAGCTGTGGCGCAAGCGCGTGAAGAACGACGCGATCTCACTACTGCTCACGAACAAGACTTGGGCAGAGGCGCGCGACGTACTGCGCACGCGTTACGAGCGAGTGCTGAAGCGCGCCGATCAAGTGAAACCCGAAGAAGTGTTCGAGTTGTTTCTCAATGCCTATGCGCGAACCTTCGATCCGCACTCGAGTTATTTCTCGCCGCGAAATTCTGAGGAATACAAGATCCAGATGAGCCTCAATTACGAGGGCATCGGGGCATCGCTGCAGCTCGTCGACGAATACGTCACCATCATGAACCTGATCGAGGGCGGGCCCGCCGCGGCAGCGGGAACCCTGAAGATTAACGATCGCATCACGGCCGTTGGCCAAGGTCGCGAAGGCCCCATGACCGACGTCGTCGGTTGGCGCATCGACGATGTCGTGCAATTAATTCGCGGTAAGGGCGGCACGCCGGTCAGGCTGCAGATTCTGCCCGCGGGCGCTGCCCCCGGATCGCCGGAGAAAACCGTTGAATTCATGCGCGGCAAGGTCACACTCGAAGCCCAAGCCGCCAAGAAGGAATTGAAGACGTTTCGGCGCGGCGAGCGCGAATACAAAGTCGGCGTGATCAACGTTCCGGGCTTCTACTCCGATTACGACGCGCAGCGCGCCGGCGACAAGGACTATCGCAGCACCACGCGTGACGTACGCAAGCTCATCGACGAACTTAAGAAAGAAGGCGTCGATAGCATCGTGATGGACCTGCGTGGTAACGGCGGCGGATTCCTACCCGAAGCGCAATCTTTGACGGGCCTTTTCATCGATCGTGGTCCCGTGGTGCAAGTACAGTTTTCGGGTGGTGACAAAGAGGTGCTTGACGACGATGAGGCCGGCATCGCCTACGATGGTCCGCTCGTGGTTCTGATCGACCGGTTTAGCGCCTCCGCCTCGGAAATTTTTGCAGGCGCCATCCAAGACTACGGCCGTGGCGTCGTCGTCGGACAACGCAGCTTCGGTAAGGGGACCGTACAAAACCTCGTGCCGCTCTCGCGCTGGAGTGCACGACCCGTCAACGGTCAGCTGACCGTCACCATCGGCAAGTTCTATCGAGTCACGGGCGAGAGCACTCAACATCGGGGGGTGGAGCCGGACGTGCCCTTGGCCTCCCCCATCAGCTTGCAGGATATCGGCGAAAGCGCACTGGACGATGCATTGCCCTGGGATCGCATCCAGCCAGCAGGCTTTGGTCAGCCGGGCCAACTTACTCCCTCGATCGCAAAACTGGTCACCGAAGAAAACGCCCGCCAGCGACGCGATGCCGACTATCGATGGTGGCTCGCCGACATAGCGGCCGTTGAGAAACTGCGCGGCCAAAAGACCCTTTCACTCAACCTCGAGACTCGCAAGGCCGAGCGTGCCGCACTCGAAGCGCAGCGTCTCGCGCGTGAGAATGAACGCCGCACAGCCCGGCAGCAGCCTGCACTCACCGCGATCAGCGAACTCGACAGCGCAGAACTACCGGACGTGATTCTCGACCAAGCAGTTCAGGTTGCCGGTGATATGGTGCAATTCGGTTCGGCGCTAGCTGCACGCAGGCAGTGACCGCGATCGAGGCAATACTCCAACCACTTGTTGAGCATCACGTTACGCGCCCAGCGCTGATCGAGATCTTGCCCCGCTAACTGTCGCCAATCCCGCAATAGTGGGTGGTGATGCGTCGCGGCCCAAGAGTGCGCCTCGACAAGACAGGCGTCGTGGTAGATGCGCAATTGCATATCCGGTGCGGTGCTCGAGCCCTCTTCCCCTTCCGCACCGAACAAATAAGTCAACTCGAGCAAGGTCGTGTAAGGCGAAACCTCACCCACTCTCAGTCGCAGATCGCAGTCGGATTCGATCGCTGAGATGCACTCACCGCGCAGATGTCGCAACGGACCTGCGAGTTCGGTGAGTCGCAAATAGTTGCTCTCGTAGAGCGACATCAACGCGACGAAGCTGCGCGGGCGCCCGCGCCAACTCGCCGGCAAGGCGCTCTCGCCCGACAGGACGATCGAATCGATGAAACGCCATGAATGAGGTCGTGTAGTCACGCGAAAACTATAACGCTTAACCAGTGAATCGTAACTAGGGGCGTGTACGACGCTCGATACCCGTTGCATCCAAAATACGCGCCGAGATTTCTTCGATCGAACACTCGGTAGTATCGATGAAGGGAATGCCATGACGTTGGAAGATCCCATCGGCCGCGCGCGTTTCGAACTGCACTTGTTGCGGTGATGAGTAGCGACTGTTGGGCCTGCGCTCTTGGCGAATCTGCTGCAGGCGCGACGGCGAAATTCGCAAACCGAATAGCTTGCTGCGAAACGACTGCAATCCCGGCGGCAACCGGTTCGACTCGAGGTCGTCGTCCGTCAGCGGATAATTGGCCGCGAAGATACCGTACTGCATCGCAAGGTAGAGACAGGTCGGCGTTTTACCGGAGCGCGACACGCCAACCAAGATCACATCCGCACGCGTATAGTCGCGCTGCGATCCGTCGTCGTTGGCCAGCGCGTAGTTGGTCGCATCGATACGAGCCGCGTAGTGCACGGCATCAGCGATGCCGTGCGCGCGTCCGGAGCGATGCGTCGATCGCGTGCCGATCTCCTGCTCCATCGGCCCCACGAAGGCTTCGAAAAAATCGAGGAACAAGGCGTTGCTACGTCGCAGTACTTCACGCAGATCGTCCTGCACCAAGGTGCTGAAAACAATGGGTCTTTGACCACTTTCCTGACCTGCGGAATCGATACGCCGAACCGCCTCCTCTGCCTTGTCAAGGGTCGACACAAATGGCAAAGTCACGGCCCGAATTTCCAGGCCATCGAACTGGGTCAACAAACTGTGACCCATGGTCTCAGCGGTGACACCGGTTTGGTCCGAAACGAAGAAGACGATCCTGCCAGCCACTAGCCTTACTCCCCAATTCCCACTGCCCCCGTCGCGAGTGTTTCATCGACGTCGGCAGCCGACAAGGTGAATTTCCATGACTGAAGTCGTGATCCCTTTCGAACGCCTCGGCATGCACGATGTGGAGATCGTCGGTGGCAAGAACGCCTCTATCGGCGAAATGATTGCCTCGCTATCTCGGCTTGGCGTCAAAGTGCCTGGCGGGTTTGCAACCACCGCGGCAGCCTACCGAGCCACCCTTGCGCACGAGGGTCTCGACGAGCGCATCCGAGCCGTCCTCGCCGATCTCAACGTCGATGACGTGGTGAAGCTCGCCGAAGTCGGCGCGCAGATTCGGAATTGGATTCTCGCCGCACCGTTGCCGCCCGCACTCGAGCAAGCCGTTCGCGAGGGTTATCGTC
Organism: Pseudomonadota bacterium; assembly: GCA_039796795.1. GTDB lineage: Bacteria > Pseudomonadota > Gammaproteobacteria > Steroidobacterales > Steroidobacteraceae > UBA964. The sequence continues at coordinate 25,408 of JBDKJA010000013.1, forward strand.
GCTTCGGCGCCGATGCTGCCGTCGCGGTGCGCTCATCGGCGACAGCCGAAGATTTACCGGAAGCGTCTTTCGCCGGTCAGCAAGAAACCTTCCTCAACGTGCAGGGTGAGGAAGCGGTTCTTGAGGCGATGCGCCACGTCTTCGCTTCGCTATTCAACGATCGTGCGATCGCCTATCGAGTTCACCAAGGCTTCGATCATTCGCAGGTTGCACTGTCGGCAGGCATTCAGCAGATGGTGCGTTCCGATCTCGGCGCTAGTGGCGTGATGTTCACGCTCGACACCGACTCGGGTTTTCGTGACGTCGTTTTCGTCACCGCTTCCTACGGATTGGGTGAAACGGTCGTTCAGGGTGCAGTGAACCCCGACGAGTTCTATCTCTACAAGCCTGCGCTGCGCGCAGGCCGACGCTCGGTGCTCCGCCGTAACCTCGGCGCCAAAGCGATCAAGATGGTCTACGGCGAACCGGGCTCGAAGGATCGCGTTCGCACGATCGATGTGCCGATGGCGGATCGCCAGCGTTTTTGTTTGGACGATCAAGATCTCGTCACACTCGCCAAACAAGCACTCATCATCGAAGAGCACTATGGCCGACCCATGGATATCGAATGGGGCAAAGACGGCAGCACCGGTGAGATCTACATCCTGCAAGCGCGTCCCGAAACGGTTCAAAGCCGCACCGGTCGTACCATCCAACGCTACACGCTAAGCAAACGCTCCAAAGTGCTCGCCGAGGGTCGCAGTATCGGTCAGCGCATCGGCGCCGGGCCTGCTCGCGTCATTAGTGATGTCTCGCAAATGGCACGCGTGCAACCCGGTGACGTACTCGTCGCCGACATGACCGACCCAGATTGGGAGCCGGTGATGAAACGCGCTTCAGCCATCGTGACCAACCGCGGTGGTCGCACTTGCCATGCCGCCATCATCGCGCGCGAACTGGGCATTCCGGCGGTCGTCGGCTGCGGTGATGCCACCACGGCGATCCGCGAAGGCATGTCGGTCACCGTCTCGTGTGCCGAGGGTGATACCGGCTTCGTCTACGAGGGTGCGCTCGATTTCGAGCGCAAACAGATCGAGCTGGATGGTCTGCCACCCTCGCCCGTCAAGATCATGATGAACGTGGGCAATCCGGATCGCGCCTTCGACTTCGCCAGCATCCCGCACCGGGGTGTGGGCCTCGCTCGCCTCGAGTTCATCATCAACCGCATGATCGGCGTGCACCCGCGTGCGCTGCTCGAATTCGATCGCCTCGACACTGCTTTGAAAAACGAAATTCAAGCGCAGATGGCAGGCTACTCTGACCCGGTTAGCTTCTACGTTGATAAACTCGCCGAGGGCATTTCGCAAATTGCCGCGGCATTCGCGCCGGAGCCGGTCATCGTGCGCCTATCGGACTTCAAGTCCAACGAATACGCCAACCTCATAGGCGGTCGTCACTACGAACCGCATGAGGAAAATCCGATGATCGGATTTCGCGGCGCGGCACGTTACGTCGACGAATCGTTCCGTCCCTGCTTCGAGCTCGAATGCCGCGCCTTGCGACGGGTTCGCGACGAGATGGGCCTCACGAACGTCTGGATCATGGTGCCCTTCGTACGCACCGTCGCGGAAGCCGCCAAGGTCACGGAGCTGCTCGCCGCCAATGGCTTGAAGCGTGGCGAGAGCGATCTCAAAATCATCATGATGTGCGAGCTACCTTCCAATGCGGTGCTCGCTGAGCGCTTCCTCGAATACTTTGACGGTATGTCGATCGGGTCGAACGACATGACCCAGCTCACTCTCGGTGTCGATCGTGACTCTGGGATCGTCGCCAGCCACTTCGATGAGCGCGATGACGCCGTGAAGGCCATGCTGTCGATGGCGATTGCCGCTTGTCGTAAGGCCAACAAATACGTCGGCATCTGCGGTCAAGGACCCTCAGATCATCCGGATCTCGCCCGCTGGCTCGTCGCTCAGGGCATCGAGAGCATCTCTCTGAACCCCGATACCGTGGTCGAAACCTGGCTCATGTTGGCGCAGGACTCAGCTCGCGCGAGCTGAACGACTTCCGGATAAAAACGGACAGACCGACAGATCGACATTGCCGCCCGAGACGATCACGCCGATCGTCTCGCCAGGCTTGCCGAGGCGGCCATCCAAGATCGCTGCCAGTACCACCGCTGATGACGGTTCGATCAGCAGACGAAAATCCTCGAGCGCAATCCGCATTGCCTGCACGATCGCGCTCTCTTCGACCGTCAGCACGTCATCAACGTCGCGTCTGAAAATCTCGAAGGGCAGCACACCCAAAGACCCCCGCAAACCATCGGCGATCGTCGGTGGCGACCCGCTCATGCCCACTCGAACACCCGAGTGAAAGGATCGCGCGGCATCATCGGCCTCTTTCGGCTCGACACCCATGACGCGGCAGTTGGGCGAGAGGCCTCGCGCAGCCAAGGCAGTGCCTGAGAGCAAGCCACCGCCGCCCACCGGTGTCGAAATCACATCGATCGACGGATAGGCACTCAGTAGTTCGAGCGCCGCAGTACCTTGACCCGCGATCACCCGAGCATCGTCGAAAGGATGGACGACGGCGGCGCCTGTCTGCGCGACGATATCCGCGAGCGCCGCTTCACGCGGAGCAAGACCGGGCTCACAGTGGCGCAACGTGGCGCCCTCGGCGGTGATGTTGGCAAGCTTGACGGGCGAGGCATCATTGGGCGTGACCACCATGCAACGCCAGCCGAGCTCGCGAGCGGCGCGTGCGAGCGCAGCACCATGATTGCCCGAAGAGTGCGTTGCCACGATACGCGAACTCGCTGGATCCGCTGCGGCGGCGGCCTCGAGCTGCAAGAGCGTATTGAGCGCCCCGCGGAACTTGAACGCACCGATATGCTGCAGGTTCTCGCACTTGAGCAGCACTTTGCGACCGACCCGAGCATCGAACCGTTCGGATGTCATGACGGGCGTGTGGATGACACGCCCCTGCAAACGCCCTGCGGCAGCAACCACATCAGCAAAGACCGGCAACATCAGCAGGCTCCTCTCATACCCGGAACGAACAGATGCTCGCGGTAGTAAGCGAGCTCGCGAACCGACTCTCGAATGTCATCCATCGCCAAGTGTGTACCTTCCTTGGAAAAGGCAGCGGCTACCTCTGGCGCCCAGCGCTTGGCTAATTCTTTGAGCGTGCTGACATCGAGATTGCGGTAATGAAAAAACGATTCGAGCTGAGGCATGAGGCGCGCCATGAAGCGACGGTCCTGACAGATGCTGTTACCACACATCGGCGAAGCACCCGCCTCGACGTGTTGCCGCAAGAACTCGAGCGTGCCGCGCTCGGCCTCCATCGTCGTCGTTCGGCTCGCACGCACTCGCGCGAGCAAACCAGAAGAGCCGTGTTGACGTTGATTCCACTCGTCCATCTTCGCCAGCGTCGCCTCGTCCTGGTGAATCGCATAGACCGGCCCCTCCGCGATCAGTCGCAAAGATGAATCGGTCACGAGCGTGGCGATCTCGATGATCGAATCCGACTCGGGCTTCAAACCGGTCATTTCGAGATCGATCCAGATCAGGGCGTCGCGACTCGGCATGCGGGGAACCTCTTAGCATGAAACGCTGTTTTGATTGTGGTTCAGTCTAGCAGAGGCTACATTCCCGGCCTTGCCGGTCACGGCGATCAGAGCGTCCCGCTTGGAATTCGAAGCACAAGTCATCGCGGCTTACGGCCGACATCTCCTCGTTCGGGACTCAGCCGGTGCCAGTCACGAAGCGCGTCCTTTCGGGCGACGTGTGCAAGCCGTCTGTGGCGATCGGGTGATATGCGAGCGCGACGCCCACCACGGTGAAACCCACGTCACGAAGATATTGCCGCGGCGTAGCACGCTGGCTCGCGCAACCTTGCGAGGCACGGCTGAGCCAATCGTCGCGAATCTTGATCTACTCGTAACCGTCTTTGCGCCTTTGCCCAAACCCGATCCGTTCATCATCGACCGATATCTCTGCGCGGCGAGCTCCGCCGGCATGGCGGCGCTGGTGCTACTCAACAAAGCCGATCTGCTCGAGTCGACAGATTCGGCTGTGAACGAGTGGCATGCGTGGCTAGCCGCGTATCGTGCGGCCGGTTACGAGACGCTCACCGTCAGCAGTCACTCGCCCTCACAACTGGCCGCGTTGCGCTCACTGCTAGCCAACCGCACCAGTGCCTTCGTCGGGCAATCGGGTGTTGGCAAATCTTCCCTGATCGCCGCGCTCGCACCGACCAGCGAGATTGCCACCGGCGCTCTCGACAAAACCGAGGAAGGCCGTCACACGACCACGGCCTCGCGTCTATACGACTTGCCCGATGGTGGCGCACTGATCGACTCCCCCGGTGTGCGCGACTATGCACCGGCGATCGATAGTCTCGAACCGCACAGCCTTGGATTTCCAGAGGTGGATCAACTCGCGACGGGCTGTAAGTTTCTCGACTGCCGTCACCTACGTGAACCGGGCTGTGCCGTACGCACGGCCGCTGAAGCGCAGCGACTCGATCCGCGTCGATACGAGAGCTATCGAAGACTGCGTCGAATTCGCGACGAGTTGATCGAGGCGCAAGGTCCGGGCAAGCGCAGCTAAATCAAAGCAGAGACTGTCTTCCGGCCAGCGCGTGTGCGAGCGTGCCGCCATCAATGTACTCGAGTTCGCCACCGATCGGCACACCATGCGCGATGCGCGTGGCTTTCAAGCCTCGCTGTCGAACGAGGTCCGATAAAAAATGGGCTGTTGCTTCGCCCTCGACGGTGGGATTGGTCGCAAGGATAACCTCAGCGATTTCACCCTCTTCCAGACTAGCCTCGAACTCACGAATACCGAGCTGCTCCGGCCCGATCCCATCGAGAGGCGACAAGTGTCCCATCAACACGAAATAGCGTCCGCGATACCCACCCGACTGCTCGATGGCGACGACATCAGCGGGTGATTCCACCACGCACATCAAACTCGCATCGCGCTGTGGTGTGCTGCAGATAAAACAGAACTCCGACTCGGTGAGCATGCGGCATCGCCGACATCGCCCGACTTTCTCAAGCGCAGCCTCGAGTGATGCAGTCAAAGCACGGGCGCCGTCGCGTCCATCCTGCAAGAGATGAAACGCCATACGCTGCGCGCTCTTCGGACCTACTCCGGGCAGAACCCGTAAAGCATCGATCAAGCGCGCGAGCGCCGGTGTGTGTTTCATCGAAATCTTAGAACGGCAGCTTCATGCCAGGAGGCAGTCGCAGCCCCGACATCAGCGCGGACATCCGCTGTTGCGATTCGCTCTCGACGCGGCGAACGGCGTCATTGATGGCCGCTGCAACGAGATCCTCGAGCATCTCGCGATCTTCACCGATGACGGCAGGCTCGATCTGCACGCGCTTCACTTCATGCTTACCCGTCATGGTGACCTTCACCATGCCAGCGCCCGATTCACCCGTGACCTCGAGCAGCGCGATCTCTTCTTGGGCCTTCTGCATGTTGCGCTGCAGCGCCTCAGCCTGCTTCATCATGTTGCCGAAATTCGCCATCTCGTCGTCCTCAGTTGGGTTTCACCGAATCCGTTTTGACCGTCGCACCGAAGCGCTCTTTAAAGCCACGCACCGTCGCGTCCTCGTCGATCGATCGGCGCGCTGACGCCAAGGTCGCCTCCGCCTCACGCTGCTCTGCGCGTGCCGGCGTATCGACCGCCGCTTGCGCTAGCTCAACCTCGACTTTGACGTTCTCGCCAAAGTGTTTCGCCAGCGCCTGCGACAACTTGTCGACCAGCGCCGTTGTTTTCAGAAGACTCTGCGCCGGGTCGAGCGCAAGCCGAACCAAATTACCCTCGCGACCCAGATAGGCGCAGTGCGCCGCGAGCTGACGAGCGGCACCGCCCAACTCGAGTGCAGCGAGGGTCTCTTGCCACGAACCGGGCTCGGCACGCGCGACGACCGAGGCGGACGCCGAACCGACGGATGTCGTCGCGCGCGCTGGTGCGCGAGCCGCGCCTTGACCCGAGGCCGCACCGCCACTAGCTGATGGCATCGAACGCCCGCCCTCGCCCGACCCCGGCCGGAACGCGAGGATTCGCAGCAAGGTCATTTCGAATCCACTGCGCGGGTCGGGTGCCCAAGCCAAATCGCGCCGACCCAAAATCACCGTTTGGTAATGCAACTGCACATCTTCCGGAGAAATGGCCGCAGCCAACTCGGCAAGCAAACTCTCCGGATGCAATTCGTCGCCTTCATAGGCCGGCAGAGCCTGCTTCATCGCCACCTGCACAAGCAGGCTCGCGATTTCATCGAGCATGTCGGCGTAATCCGGAGCCCACTCCTCGAGTGAACGGGCGAACGCAAGCACAGCTTGTGCATCACCACTGCCGATCAACTTCAACAACTGTTCGACTTGCTTGCGATCGACGGTGGCGAGCATCGCTCGCGCAGCCTCTTCGGTGACACGACCGCCCCCGAAGGCCAGTAGCTGGTCGAGCAACGACAATCCATCTCGCATGCTGCCATCGGCCGCTTCGGCCAGGAGCCGTATACCCGGCGCTTCGTAGCCGAGGCTCTCGGCGTCGAGAATGAACTTCATACGCTGCGCAATCAAAGAAACCGGCAAACGTTTCAGGTTGAACTGCAGACAGCGCGACAGAACCGTCACGGGTAACTTTTGCGGATCGGTGGTTGCCAGCAAGAATTTGACATGCGGCGGTGGCTCTTCGAGCGTCTTCAACAAGGCGTTGAAGGAGTTGTTCGAGAGCATGTGCACTTCGTCGATCAGGTAGACCTTGTATCGGCCGCGCGTCGGCGCGTACTGCACATTCTCGAGTAGCTCGCGAGTATCTTCGACCTTCGTTCTCGAGGCCGCATCGACCTCGATCAAATCGACAAACCGCCCCTCGTCGATCTCTCGACACGTGGCGCAAGTGCCGCAGGGCGTGGGTGTCATACCCGTGTCGCAATTGAGGCACTTGGCGAGAATGCGAGCGATCGTCGTCTTACCGACGCCACGGGTTCCCGTGAACAAGAACGCGTGATGCACCCGCTGCGTCGCGAGCGCATTCGAGAGTGCCTGCAGAACATGCTCCTGCCCGGTCAACTCATCGAAACGTTTCGGACGCCACTTGCGGGCGAGCGCGGTGTAACTCATGAACAGGCCCGATCAGACAAACTGAGGGAGGCGGCCCGCACCAGCTGGACTCCGGCACCCGACATCACCGCGACCGTTGCTCCCTTCCGGGCCTGGCGGGGTTGACGGTTGGTCGTCGCGGA
>JBDKJA010000014.1:0-22885 GCA_039796795.1 Pseudomonadota bacterium
AAGCCGAGACCCGAGGCCTTTCTCGCCGTTGCCGATTCGCTCGGTCTGCGACCCGATCAAATTTTGTATGTCGGCGACGAACCGCGGCTCGATGTGATGGGCTCGCGTGCAGCAGGGTGCCGAAGCGCGTGGATCAACCGGCGGACGATGTCTTGGCCGTCGGAGTTGGCGCCGACAGCGGATCTGGAGGTGACTGATTTGCTCCAGCTGGTAGATTGGCTCGGCGCATCAACAGCCACAGGGTCACGATAGCTCCGCCTTGGATAAAGACTTCGCCAAGATTATCGAGGCGATGTCGATTGAGCGCGGGAACCGCTGCGGTGAGTAGCATGACGACACCGCCGATGGTCATCCAAGGCATGCCATGCGTACGCCACAGCACGAGCCCCGCGAGCATCACGACGAAGCAGGTGACGACGGGCGCGACGGGGAAAGTGTTGCTCACCAACGCTTGATCGGGTGTGCAGCGAGTGCTCTCGCTGACTGAACCTGCATAGCGAATCAGATCGTATTCGCAGACGGGATAGATTTCTTTGGTCCAGAACAGCGGTAGGTCGTGCGTGATCAGGGCGGTTGCGAGCAAGCAGAATGCACCCATCACCCAGCGATGCTGAGCCCAAGAAATTCCAGCGAGACGTAGGATCGAGCCGCTGGCGATGATGAGCCAACAGCCCGTCAGCCAGTGCGACCAGAAGGCCGGCCAAGTGATCGCGTAGAGAAAGTCGCCAAAGCCGATCAGCGCACCGAGTGCAACTCGCGTGTTGTCCCAGATGAGAAAAAACTGGGGGACGAGCAAGACATAGCCTGCAGCAAGATGGTGAGCTCGCGTCAGTCGCACCAGCCAGACAAATAGCGCGAGCTGTGCGACCGCGAACCCTGCAAACATCAAGCTGTACATGTCACGACGATCTTGCCGATAGCCTCCCGTCGCAATAATTTTTTGATCGCCTCACCACCCTGTGGCAAAGAAAAGCGATCCGAAATCCGAGGTCGAATCCGCCCGGCTCGATAGTGCTCGAGCAAGGATTGCATGATGCGCTGATGGGCAGCCGGATCCCGCTCGGCGAAAGCACCCCAGAAGACGCCGCAGATATCGCAACCTTTGAGCAGCGGTAGGTTTAGCGGAATCTTCGGAATTCCGGCGGGGAAGCCGACCACCAGAAACCGGCCCTGCCAGGCGATCGCGCGCAAAGCGGCCTCCGCATAATCTCCGCCGACCGCGTCATAGATCACATCGGCGCCTTGCTTGCCGCAGGCTTCTTTGAACTGAGCGGCTAAAGACTTGGCATCGGTAATCTCGCGCGGATAGACCACGGTGACATCGGCTCCGTGCGCGCGTGTCACGGCCGCCTTTTCCTCCGAGGACACTGCTGCAACGACTTTGGCGCCCATCGCTTTGCCAAGTTCCACCGCCGCAAGTCCGACGCCACCCGCTGCCCCCAGAACGAGCAGGGTTTCACCAGCGCGCAAACGGGCTCGGTCTTGCAGCGCGTGTAGCGACGTCGAATAAGTGACGAGTAATCCCGCGGCCTCGTCGAAGGGCATGTCGGTCGGAATTCGAGTGCAATTGCGCTCGTGAGTGACGAGCTTTTCGGCAAGACCGCCATGGCTCGTGTGCGCGATCACGTGATCGCCCACCTTGATGTGGATGACGTCTGTGCCGATCGCATCGACGATGCCTGCGGTTTCAAGGCCGGGCGCAAAGGGGCGCAGCGGTTTGAATTGGTACTTATCCTCAATGATGAGTGCATCGGGATAATTGATGCCACAGGATTTGACGATGACTCGAACCTCACCGGGACCGGGTGTTGGCTCGGGAATCTCGCGCAGGACGAGGCTATCAGGGCCGCCTGCTTGCTCGCTCATCAATGCTTTCATCGTGCTCATGGTTTTTCTCCGCGGACATACCACGCGCGTAGCAGTCCCAAGCCGGTTTTCGAATCCTCGATTTCGCCACTCAAGACACGCTGCACAGCAGTCTCAAGTGCAATCCAATGTACCTCGAAAACCTCGGCGGCTTCGCGCGCATCGGGAACGGGGGTGAGATCCGTCGCGAGGTAGAGATGAATGCGTTCGGTGAAGACACCGGGAGAACTCAATGAAACGCCCAACGAACGCCAAGTGGAGGCGGTGACGCCGGCTTCTTCGATGAGTTCACGTTGGGCAGTCAGTTCGGGTGGTTCGCCGGGCTCTAGCTTGCCGGCCGGCAGCTCCCACACATAGCCGCCCGCTGCATGACGAAACTGGTGCAGCAGGCAGACGCGATCTTGATCATCGAGCGCGACGATCGCAGCGCCGCCAGGATGATGCAGTATCTCGAGATCGGCCCGGTGGCCATTCGGCAGATCGACCGTATCGACCGTGAGGCGCGTGACCTTGCCGCGAAAGACTTCGCGCTGGCTAACGAGCTTAGTCATCCGCGTGAGCGCCCGTGATATTCCTCGTTGGGCATCATGTCGGTTGCTGTGGCGAGACGATTGGTCATGTTGAAAAATCCTGTGATCGCAGCGATGTCCCAGATCGCACGATCTGACCAACCGGCTTTTCGTAGTTGTTGACGGGCGTCTTCGCCGACGTCTGACGGAGTGCTCGTGAGTCGATGAGCGAAGTCGAGCATGGCGCGTTGGCGTTTCGAGACTTTGGCGACTCGATAGTTCATCACGAGCATTTCACCGAGCGTCGGATCGCTCGACATCTCGCGCACGGCCTGACCGTGCGCGACGAGGCAGTAGTAACAACGATTAGCAGCCGAGACGACGACGGCAATCATTTCGCGCTCGAGTTTGCTGAGCTCGGAATCACCGAGCATCAGATCGTTGTACATCGCGATGAAGGCGCGCAGCTTGGTTTCGTCGAAGCTGTAGGCCTGCAGCACATTGGGCAGAAAGCCGATCTTTTCGTCACACAGGTCGAAATATTTTTTGAGATCCGACGGCAGTTTGCGGCGTGGCGGAATCGAGAGTGTCAGTGCTGTGGGGGCGGCGGGCGTTTTGGCGTTCGCGGGCTTGCGCGAGCTAGAGCGAGGCGGCATCCGATGGATTCTCCAGTCAAATAAAACCCAAGTGACGCCGGCGAGCCGGCGTCACGCGAGAGCTTCGGGACGGATGCTGGCGCTGCCGGTCAGCGGCGGAAGCCGCCGCCACCGCCACCAGGGCGAGGACCGCGCGGCGCCCGCTCTTGCGCTTCATTGATGCGCAGAGCCCGGCCGTTCATCTCGTAACCGTTGAGGGCGCTGATCGCCGCTTGGGCATCCGACGACGGCATGTCGACGAAGCCGAAGCCACGGGGGCGTCCGGTTTCGCGGTCGTTGACGAGTTTGACCGAATCGACTTTGCCGTAGCGCTCGAAGAGCACGCGGACGTCAGCTTCGTTGGCAGAAAAGGGCAGGTTGCCCACGTAGATCGTTGTCATTCAATCGTCTCTTAGAAATCAATCTTAGACGGATCGCTTGAACATTCGCCTGCCGCAGCCGTTCAAAGCCGCGGCAGGCGAACCGATGCTACTACTCGCCCGACGGGCAAGTAAACCGCGCGGTATCAATGACCGCCTTTGGCGGCTCCGGCGGGTGTGTTGCTAGCCGGGAACTTCTTTTTGAAGTAGGTCCAGCTGGTTTCATTGGGCCGGTTGTCGTCACCCGGCGGCGGGGTTCGATATTCCGGGTACTCCGTTTCGATGGCTTTGCGCAGGACGGGCGACAGTTGTTCGTAGTTGTCGACTTTGCGACCCGCGGCGTGGATGTAGATGAGGCCGGCGCGACCGCTCATTTCCATCCAAGGGAGCCAGTCGGCCATGCGAACCCAGCCGACTTCGACCGCCGGGTTGGTGTTCTTCGGATCGAGCAACTCGTCGATGTTGCCGAAGAAATTGAACATTTCGGTCGCGTGATAGAAGCCACCGATGTTCTTCTGGTACTCGCCTGCTAGCGGGTTTTTATAGAAGAGCGGCACGGTGATGGTGTTCCACCAAGTCTTGCCGCTGATGGTGCCCGGCCAGGTGGCGGGTTTGCCATCGCGACCGATCGGGAACACCGGGGGCTGATTCACCGGGTCGTTGGCCGTCTGCAGCACCTTCACGGTGGCGCCGGTCCACGGGTTCTTCCATTCACGTAACAGCTCGCCCGTCGCGGGGTCGACATACAACAGCAGCTCGCGCGAGACGAGGCGCCAACCGGTGCCGCGCTGCGGATCCGTCACGGTCACGCATTGGCGGACGTTGTAGCCTTCGACGTCGAATAGTCTGCGATCGGCTTCACCCGGTACTCGGGCGAATCCTTCGCCGTGGAAGTAATAGATGGTCGGTGTGTTGTCGACAGCACCGCACTGGATCTTACGACCCACCATGTTCACGCCTTCCGGCGTGGCGAGATCGATTTTTTTGGCTTTAGCCGCCACTGCAGTGGGGCCGGCGAGGCTGATCGCGACGACCGCTGCCATGGCGGACAGCGCGGCGAACGAACGGTTACGAATCATCTGACGTCTCCCTAAGAAAGGACGCCGACGATCATACCGACTAATCGTGTTTCAGATACTTGGTGACGCCAGGATCGATTCGGGAGACCGGCACGCGATCACGGATGAGCTCTGACATGATGCGCTCGGTATAGGCCGCAAGATCAGCCGCTCGCGCGGACGCTTGCTCTGGGGTATCAACATGCTGCTCGACGGCATCCGTCGGTAGCACCTTGCGACCGGCGAGCTCAGCCTCCAGCGTCGCTAAGCGCTCGCGCAGCATGTAAACCTCGGCCGTGAGGGCCATGATGGCGCCGACGGCATTGTCCATCGGTACATCGTGCAGAAAGTCTGGTTCGTTGTCGGTGACCGGGCCCTGCAGAGATGCTTTGAATTGATTCATGGGTGCGCGCTCATTTTTCGAAGACGTACAGATTCCAATGATTGGCATTGATCGGTGCGCGGCCCGGTCGCTTGACGGATCGATTCAGTCGCTCGAACGGCGTGATCGACGTGCGAGAAAAGCCGGCTTCTTTCGCCCACGCTTCGATTGGCGTGTCGTACCACGGCGTCGAATAGGTTTCGTTGTTGGTCCAGGCGTGTGAGCGCTGCAACACGTTTTGGAAAGGATCGCTGGGACGTAAATGGAATTCGTGACCCGCGAAGAGCCCGCCCGGTTTCAACACGCGCACGACTTCGCGCAGCAGCGCCGGCGTGTGAGCGGGAGGCAGTTCATGCAACATGAAGTTGAAGAACACCAAATCGAAGTGATTGTCCGGATAGTCGAGGTGTTCGAGATCCTGCTGCGATAAGAATAAGCGCAAACCGTGCTCGCGAGCGCGTTGATGCGCCACCTTGAGGCAAGGTGCCGACAGATCGACGCCATGACATTCGGAATCCGGGTTGCGCTGCTGCCAAGTGATCAGCGCCGCACCATGCCCCGTGCCCCAATCGAGCACGCGCTCATAGCGGCGCTCGGGTAGGGAATCGAAGAGAATGTGGTAGATGCCGTTGGGGTCTGCGTGTGCAGGTACGGTGGTGCGACGGCCGATTTCATACGCCAGACCATCGAGCTCATCGTGCGCCACACCACCGGTGTGTTGGTGAAAGGGCACGAAACGAAAGTACTCGGGTAACGTCAGCTCGGGATTGAGTCGCAGCTCTTCCGGCGCATCGGCAGCAGCCTCGTTCAGCTCTTTGACGAGGCGATCACGCTGCGCTTCGAGTAACGCAAAAATCCCGAGATGCGGCCGGTGATATTTGAAGCGCTGCAGGTTGCGGTAAGCCCAGTTGTAGAGCTGGAACTCAGGCAGATCATCGAGCACGGCCTCGGCGGCGCGCCAGTCGCTTGGCGCACGATCGCCGGTCAGGCCACGCTGTTCGCAGGCGCGCTCGTAGGAGTCATGCATTTGGCCAACCAGCGGGCCTTCCATGTAGTTGCGAGCCGCGCGCAGAAATGCGTGATAACTGCGGAAGTCTCGGCTTTCTTTGGCATGCGCAGACATCGATATCACTCCAGATAGGCGTAACCGTTGAGCTCACCCTCGTAGAAGCGCTTGAGTGCCTGACTCTCGGCCACCGTCATACGGCCATCACGAATCGCGCGCTCACAGTCGCGAGCTAGCGCTGGGTAGAGCTCCGCCACATCGTACTCCATGTACTCGAGTACGCGATTGGCGGTATCACCCATGACCACCTCGTCGATGCACCAAGTGCCGTCGTCGGCGAGACGAATATGAACCACGTGGGTATCGCCAAAGAGATTGTGCAGATCACCGAGCGTTTCCTGATATGCGCCGACCAGGAAGGCGGCGAGGTAGTACTCGTCACCGGCGCGGTACTCGTGCAGTTCGAGCGTGCGCTTCACTTCACGATGGCTGACGAAGCGATCGATCTTGCCGTCGGAGTCGCAAGTGATGTCGGCGAGTACGGCGCGACGCTGTGGGCACTCTTCTAAGCGGTGGATGGGCATGATCGGAAAGAGCTGATCGATCGCCCAACTGTCGGGAAGCGATTGGAACACGGACATGTTGCAGAAGTAGATGTCCGAGAGGATGTTCTCGAGATCTTCGAGCTCTTCTGGGGTCTCTTCGAGTTTGCGCGCGTGGTCGCGGATCTTCGCGCAGGTCGCCCAATAAAGACGCTCTGCCAAACCACGAAACTCGAGCGACAACAAGCCAAGCTTGAACATCTGCAAGCACTGTTCGCGCGCCGTCAGCGCATCGTGCCAGCATTCGACGAGCGTGCGATCGCTCACCTCGCGATAAGCGCCGAGCAAGTCTTGCACAGGTTGCGGAAGCTGTCGGTCTGCATACTGCTGATCTTCGCGGCCGGTGACGTGGAACTGATCCAGTGCCGAGGTGCCGAGCGTATTGAAGATGAGCACGCTGTGATGCGCCGCGATCGCGCGGCCCGATTCGCTGACGATGACGGGATGCTCGATGCCGCGGGCGTTGCAGACACTCGCGACTCGGTAGACCACGTCGCTCGCGTATTCCTGCATGTCGTAATTCATTGACGAGGCATAGTTGGTGCCGGAACCGTCGTAATCCACGCCGAGACCACCACCCACGTCGATGTATTCGAGTCCGGCTCCCAGCAGCTTGAGTTCGGCGTAGACGTGCGCGAGTTCATTGATCGCTTCTTTGACGCGACGGATATCCTGCAGCTGACTGCCCGGATGGCAATGCACGAGCTTCAGGCAATCGAGCATGCCGCGACGTTTCAATACGTCGACCGCTTCGAGGATTTCCGTAATGAAGAGGCCAAACTTCGACTTCTCACCTGCGGAGTCGCGCCATCGACCCGAGCCCTCGCTCGCGAGTTTCACGCGGATGCCGATCTTGGGCTTCACGCCGAGTCGATCGGCATGTTTGAGGATGAGATCGAGCTCGGAAAAATTCTCGACCACGGGAACGATCGTGCGACCGAGTTTAGTCGCGAGCATCGCCGTTTCGATGTAGCTGTCGTCTTTGAAGCCGTTACAGACGATGAGTCGATCCGGCGAGTTTTCGGTCATCGCCATCACAGCGAGTAGTTCCGGTTTGCTGCCCGCTTCGAGGCCGAAGCCGAATTCTGCGCCGTATCGATAGACTTCTTCGACCACGAGGCGCTGCTGATTCACCTTGATCGGAAAGACCGCGGCATAGCGGTTGCGGTAGTCGTTTTCGGCAATCGCGCGCGCAAAGGCTTCATTCAACTTGCGTAAGCGATGCGCGAGGATGCCGGAGAAGCGTACGACGACGGGTGTCGTCAGCTCGCGCGCTTTCAAGCCCTGCACGACTTCAAATAAATCGATCTCGCGACCCGCGATCTGCTCGGGGCGCACGGTGACGTGGCCGGCATCGTTGATGCCGAAGTAGCCTTGTCCCCAGGCGTTGACGTGATAGAGCTCGACCGAATCGGTCACCGACCAAGCGGGTTTGTTCAAGATGCAGCCACTCCTGTAGCCACTGGACGCGACGGATCACGAACCCACTCGCTCCAAGAGCCCGTGTAAAGACGTGCGCCGTGGATGCCGAGTGTTTCGAGTGCCAGCAGATTAAGACAAGCGCTCACGCCCGAGCCGCACATGGTGACGACTTCGTTCGCGGGGCGGCCTCGTAGTGTTTTCTCCCAACGGGCGCGCAGTTCCGCTTCGGGCAACCACGTGCCATCGGCGGCGAAGTTGCTCGCGAACGGATGATTAACTGCGCCCGGTACGTGTCCTGCGACCGGGTCCATCGTTTCGTTTCGCCCGGCGAAACGATCTGCGCCGCGTCCATCGACCACGTGCAGTCGATGCGACTCGACGGCCTCGAGCACGTCATCCACGGCCACGGTCCAGTTTGGCTGTGGACGAGCGACGAAGTTGCCGGTCGCACGCGAAGAGGTTGCCGTGGTCAGCGAGCGCCCACCGGCGGTCCAAGCGGCGAGGCCGCCTCGCAAGACAGCCACCGACTCGTGACCCAGCCAGCGGAATAACCACCAAGCGCGCGCGGCATAGACGCCGCTAGCCTGATCGTGCACAACGATTTGTGTATCGGCGTTGATGCCCCATCGGCGCGCCAAGGCGGCGAAGGTTTCTGGGGCCGGCAACGGGTGACGTCCCGAGGTGGAGGTCGGCGCGGAGGCGAGGTCGCGGTCGAGGTGCGCATATTGCGCGCCTGGAATGTGGCCTGCGGCAAAACCTTCCTCGCCCCAAGTCGGTCGGGTGAGTTCGAAGCGGCAGTCGAGTACGACCCAACTCGGGTCGTCCAAGTGGGCGGCCAGGGTGTCGACGTCGACCAAAGTGCGAAGTGTCATGAGACCTCCTTGGGACAGGCGCGAATTCTCCGGCCAGACTGTTACCGTTACAATCCCGCGATGGCGATGGATCTCTATTGGGCGAGCGGCTGTCCTTACTCGTGGCGGGTGCTGCTGGCGCTTGCGCACAAGCGGCTGCCGTTCGAGGGCCATCGACTGCAACTCGAGTTCCAAGAGCAAAAATCGCCGCAGATGCTGGCCATGAATCCGCGCGGTCGAGTGCCGGTGCTCAAGGACGACGGCTATGTGGTGTTCGAGTCGGTTGCGGTCTTGTACTACCTCGATCGTAAATATCCCGAGCCCTCGATCTTCGGTCGGACCGCCGAAGAGGCAGCCGTCATCCTGCGGGTGATCGAAGAATTTCAGGCGTACACCGAGCCGCACATCATGGGCATTTGTCGCACCCTGCTGGGCTCATCAAGCCCCGCTGACGAGGAGCGGCCACTGTCGCGTGATGCTTTGACCGACGCCATGCACGTTGTGGCGCGCGAGGCGCGTACCATCGAAATGCGTGTTTCGCGCTTCGATTGGATCGTGGGCGAAGATTACAGCGCGATCGACATGGTGATATTTCCGGCGATCCAGCTGCTCCGTCGCGCCCTGACGCGGCCTGAAGCACAAGATTTGGCGGGACGTTTCCTGCCAATCGAGGCAAACTACCCGGCCCTCGGCCGCTGGTTGCAGCGTATCGAATCCTTGCCGGGGTACGAGCAAACCGTGCCGCCGTCTTGGCGTATCGGCTAACCGCCGTTTTTTCAATCTCCAAGGAGCATCATGAACGATCACAAGGTTCACGTTAATTTTTCTGGCCGTATCGTTTTTGTGGGTTTTGGCAGCATCGGGCAAGGCGTCTTGCCGCTCGTGCTGCGGCACATCGGCACCAGTGCCGACCGCATCACCATCGTTTCTGCCGATGAACGTGGTATCGATGTGGCACGCCATTTCGGCGTGAAGTTCATCGTTCAACCCATCAAGCCAGATAATTTGCGTGCCTTGCTCGAGCCGCTCGTGGGCGAGGGCGATTTCCTCGTTAACGTATCGGTCGATGTTTCTTCAATCGCGCTGATCGAGTTCTGTCAGCAGCGCGGCGCGATGTATCTCGATACTTGCATTGAGCCGTGGCCCGGTGGCTACACCGACAAGAGCGTGTCTGCGGCGCGTCGGACCAACTACGCCTTGCGTGAGGCGGCTCTCGCCCTCCGTGATTCGAAAAAAGGTGGCCCAACGGCTGTGTTGACCCATGGCGCGAACCCGGGTCTCGTTTCGCACTTCGTCAAGAAGGCCATGCTCGATATCGCTGCGGCAACGGGAGTCAAAGTCGACGAGCCCAACTCGCGAGAGGGTTGGGCGGTGTTGGCAAAACAGCTCAACGTGAAGGTCATTCACATCGCAGAGCGCGATACGCAAGTCTCACCCGTTCGCAAACGCGTCGATGAGTTTGTGAACACGTGGTCGGTGGATGGCTTCGTCAGCGAGGGCTGTCAGCCCTGCGAGCTCGGCTGGGGTTCGCACGAGCGCCATTTCCCCGCAGATGGTAATCGATACGACTTCGGTCGCGGCTCTTCCATTTTTCTCTCACGACCCGGTGCCTCGACGCGTGTGCGGACGTGGACCCCGAAAGCGGGCCACTTCCACGGTTTTGCGATCACGCACGGTGAGTCGATCTCAATCTCTGATTATTTGACGGTCAAAGAAGGCGAGACGGTTAGCTATCGCCCGACCGTGCATTATTCCTATCACCCCTGTGACGACGCGGTGCTCTCGGTGCATGAATTTGCCGGGCGTAACTTCGTCATGCAGAGCGCACAGCGCATCTTGATGGATGAAATCTCCTCAGGTGGTATCGACGAGCTCGGCGTGCTGTTGGCGGGGCATGCAAAAAATGCCTACTGGTATGGCTCGCAACTGTCGATCGACGAGGCGCGCCAGCTTTGCCCGTTCAACAATGCAACGAGTTTGCAGGTATGTGTGGCCGTCCTCTCGGGTGTCATTTGGGCGATGGAAAATCCGCGTCGCGGCATCGTCGAGCCGGACGAAATGGACTATCGCCGCAATCTCGAAATCTGCATGCCTTATCTCGGCCCTGTCGTCGGCGAATTCACGGACTGGAATCCGCTCACGGGTCGCGAGAGTTTGTTCACGGAGGATCTCGACCGCGAGGATCCGTGGCAGTTCAAGAACGTGCGGGTGGTTTGACGCCCGTGTAATCGATCGCGAGGATCACGAAGAGACGCCGACCGGTCGGCGTCTCGACGTGAACCTCGTCGTCGAGCCGCTTGCCGAGCAGGGCTTTGGCTAGCGGCGAATCCATGCTGATGTAAGCGGGCGCCAGATCGAATTCATCCGGGCCCACGATGCGATGGCAGCTCTCGGCGCCACGATCGTCTTCCAGCGTCACCCACGCACCGAAGAAAACGCGCTGCACCTCTGCAGGCGGGCTGGAGACCACGACCATGCCCTCGAGGCGCTTGCGTAAGAAGCGCACGCGCGAGTCGATTTCACGCAGACGTTTTTTGCCGTAGGTGTATTCCGCGTTTTCCGACCGATCACCCTGAGCAGCGGCTTCGCTCACGGCACGCGTTACCGCCGGTCGCTCGATCCGCCAGAGTTGGTCAAGCTCCGCGACCAGGCGTGCGTGACCCTCGGTCGTGATGAACTTGGAACCCGGGCGAGTTGGGGGACGATATCGAGACACGGGCGCAAGCATACCGACGGCATCGGAAACAGGTAACCTGTCGGCCTTTTCGAACGGCCTTGGAGAATCACCGTATGCGTCGTCATCGTGGTTGGGTTGCAGGACTTGTCGCTTTCGGCTGGCTGTGTACGAGCGCGTCGGCCTCATGGGCTGCGGATACCGCAGCGAGTCTGCGATCAGGGCTGGATCTCGCTGGTTTCGATCGTTCGGTGCGTCCGCAAGACGACTTGTATCGATTCGCGGGCGGCACTTGGCTAGCCAAGACCGAGATTCCGGCAGACCGCTCGAATTACGGCACCTTCAGCAAACTCGAAGACGATGCCATCGCCGCGTTGCGCGCCCTCGCCGAAGCGGCTGCGGCCGATGCTAAGAAAGCGCCGGGTTCAGATCGGCAAAAGCTCGGCGATCTTTACGCGGCTTACATGGACGAGCAGGGCATCGAGCAGCGCGGACTCGCACCGCTACAAGAGGAGTTCGCGCGTATCGACTCGTTGAGTGACGCTCGAGCGGTCTTCGAATACATGGGACGCGCACAGCGTCTCGGCGGTGGTGCGCCGATCGGCTTCTACGTTGGTCAGGATCGTAAGAACTCCTCGAGCTACATTGCCGGCATCGGGCAGAGCGGTTTGACCATGCCGGATCGCGAGTACTACCTCGCGCAGGATGAGCGGAATCAAAAATTCCGAGAAGCCTTCGTCCGTTACGCCGAACAATTGTTGGCTTTATCGGGCACGCCCGATGCGTCGGCCAAGGCTGCGCGAGTGCTGGCCATCGAAACGTCGCTCGCGCAACAACATTGGACTCGTGTCGAGAATCGCGATCCGCTGAAGACCTACAATAAGACGACCATCAAAGAATTGGCGACGCTCGCGCCGGCCTTCGATTGGACTGCATTCGTCGCAGGTCTCGGGGTCGATTCGACGAAAATTCAAGCGATTGACGTACGTCAACCCAGTTATCTGCGCGAGGCATCGCGGATCGTGCGTGAGACGTCCGTCGAAGACTGGCGCGCTTATTTTCGCTTCCGCTTGCTCGACGGCAGTGCTGCGTTCCTGCCCGCCAAGTTCGACGCGGCACGCTTCGATTTTCGGGAGCGCACGCTGCGTGGTGTGCAGGAGCAGCAGCCGCGCTGGCGTCGCGGCGTGAATCTCCTTGATCGCACCGTCGGCGAGATCGCCGGTCGCGCCTACGTCGAAGAGAACTTCCGTCCGGAGGCGCGCGAGCGCATTCGACAACTCGTCGCTAATTTGCGGCAAGCGTTCGACGTCAAGATCGACGAACTTGAATGGATGAGCGCCGACACGAAGCTTGAGGCCAAGCGCAAGCTCGCACGATTTACCGTCAAGGTCGGCTATCCCGATCAATGGCGCGATTACACGGCGCTTGAGATCCGTGCCGGTGATCTGCTCGGCAATTTGCGACGAGTCAATGAATTTGAGTTTGCGAGACAGATATCGCGGCTTGATCAACCCGTTGATCGAAACGAGTGGTTCATGACGCCGCAAACGGTCAACGCGTACTACAGCCCACCGATGAACGAGATCGTGTTCCCGGCTGCAATTCTGCAGCCTCCGTTTTTCGATCCGCTCGCCGATGACGCGGTCAATTACGGTGGCATCGGTGGCGTGATCGGGCACGAGTTCAGTCACGGGTTCGACGACTCGGGTCGTCGATACGATGGTGAGGGCAACTTGCGCGATTGGTGGACCTTCGATGACAACGTGCGCTTCCGAGAGCGCGCCGGACGGTTGGCGGCGCAGTACAGCCAGTACAAGCCTGTCAGCGACCGCTCCATCAACGGCGATCTGACGCTCGGCGAAAATATCGGCGACCTATCGGGCCTGGCTGTGGCGTATCGCGCTTATATGATTTCACTCGGTGGCAAAGAGGCCCCGGTCATCGACGGCTTCACTGGGCCACAGCGGTTCTTCCTCGGTTGGGCGCAAGTCTGGCGCCGCAAATATCGCGATGACGAACTCCGTACGCGACTGATCACCGACTCGCACAGCCCGAGCGAGTATCGCTGCAACGGTGTGGTGACCAACATGACCGAGTTTTATGACGCTTTCGGAGTCAAACCCGGCGATCGGCTCTACCGCGAGCCTGCCGAAAGGGTGAAAATCTGGTGATCGTGCCTGAGGACACTTGCCCATGAAATCGATGCTCAAACGCCTTTTGGTGGCTTGCGTGGCAGTTGCAACGCTCGCTCTCAGTGGTTGTGGTTACAACACCATCCAGGATCAGGACGAAGCGGTGAAGGCCGCGTGGTCCGAGGTCGTGAACCAGTATCAGCGGCGCGCCGACTTGATTCCGAATCTTGTCAGAACCGTGCAAGGTTTTGCGGCGCAGGAAGAGAAGGTGCTGGTTGGCGTCACCGAGGCGCGTGCTCGCGCCACCTCGATTCAGATCACGCCCGAACTCGTCAACGATCCGGTCGCGCTCGAGCGTTATCAGAAAGTGCAGGGCGAGTTGACGAGTGCCCTGAAAACCTTGCTTGCGATTAGCGAGAACTATCCGCAGTTGAAGTCCGATCAAAATTTCCGTGATCTGCAGGCGCAGCTCGAGGGCACTGAGAATCGGATCGCTGTCGCCCGCAATCGTTACATTGCGGCAGTTCAGGCCTACAACGGGACGATTCGTCGCTTCCCGTCAAACCTGACGGCGATGGTCTTCAGTTACGAGGTGAAACCCAATTTCACCGTCGAGAACGAAGAGGCTATCTCGGCTGCCCCGACGGTTGATTTTGGTACACCTGCACCAGCGCAGTGATTCAACGCGTTTCTAGAGTGCTCGGCCTGCTGTTGCCGTCTCTACTGACGGCGATGGCGTTCGCGCCTGTGGCGAGGGCGCAGACCGAATTGCAGGCGATACCCGCGCTTACGGCGCGCGTCACCGATCAGGCCGGCGTGCTCTCAGCGCAGCAAGAGGCCGAGCTCGAGGCCTTGCTCACGGCGTTCGAGACGCGCAAGGGCACGCAAATCGCGGTCCTGACGGTCGCGACGGTTGCTCCCGAAGAAATCGAGCAGTATTCCATCCGTGTCGTCGATGCGTGGAAGCTCGGGCGTCAAGGCGTAGATGATGGCGCTTTATTGATCGTTGCCGTGGACGATCGACGAGTGCGCATCGAGGTGGGTCGCGGTCTTGAGGGCGCGCTCACTGACCTCGTCTCGAATCGAATCATTGACGAAGCCATCGTTCCGGCGTTTCGCGCGGGCGATTATCCGGGCGGTATTGCACTCGGGGTCGAGCGCATGATTCAGGTTGCTGATGGTGAGCCCTTGCCCGAGCCGCAGCCGAGTTGGAACGGTAAAACGGGCAATGCGCCTGGTGATCTGTTCGGTCTGCTTTTCATTCTCGTGTTCTTCGTCGGTGCGGCGCTGCGAAAAGTGTTCGGGCGGTTGTTCGGATCGCTCACGACAGGCGGTCTCGTGGGTGCCGTCGTTTGGTTCGCAGGCAGCGCGCTATTTGCCGTGATTTTGGCGGCGCTCGGCGCCTTCTTCCTGACCTTGGTGCTCGGAGCGGTTCCAGCGAGCGCGTTCAATTCCCGAGGTCGACGCGGCCGGTGGGATGGCGGGTTTGGTGGCGGAGGATTCGGCGGTGGTGGTTTTGGGGGTGGTTTCGGCGGTGGCGGTGGTGGCTTTGGCGGCGGCGGCGCGTCGGGACGCTGGTAAACCGGTATGAAGTTTCGCCGCTGGATCGCCAACCTCGTTGCTACGCCGCTGATGACGCGACGGCGCTTTCCGGCACATGCGTTGTCGGCCATCGAAGCGGCGATTGCTCAAGTGGAAGCAAGGCATGCGGGCGAGATTCGTTTTGTGATTGAGACTGCGCTCGATATTCCCGCGTTGCTCGCAAATCGCACACCGCGCGAGCGCGCAGTGGAGGTCTTTGCCCAATATCGAATTTGGGATACGGCCAACAACAACGGCGTACTGATTTACTTGCTGATGGCTGAGCACGACGTCGAAATCATTGCGGATCGGGGTATCGCAGCAAAGGTGTCCGCGGCTGAGTGGCAGGCAGTGTGTCAACAAATGGAGACACACTTTAGCGCCGGGCGTTTTCGTGAAGGGGCTGTTGCCGGTGTCGAGGGCGTTGCCTCGCTCTTGGCACGCCATTTCCCTCACGAGGGTGGCGATCGCAACGAGCAGCCGAATCGCCCCATCCTGCTGTAATCTCGCCAACCATGCGAGTCTCTAGCCGTTCTCTTCGATGGACTCTGGGCTTGTGCGTTTTGGCGCTGGCCGGCTGCGTCAGCATCGATCGTGAACGCGAGACGACCTGGGTTGCGCCACCGCCCAAGGTTGAGGAAGCGTTGCCCTATGCAGTGAGTCTGCATCGTTTCGAGTTGCCGATGGAGGGCAGCGATCTCATCGGAACCGTACAGGTCACCCGAGCCGAACACGACGACACCTTTGTCGATCTCGCGCGTCGCTTCAACGTGGGCTACGAAGAGCTCGTACGATCGAATCCCGGCGTCGATCCGTGGTTGCCTGGTGAGGGTCGTGAGATCGTGCTGCCGACGCAGCACTTGTTGCCGAATGCCCCGCGTGAGGGCGTCGTCATCAATCTCGCCGCGATGCGCCTGTTTTATTTTCCGAAGGTCGTTAAGGGCGAGAGTCCGATCGTCTACACCTTCCCGATTGGCATCGGGCGTGTCGGTTGGGCGACGCCCGTTGGATCAACCCGCATCACGCGCATGGCAAAAAATCCGAGTTGGCGACCGGGGCCGGGCGTACGTCGAGAACATCGAGAGAATGGCGAAATCTTGCCGGCCGTCGTGCCCGCAGGCCCCGACAATCCACTCGGCACCCGCGCAATGTATCTCGGCTGGGCCGGTTATCTGATTCACGGCACCAACAAACCGGCAGGCGTCGGACTGCGTTCGAGTCACGGCTGCATTCGTATGTTCCCTGAGGATGTCGAATTTTTATATGACCTCGTGGGATCAGGAACCAAGGTCACGGTCGTCAATCAGCCCTTCGTCTTCGGTTGGCATCAAGGGCAGCTGATGCTGCAGGCGTTCGACGTTCTCGAGGACGATCCGCGTAACTGGAAAACGGCGAGACAAAAGTTATTAACTCGCGCTCTAGCGGCACGTCTCGAAAAGCGATTGAAAGCGCAGGGTGACAGCATCGATTGGACTGCCGTCTCGCGAGTGAGTCACGAGCCGCGAGGGGTACCGCTTGCTGTGTCGCGTGGCATCGAAACTTTTGATGCCGTAGTGGCGAGAGCTAGCCGTGTTCGCAACGCTTTGCCGATCGGCGCCAACTGGCAGGGTGAGCTCGCTCAGGTTGAGGGTGCGCGATGACTCGGCAGCTGATCTTCTCGCATGGCAAAGACTCGGAGCCCTGGGGGACGAAGATTGTCGCGTTGGCCCAGACGGCACGTGATCTTGGCTGGCAGTGCGAGTCGGTCGACTATCGCGGCCTCGAGACCGTCGAAGGCAGGCTCGAGAAATTATTGATGGTGTCACGCGAGTTGCCGCCGGCGGTACACGTGGGTTCGAGTCTTGGCGGCTTTTTGGCCGTTGCGGGATCGGTACCGAGTCGGGCGCGAGGGTTATTTTTGATGGCTCCCGCGTTCGAATTACCCGGTTTACCGCCAACACCCGGATGTGCGGCATGCCCCACGACGGTGGTGCATGGTTGGAACGACGATATCGTGCCGGTAGAGATCGGCATCCGTTTCGCTCGAGCGCAGGGTGCGACTCTGCATGTCGTCAACGACGGACATCGTCTGCACGAATCTTTGCCGCGGATTCAGATTTGGCTCGACGGCTTCCTGCGCGGGTTTCCATGATCGCGCCGTTGCGTTGGCTGCTCGCACGCTGGGTAAAACCCGAGGTGCGACCCGAGGCGGTGCTCGGCACCATCGGTGCGCAGCGAGCGGCTCCCGTGTGTTATTTGCTCGAGCGACGCAGTTCGACCGATGTGGCTGTGCTTGAAAATTTGTGTGCTCGCCAAGGCTTGCCACGACCGTCTGGTCGCCTCATTGGTCGTGGCAAGGACACGGTGCGGGCCGCGATCCCTTTGTTACAGCCGCGCGGTTTTTTTGATGCCCGCATCGAGCGCCGTGCGCCAGGTGAGCTCGTTCGACTGATCGAGGTCGTTCGGGCGGATCCAAGCTTCGATGTGCGGCTCGTGCCCGTTGCCGTGTATTGGGGTCGAGCGCCTGAGAAAGAGGGCTCGTGGTGGCGACTGCTCCTGTCGGAGAACTGGGCACTCACCGGTGGCTTTCGAAAGTGCCTGCAAGTTCTCTTCAATGGCCGCTTCACCTTGATCGAGATTGGCGAGCCGGTGAGCTTACGAGGTCTTCTGGAAGAATCTGGTTCGGTGACCGTGCAGGCCTCTCGCCTGACGCGGCAGCAGCGTGCGGCCTTCCGAAAGCAGCGCGCGGCTCGCATCGGTCCGGATCTGTCGCATCGTCGAACGATCGTCGCTCAAGTACTGCGGACGCGAGCCGTACGTTCGGCTGTGGCCGCAGAGGCCCGGTCCAAGCAGCTCGCGCGACGCAAGGCCTTGCTGAACGCGCGCGACTACGCTGAGGAGATTGCGGCTAATTATTCGCACGTCTTCATCAATCTGATGGAAGGTGCGCTGCGACGTTTGTGGAATCGTCTCTACGACGGTGTCAGCTTCAATCATGCCGAGACGCTGAGGCAGATTGGGCCAGATTGCGAAGTAGTCTTCGTGCCCTGTCATCGCAGTCACATGGATTACCTGCTGCTCTCGTACGTGATCTACAAGCAAGGGTATGCGGTGCCGCATATTGCCGCCGGCATCAATCTGAATATTCCGGTCGTCGGGCGTTTTCTGCGCAAGGGCGGTGCTTTTTTCTTGCGGCGCAGCTTCGCGGGTAACACGCTCTATACGGCCGTCTTCATGAAATATCTCGCGACGATCATGGCGCGCGGGCATTCGATTGAATATTTCATCGAGGGCGGTCGCTCGCGCACTGGGCGCTTGCTGCAGCCGAAGACGGGCATGTTGTCGATGACCGTACGCAGCTTTCTCCGGGACCCTCGTCGACCCGTGGTTTTCTTGCCGGTGTATTTCGGTTACGAGCGTATCGTCGAGGCGGGTACCTATGTGGGCGAGCTCTCCGGTCGTCCGAAGAGCAAAGAGAGCATCGGTGATTTGTTCCGCGCACTGCGAGTGCTGCGCGAGAAGTTTGGCCGAGTGCACGTGAACGTCGGCGAGCCCATCCATCTCGAGGAATTATTGGCACGGCAAGATCGCGATTGGCGATCCTTGCCGCTCGATGAGGAGGGTCGTGCACCTTGGGTGGGACCACTCGTCGAACAGCTGGCGCATCAAGTGATGCGCAACATCAATGCAGCTGCCGCCGTCAACCCGATCAATCTGTTGGCCATCACGCTGTTAGCGATGCCGAGACAGGCGATGGTGGCGCAGGATCTCATACGACAACTCGATCTTTATCTGGCGTTACTCAAAAGTCAGCCATATGACAGTCGGGTTACGGTGACGACGCTCGATGGTGCTGAGATTGTTGCCTATGGCGAATCGATGAAGATTTTGCAGCGGCAGACGCACAAACTCGGTGATGTCGTTCGTATCGAGGACGAGATGGCGGTTTTGATGGCGTACTACCGCAATAACATCGCCCATTTGTTTACTTTGCCATCACTGATTGCTTGTGCGTTCATCAGCAACACCTCGGTCCGAACCGAAGATATCCAGCGTCTCGCCTGGCGTATCTATCCGTACGTAGCCGCGGAGTTGTTTCTCAAGTGGACTGAGACCGAGCTTGCCCAAGTTGTGGATGAGACGCTTGGGGTATTGGCACAACTTGGTGTGCTGGAGCGGGTGGAAGGCAGTGATGTCTGGCGTCGACCGCCGCCCAGTTCGCCGAAGGCGATTCAACTCTCGTTGCTGGCACAAGCATCGGTCCAAACGATCGAGCGGTATTACCTCGCCATCGCAACGCTGACGCATGCTGGTTCCGGTGTGTTGACGGCCAAGGCCTTATCCGAGCGTTGTCAGCTGATGGCGCAGCGCATCAATATGCTTTACGGCTTCAATTCACCGGAATTTTCCGATCGTGCGATGTTCGATCAATTTATTGCTCTGCTGATTAAGCGATCGGTAATCCGCAGCGACGAGGCGGGTCTACTCGTCTTCGACGTGGTTCTTGAGCGCGTGGCAGCGGACGCCGAGTACGTGCTGTCGGAGCAGATCCGTCACAGCATTTTGCAGGTCACCCACGCCTGAGTGTCAGTCGTCGTGGCTGACTCTGCCGCGACCGCGCTTGATGCCACTGCGACGAGTCTTGCTGTCGAGGCGTCGTACTTTTGAAGCGCGAGTCGGTTTGGTGGCGTGTCGTTTCTTGGGCTCGATTAACGCCGCTTCGACCAATTGCGCAAGGCGATCTTCCGCTTCGCGACGATTTTGTTCCTGGCTGCGTTGCGTGCGCGCGATGATCAAAATCGCGCCTTCGTCAGTCAGGCGTCGACCCGCAAGGCGACGCAAACGCTGCTTGACCGTCTCGGTCAGCGCTGATGATCCCTGCAAGTCAAAGCGCAGTTGCACGGCCGATGAGACCTTGTTGACGTTTTGCCCACCCGGTCCGCCGGAGCGCACGAAGGCGACCGACAGTTCGTCGTCGGGGATCAGTACCTTACCCGCGCGGATCGGCATCGTCTGAGTGGCTCCCCGGACGTGCGATGATCGCGCCGGGCTCCAGTACGCGCACTTCCTGCTGCGCAACGGGAATCTTGATGCCGTGTTCTTTGAAGAGCTGCCAAATCTTGCGGTTCACATCCGACCGAACGTTATTGACGCCGTTCATGGGATCACGAATCCAAAATCGCGCTTCGAGCTTCATGCCATAGTTCTCGAAAGACATCAGGCGCGATACCGGACCCGGGTCACGCAGAATGCGCGGATGATCGCTGGTGGCCTTGATCAGGAGTTCGAGTGCGAGTTCCGGATCGTCGTCGTAGCTGATCATCACCGGCAGTCTTAAACGCACGCGCTGATCGGAGTAACTCCAGTTGATGACCGAGTTGATGATCAGATTCTGGTTCGGCACGAGGGACTCCACACCGTCGCGATCGCGCACGACGACGTAGCGACCGCGCAGCTCTTGTACCCAGCCGAAGTTCTCGGAGGTGGTGCCGGTGTGCTGGGTAAAGCTGATGACATCGCCCGGCTTGATCGACTTGTCCATGAGCAGCACGAAGCCGCTGACGAAGTTGCTTGTGATGTCGCGGATGCCGAAGCCGAGGCCGAAAACGATTGCACCCGTCAACACGGTGAGGGCGGTCAAGTCGACACCTGCCGCATTGATACCGAGCAAAATGCCGAGACTGATGAGCAGGAAGTAAGCGGATTTGCTGATGCCGACTCGGGTCGATGGCGCCAGCGTCTCAATCGACATGACGCGACGCTCGATCGCTCGAGCAATCACGCTCGTGATCACCACGAAGGCGGTGATGACGATGAGCCCCTTGAGCAAAGTCCACAAACTGAACACCGACTTGCCGGGCAGCAGGTCAATCGCATCGAGCGTGTTTTCTAGCCAATTGAACCAACCAAGCAGTTCGAAGCCGAGACCCAGCCACAGCACGAGCGTGATTCGGGTCTCCCAACGTGCGACGAGACTGGTGTCGCCGAGCAATAGACGCAGGCAGTACACCGCGATGCGAACGACGCCCAGTGCCACGACCAGCTGTGAGGTCAGCGCCAGTACGTTGTACGCCATGCCGAACTGCCGCGCCGCGTTCTCGGCGATACCAATCAAGATGACGGCAACGAGATAGGGCGTCAGGATCGCGGCCGTTTCGATCAGCCGCCCCGTCCAGGGCTTGATCCGCATATCGTGACCGATACGCGCTAAAGCAGCCTTGGCGAGGCGACCCGCGATCATGGCGATCGCGATGACGATCAAAATGGCGATCGCCTCGTTGAGACCATCACCACTGAGTAGTTCGACGAGCAACTTTGAGGATGCCACCGTATTTTCGTTCATCACTCGTTCCTCAGGCGTTCAGGTCGGGAATCAGGTGGCTACCATAACGTTCGATCTGATCCTTCAGCATGAGCTTGCGTTTCTTGAGCCGCTTCAACTGAATCTCATCAACGTGGATATCCATCGACAGACGCGCAATCACCTCGTCGAGATCGCGATGCTCGATGCGTAACTGGCGCAGTTTTTCGATGTTGCGAAAGAGTTCGCGGTCGATTTTGTCGGTTTCGTCCGTCATCTCTGGAGCCGCGCCGCGACGTGTTCAAGGTCGGGCGGTAGCTTAGCGAAGCGGCCGGGCGGATTCCACGGAATGGCGGGATCGTGAAAATCCGAGCCCGTGGAGCCGACCAGTCCGTTGGTGCGGGCGAGGTGAGTCAGGCGATCAAAATCGTTATTGCTCATGCCGCCCACACTGACCTCCATGCCGAGCCCTCCGACACGGCCAAACTCGGCGAGCAGGCGACGCAGGGCGCCTGCACTGATTTTGTAACGATGCGGATGAGCCAAAACCGGCTGGCCGCTCGCGTCGCGAATGGCTTTGACTGTGGTCTCGAGCGCAGGCCACTCCGCCGGTGCGTAGCCCGCCTGACCGCGCCCGAGCCAATGATCGAAAGCGTGTGCGATGTCCTTCGCAACGCCGCGCTCGACCAAGAGCCTCGCCAAATGCAGCCGCGTTGGGCTGTCATGCGTGCTGCAGAGCTCTTCGATCGCCTCGCCGACGACGAGTTGCTTCTTGCGTTCGAGTCTGCGGCCGATTTCGATTAGCCGAGCATGGCGCAACTTGCGAACCGTCGAGAGATGAAGGTTGAGCGCTTCGCTCGCCGGATCAATGCCGAGACCCAGGATGTGCAATTCCTGACCTTGCCAGCTTGCCGTGATCTCGACTCCGGGCACGAAGCCAATCCCGAGAGTAGCGCAGGTCTGCTCTGCCTCCGCACAGCCACGCACCGTGTCGTGATCCGTCAGTGCGGCGAGTGTGACGCCGCGTTCGGCCACCCATTGCATGAGCGCCGCCGGCGTGAGTTTGCCGTCGGAGTGATGGCTGTGAAGGTGCAGGTCGGCAATCATCCGGCGGGTATCATACCGGCATGGATATCCTCACTGCCGATACGCCTGATTGGTCTGCCATCGACACCGTGTTGCTCGATCTCGACGGCACCTTGCTCGATCTCGCGTTCGATAACTACATCTGGCTCGCTCGCGTGCCTGAGATCTACGCCGAACGAGAAGGACTCTCGCTGGCCGAAACTCATGCTGTGCTCGCGCCGCGATTTCATCGGGTGCAGGGAACGCTGCAGTGGTACTCGATCGATTATTGGAGCGAGCAGCTCGACATCGACATCGCGGCCGTGCACCGCGAGGAGGCGAATCGCGTCGCCTGGTTGCCGGGTGCGCGGCGTTTTCTCGAGGAGCTGCGCTTGCGCGGCAAGCGTCTCGTGTTGTTGACCAATTCGCATCCGACGATCCT
>JBDKJA010000015.1:0-36793 GCA_039796795.1 Pseudomonadota bacterium
GATATGCAGAGTAGTCAGAGCCGAACATGGCGTTTGATTTGGCTGACGGCGATCAGCGCGCTGGTTTGCTGGTTGGCGTCGGTCATGATGTTAAGAGCGTTGGCGCAGACCGTGGAGACTAACGAAGCGGAGCCGACAGAGAGGCGTGCGCCTCAACCCAAGATCTCTGATGAGGAATCGCCTGAGTATCGCGACTCCGCCGATAACAATATCAGCCTACCGGTCGACATATGAACAAGAAACTGCCGAACGAATTTCTTTTTACCGTCGTGGCGCTTTTGATCGTCACGATATTTGTACATGCAGCCTATGTCTTGCACATACGACCGGTCGCAGAGGCGACTTTGCGTGGCGATCGGGAAAGAATGGCTGTCGATCCAAATTATGTCGCCGAGCGTTCTTTTTACGTCATCATCAAAGATTACGAGCAGGAAGCCGAAATTATTCTGATGCTCTGGGCATTGGCGATTATTGGCTACAAGGCCGTTGCACAGCAGCGCGAATTGCGAGTTTTACATGCCGAAGTGCTGCGTCTGCCTGATGGCACGCGGATTCTTCCGGAAGATACGCGCGAGTACACCCGTCAGTTAGAAGCTTTACCGGCGGCAGATCGTGAGGCGCTGGTTCCGCGTGCTCTCATGGCGGCACTGGCCCGATTTGGTGCGACCCGCAATGTACAAGATGCCTCAACCGTCGCTCATGGGATTTGCCAGTCTGAAGCGGAAAGGCTCGATTCAGATCTCGCACTATTGCGCTATATCGCCTGGGCCATTCCTGCAATTGGGTTTATCGGCACCGTGCGCGGTATCGGCGATGCGCTATCACAAGCACACAAGGCCGTCACCGGAGATATCTCTGGAGTGACCGAGGGGCTCGGCGTCGCCTTTAATTCAACGCTCATCGCTCTGATTTTGTCGATTTTACTGATGTTCCTGATGCAGCAACTGCAGCGAGTACAGGAGCGTCGAGTTCTCGATACCGAAACTTGGCTGGATGAGAAGATCATCCGAAACCTGCAGGTTCGTATGTGACGATGATCGGCACTTACCTCGGCAACGAGACTCCGGTCGTCGCAGTCGACGGCAAGAGAGAGGATGTTGCTCTCGACTCGTTCGCTGGCAGCGAAACGGCCTGTCATGCTGTGGTCCCCATCAGCGCTGACATCACTTCAGTCGCCGAGATGCTCAGGCAACTGCAGCAGCACAAGCTCTCGGTTCAAGCACTTCATGATGCCGCGGCACTTGCTGTCGCTTCGCTGGGTTTTGACGGAACAGCATTGTTCGTCGAGATAGCGGAAGAGGCTGGCGCAGTCGCTCGTGTCGTGACGACGGAGGGCGAAGTGCGCCGACAAGCGCTATTAAAGCGCGAGCGCGGTGGCCGTCGCGCGCTGCGGCGAGTATGGACAGATCTGATTGCCGAATCGATGGTGCTCTCGCATCGCTTCGATCCACTGTACGACCGTGATTCAGAGACCCGTCTCTCTGGTTTGTTGTGGGACGCAGCGCGATGCGCTGCCGAAGAGGGCTCTGTTTTGGTTACATTGCCCACTCCGCGAGGCGATTGCAGTATCACGCTGACGCGCGATCAGTTCGCCGTCAGTGCCGCGTCAATCTATCGCGACCTGTCCAGCATGTTGCACGAGCTACGACCTGCCGCATCACGTGTCGACTTGCTCGTCATGGAGAAAGACCTGAGCCTGCCCGGCTTTACCGACATGCTGGCGGAGTTCCGCGGGTGCCGTGTCGTCGCAATCGATGCAGAGCAACTCGCGCTCGCAGCCTCGCGACAAACTTCTCGTTTAAGCGGTGACGATGAGGTGCTGTTGTTACGCGGATATCCTCGGTCGTCTCCGTTGATCGAGGCGCGGATTATCGGGTCTACCCAGACGACCTCCCTGCGCACGCGCCCGACACATCTGATCTGGAATACCGAGGTCAAACCGTTAGAGGCGGGTGCGACGATCGAGATCGGGCGCGCGGTCGCCTCGAACGGGCTCGTTCTTCCAGAGGGGCTAGCAGGAGTCTCTCGCTGGCATTGTTCGTTACGTCACGAGACGCTGACCACTTGGTTGATCGATCATAGTCGTCATGGCACGTGGCTCAACGATGAACGAGTGCTAGGGCGTGCCGAGGTCTTTACAGGTGATCGAATCCGAATCGGTGATCCGGGTATTGAGCTGACCTTGCTAGCGATAGAGACGGGCAATGGCGCGCCGGCGCGTTGAAGTTTTCAGCCTGTCTTTTCTCGACGTCATTTGCTGCGGCTTTGGCGCCGTCATACTTTTCTACACCATCATCAGTGCTCAGAGCGGCATCGAGCGCACTCGTAAAGCAGAGGACCTCGCGGCGGAAGTATCTCGTTTAGAAGATGAGGTCATCCGTGGGGCGCGCAATTTGGTCGAGTTGAGGAATGCTTTGCAGCGAACCGAGAGTGAGACGGTGTCGGCCACCTCTCGTGCCACTCAGCTCATCGAAGAGCTGCAGCGAAAGCGTGAAGAGAGCTTTATTTACGATTCGACCACGGTCGCCAAGCGTGAGCGGATCGAGAAGCTCAAGGCCGATGTCAAAGCTCTGGAGGAGAGCGCTCGGCGTCTAGAAGCGAGCGCTAAAGTCGAAACGCCACGCGCCGAACGAGCCGGTGCTGGAAAGTCTTTGGCAAGTCGTCGGTATATCACTGGGCTTACGTTAAAAGGTAAGCGTATTTTGGTGTTGTTCGATCGATCATCGAGCATGCTCGATGACGACTTGGTGAATATTCTTCGCTTGAGAAATTCAGCTGCGACAGCCCAGTTGACCGCGCCAAAATGGCGCAGAGCCGGTGATATCGGCGCTTGGCTGATTTCCGAGATCCCGTCGTCGTCTCAGTTTCAATTCTATGTGTTCAACACTGCCAGCGAGCCTCTCTTGACGGGCACTGAAGGCGAGTGGCTTTCGGGTAATGACGACTCCGTGCGAGAAAAGATGTTGTCCTCGCTGGGCTCGCTCTCGCCGACCGGTGGAACGAGTCTGATCAATGCATTGCAAGCCACCCGAGCGATGCGAATACCGCCGGATCAAATCGTCTTGGTGACGGACGGTCTTCCGACACAAGGGGCTACGCCGCCGGCATTACGCCGATATGTCGATGCGGCTGCTCGCGCAAAACTATTCGACGAGGCAGTTCGAGGCATCAATCGCAATGTGCCGATCGACGTGATCCTATTGCCAATGAAAGGTGACGTACCCGCACCACATCGATTCTGGGGGCTCGCGCGCCAGACGAAAGGTGCTTTTGTGATGCCATCACCGGATTGGCCCTGAGGCGCCGCGATGAAGCGCAAGCAACGCGACACCGAAATTTTCAGTTTGTCTTTTCTCGATGTCATTTGCTGTGGCTTCGGTGCCATCATTTTGCTTTTGGTGTTATCGGAGTTTGGGCAACCACTGGTCATCGAGAAATCGAGAAACGATTTAGCGCAACAGCTGAAGAAACTCCAAGAAGAACTTTTTGTGATTCGAGGCGACTCCGAGCGCCTCGAGCGCGAGCTGCAGGGTCGAGTTGATTTGTTGCAAAAGGAGCGCCGCAATTTGGCGCGCGCGGCAGGGGAGATGTCGAACCTTCGCGGTCAGTACGACACCTCTCGTCAGGAGGCGGCGGTCAGTAACATCGTGGAGAATGAACTGCTGTCCGCGTTTCAGGATCTGCAAGCTGAGAATCAGCGCCTGCTCCAGATGTCGCAGGCGCGACGTAAAGTCAACACGCAGGCAGTCGGCGGAATTCCCGTCGACAGTGACTACGTCATTTTTCTCATAGACACTTCCGGCAGCATGCAAGGCGGTCACTGGGAGACCGCCATGGAAGTGATGCGCGAGATTCTCGATATCTATCCGCGACTCAAAGGTTTGCAGATCGTCGATGACAATGGTCGAGAGTTGTTTGCCGGGACGCGAGGGCGCTGGCTGACCGATTCAAACAATTTGCGTGCCGATATCGTGCAAAGAATGCGCAACTGGCGCGCGTTCAGTGACTCCAATCCAGCCGACGGTATCGAGCTTGCTATTAAAAACTACTGGTCAGCTGAGAAGCGCATCAGCATTTACGTGCTAGGTGATGAGTTTACCGGTGAGACGATTCAGGGCGCTCTTGATGCCGTCGATCGAATTAATCGACCGGACGATACCGGGCGACGTCGCGTTCGAATTCATGCGGTCGGATTTCCAGAGGCGCCTGGAATGACCCCGTTTACAAACATTCGATTCTCAGCCTTAATGCGAGCCATGTGTGAGCGTAACGACGGAACCTTCGTCGGGCTCACCAATGTCAAAACCTGTGGTATGACCATGGTCATCGGAGGTGTCACGACATGTGTCGGCGGCAGCTGAGTCAGAGGTTGATCGCGTTTTCGATGCTCCTGCTCGCCGGTTGCGGTGGGGTCGTCATCACACCGGATCCCGTATTGCCAAAGGCGCTCGTTGAGCCGATTCCCGCTAAGGTCGGTTTGTTGCTAACAGCAGAGCAGAAATCCTTCGTTCATTCTGAAACTCGCAATGGCGTGACCTGGGAAGTCGTACTCGGCACAGGTCAGCAGCGTCTCGCACGCACCCTGTTTTCGTCTATCTTCGGCAACGTTCAGGAATTTGCTGATCTAGACGCCGCGCGAGCCGTCACGGACCTGCAGGCCGTCTTTGAACCAAAGATAGAGCAGTACTCCTTCGCGACAGCGCAGGAGACGGGCGGAGAATATGTCGCGGTCAGTATTCGTTACCGAATCGATGTCAGAACACCGAACGGCGAGCGATACGACTCGCTGACCTTGACCGGATATGGCACTGCCATGGCGGATGGCTTCGGTTCGTCAGAATCGATTGAGGCAGCGACCTTGGCAGCCAAAAGAGATGCCGCGGCGAAGTTTTTGACTCAGGTCGGTTCTTTATCGCTCGTTAAGGAGCTATCGGCCGGCCGTAGTTTGCAGGCGTTGCCAGAGGCGGCAGCGAGCGCTTCAGTGGTCATTGAGGCGTTGCCGATACGGGTTTCGCGCCGGGCCGCTAATTCTTCGACGGCGCAGCCCTGACCCATACTTTCTCGCGTAGCGTCACGCCGCTCGCGGCAACGACTTCGTTGCCCGCTACACGCGGACCGAAACGAGCCTTTCGAGCTGCGAGCAGTGCAGCACGTGTCGTCGCCTCCGGCGCGGTTGAGCTGATCACCTTGGCATCGACCACTTTTCCATCGGGACCTACGTCCAGAGCGAACTCGATGTCGTGCAAAGTATGTTGAGTTGGGTCATCTGGCTTGAAGCGCGTGATCGATGCCGCTGGCGCTCGGTAGACGAGCAGGCGAGGGCTGTCGAGTAGGCGCTCCGCGGAGGCGTTCATTTCGGCGAGCACCTTCGCCGCCTCCAGATAATTGGCGTGTGCCCGTTGTGTGCTGCCAGCGATCAAATACCAATCGCCGAACTGCACCAAGGTGTCTGCGAAAAGCTTGTCGTCTCGCGGCTTACTGTCGGTGATGATATTCAGCGCGAACCGCAGGGCGCGCTCGCCATCAGCATTGAGTCGGCCTGCACCCGCGGAGGAAAGAAACGGACCGCTCGCCTCATTGGCCTCACGAATCGTCGTCTCGGGTTCAACTTCGGGTCCGTAGATACCTTCGAGCAGCCATGTGCGTGCGAGACCACGGAGTGCCGCTACGCCGACGATGGGCTTATCAGCAGACTGTCGTTCTGCCATTTGCAACGCACGTGCATGCAGTCCTCTGGCGGTCGAATAACGACCGATGGACTCGAACCAACGGGCGTAGCGATCGAGCGGTTCAAGCAGTCGCAAATCGTTTTTTCCGAAAGAGGTTTCGGCGACCCGGAAGGCATATTGATGCTCACGCTCGGCATCCGCGAGTTGACCGGTCGCCACATAGGCCTCGATCAAGGCATCCACGATGTCGATTTGACTTGAATTAAAAAGCCCATCGACATTACGGGATAAATCGACCGCTCTCTTCAGTGGTGTAACGGCTTCACTCGCCATGCCCTTGGCCAACAGGGCTTCACCGAGACCGTGCAAGGGCCGAATCAACGAGCTGTCGGCGCCGGCCTTTTCGCCGTCGATCAGCGCGATTGCGCGCTGGTAGTGACCGATTGCGATGTCATGGTTACCGCGTCGAAATGCAACAGTGCCGAGATTGGTCACTGGATTGACGAGATCACGTGAAGTTGCGTCTTGGCTCGATTCAATCAACCGTACCAAGGCAGTGGCACGCTCTTCGGCGCTGGCCCAGTCGCCGGCCTCGAAGGCGCTCTTGAATCGGAGATAGAGCTCGCCTCGCTCTGATGTCGCCGCAGATGCCAGCGGCCCGAATGTCAGAACACAAACGAGCGTCGCGACGAGACTCCGCGTGAGTGGTCGCGTTAGGGCTTCTCGAAAAGATAATGTGAAACGATCCATTCGCGGCCCCCTCGGTAGCCGAACAATTCGGCACACGACATGAAGAACACACGCCAGTAGACCCACCATTTCGTTGCCTGATCCGGGCCGTAGGCTTGCGCCATCACCGGCATCAGCGCATCGCGATTGGCGTCCATGTTCGCGAGCCAGGCCTCAGAGGTCAACTGGTAGTGGCGACCATCGACCTGCCAATGTTCCATGAGCCGAAGATCACGCTGGAAATAATGCAGCAGATCGTCACTCGGCATGATGCCGCCGGTGAAGAAATAGCGCGCCATCCAATCGGACTCGTCTCGAATCTCGAAAGTGTACGCGTAGCGATGATGGGTGAAGATGTGGACAAACAGCGTTGCGCCGGGGTTCATCCAGGATGCGATTTTGGCGAGCAGTGTTTGGTAGTTCCGCATGTGCTCGAACATTTCGACGGAAACAACGCGATCAAACTTGTCTGTTGATGGGAACTCGAGCGCATTGGCATCACAGGTGATGACTTCGAGATTACGAAGGCCACGTGCCGTGGCTTGTTGGTCGATGTGGGCTTTCTGTGTTTTCGAGTTTGAGACGACAGTGATGCGTGATTTGGGGTAGTGCGCTGCCATCCAGAGCGATAAGGATCCCCAGCCGCAGCCGAGCTCCAAAATTCGGTCACCGTCTTTTAGCCCAGCTCGCTCACAGGTGAGGGCAAGCATACGAGCCTCGGCTGCATCGAGATTCTGGGCGGCGCGACTGATGTCGAAATCATCGAAGTAGCAGCTTGAGTACTTCAGATGCTTGCCTAAGGTTTTAAGATAGAAGTCGGTCGGGACTTCATAATGCTGGGCATTGGCCTCGGCAGTATGGATCGCGATCGGGCTTTCTCGCAGCTTCCTCACCATATTCATGAGGTGCTGCTGCTGTGATTCCGGATCGCCTTTGTCTTCTTCGGCGATACGCTGCGTTAGTAGTTGTCTGATCTGCCGACGAATCAGCCAGTCTGGCACCCAGTTGCGCTCTAGCAAGCTCATCGACAGCGATTTTTCAGAGCTGGTCATAGTTTCCCAGAGTTCAGTGTTGTCGATAGACGACTAAATACCGGTATCAAAATTTTGTATGTGACGAAAATGAAAATGGGAGCGACTAACAGCCAACCTAGGGTTGCATGAATAATCGCATCCCACAGGGTCACGATCGCGTAGAGCACTCCCTGGGTCAATAGTTCCATCGCTGCAGAGATCGTCATCGGCTGCGGCGCAGAACCGAGAACATGCTCACCCAGTCTCATGAACGGGATGATCAGAGCCAGTTGCAAGGGCGAAACGGCATAACTCACAAGTTGGATCGCCGCTAGGTTTAGCCGTAGCGTCAGTGCGAGCACCGTGAGTACGGGGGTCGATACTCCCAAAACCGGAAAAAGCCCTATCCCGATTCCGAGCGCGACACAGAGCGCCAAGTCTTGCGGCGACAAGCCTTGTCGCAACAAGGCTAGCAATGGGTCGATAAGGCGTTTTTTGAGCCAGTCCATCACGGATTAACCACCGAAGAGTTTGGCGAGATCGGCTTTGGCCGCTTCCAGAGCGGCGTTATCCGGTTTGATCCAAGCCTGCGGCTTGGGCTTGAAGTGGTCGCAGAAGTTAGCGTGCTCTTTGTCGCGCACTTCTTCGGCTGTTGGTTCACGACAATGTTTGGCGCGGGTGGTGTCGTAATCCACGCAGAGCTTGCATACGTGCAATTCCGCCCTGCAGCTTGTGCAAACGTCCAGTCGACGTAGTGGCAGACTCAAGCTGGCTAACGAAGCGCCACACTTCCAGCATTGAATGTCATGCGCCATGTTGAGAAACCTGCCAACGGTCTTGTAGGAAATCCTTGAGAGCCGCACCAGTGTGCGAGCGCCCTGGTCGTTTCGCAAGCGCTTGCGGCGCCCCCGCCGCAACGACTCGACCGCCATTGGCTCCCGCTTCGGGGCCCATATCGATGACCCAGTCGGCCTCTGCAATGACATCGAGATTATGTTCAACGAGGACGACGGTGTTACCGGCTGAGACGAGTCGGTGTAGTACTCGAATCAGCTTTTCCACATCGGCCATATGCAGACCCACCGTCGGCTCATCGAGCACATATAGAGTGTGCTTCGCTTTGCTCCGCAGCGGCTTGCGAAAATCGGTGCGAACTTTGGCAAGCTCCGTGACTAATTTGATGCGTTGTGCTTCCCCGCCCGACAAAGTTGGACTGTGTTGGCCTAGCGTCAAATAGCCGAGACCTACATCACACAACAACTGCAGCACATGTTTGATAGTCGCGTGGGACGAAAAAAACTCCAGTGCCTCTTCGATGCTCATGTTGAGGACATCGCCGATGCTGCGACCACGCCAGAGCACCGATAGTGTTTCGGGATCGAAGCGTTTTCCGAGACAGGTATCGCAACTAACTTTGACATCTGGCAGGAAGCTCATCTCGATGGTCCGAACTCCCTGACCCTCGCAGCTCTCACATCGGCCGCCCGAGGTATTGAAGGAGAATCGACCTGCCGAGAAGCCACGCAGACTTGCCTCGGATGTCCCGGCGTATATGCGCCGAATCTCATCCCAAATCCCGACATAGGTAGCGGGGCAGGAGCGTGGGGTTTTTCCGATGGGCGTTTGATCCACTTCCAGCACTCGATCTATCTGATCGATGTGGTCGATGCGACTGCAACCGACCGGTGATCCGCCATCGACCAATGCTCGAGTACTATCAAAGAGAATGTTGCGCGCTAAGGTCGACTTTCCGGAGCCAGAGACGCCGGTGACGACAACGAGCCTCTCGAGGGGGATGCGAACCTCTCGTTCTGCCAGATTGTGCAGTTCCGCATCGATAATCGTAAGTGCGAGATCGCTCTTGCCCACAGGTCGCTGCGGTGACGTCGGGTGACGAAGAGGCTCACGTAGATACATGCCTGTGACGGAGTTGGGGTTCTTTAAAAGATCCGCCATGCGGCCCGCACCGACGACAGTGCCGCCGCGAACACCAGCGCCTGGTCCAAGATCGATGACATGATCGGCTCGGCGGATCGTATCTTCATCATGCTCGACGACGACCAGCGTGTTTTGATGTGCTGCGAGATCACCCAGAGCATCGAGCAGAATTCGATTGTCTCGCGGGTGCAAGCCAATGGTCGGTTCATCCAAGACGTAGCAGACGCCGCGAAGATTGGAGCCAAGCTGCGCGGCAAGGCGAATGCGCTGCGCCTCACCTCCCGATAAAGTCGGCGCAGCCCGATCGAGACTCAGATAGCCGAGCCCGACCCGCTGCAAAAACGTCAGTCGACCTTGGATCTCGGCGAGCAGATCACGCGCAATGGACTGCTCGCGCTTGTTTAGCTTCAAGCCCTTGAGAGACTTACTGACTCGATCAACCGGCTGGCAAGTGAACTCACTGATCGATTGATTTCGAAAGCGAACCGATCGAGCCACAGGATTGAGTCGGGCGCCGTTGCATTCACTGCAAATCGGCGAATCCGACGTGCTCGCCTCTCGCCAAGACGACTCTTCGCCTGTTTGTTCTTCATCGAAGTCCTCGATCGTTGCGCCCGTACCGAAGCACGCGGAACACCAACCTTGTTTCGAATTGAACGAGAAGAGTCGTGGATCAAGCTCGGAGAAGCTGGTTCCACAAGATGGACACGCGCGTTTAGTCGAGAAAACAATCGGTGTGCGTTGACCGGCGGGCAACACTTGTACGACGCCCTTACCGTGCGTCAGTGCCTCAGTCAGCTTGGCGCGCAGATCTTGCTCGCCGCGTACGGAGATGCCTAACCTTGCGACGGGTAACTCGATATCGTGTTCTTTAAAACGATCGAGACGTGGCCATGGCTTGACGCCTATGCGCTGACCATCGACCCGAAGCTCCTTATAGCCCTTGCTGCCAGCCCATTTGGCGAGGTCTGTGTAGAGTCCTTTTCTGGCGACCACGAGCGGTGCAAGTAAATCAATCGTCTGGCCTTTGAAGTCCGAGATGATGCGCGCGGTAATGGCATCGATGGATTGGGGCTCGATGGGCACTTCGCAGTCGGGACAATGTTGCGTTCCGAGCTTGACGTATAACAGCCGTAAGAAATGGTAGATCTCAGTCAGGGTTGCAACGGTGCTCTTGCGTCCTCCACGGCTTGTTCTCTGCTCGATGGCCACCGTTGGCGGTATGCCTCTAATGGAGTCGACCTCGGGTCTTGAAGCGGGCTGGACGAACTGCCGCGCGTAAGCGTTGAGTGATTCGAGGTAACGGCGTTGCCCCTCGTTGAAAATAATGTCGAAGGCGAGCGTCGACTTTCCTGAACCCGAGACGCCGGTGATCACCGTAAAAGCATTACGCGGGATATCGACATCGACGTGACGAAGGTTGTGCTCTCGTGCGTTGCGAACCACGATGGCATTGCTGCTGTCTCGACGCTGCAAAGTGGTCACGGGGCGAGTGGGCTCTCGGATGCCGTCGAGTCGATAGTCTTTGAGTGCGGCCCCCGTGTGCGAGCCGGAGACTTCCATGACTTCTTCGGGGGTTCCGACTGCCACGATGGCACCACCCAGATCGCCACCCTCTGGCCCGAGATCGATCAGCCAATCAGCCGCGCGGATGACATCGAGATTGTGTTCGATGACGATGAGCGAATGACCAGCATCGAGCAGCTTTCGGAAAGCCCGCAATAACTTGGCGATATCTTCGAAGTGTAGCCCTGTGGTCGGCTCATCGAATAAGAAGAGTTTTCGACCGCCGCCGTCCTCGGATTCGGCAAGATGGCCGGCGAGTTTCAGTCGTTGGGCCTCACCACCCGATAATGTCGGTACGGGCTGTCCAAGACGCAAGTAATCAAGTCCGACATCAACGAGCGGTTCGAGTCGACGAGCCAGTTCAGGCACATCGGCAAAAAATTCGATGGCTTCGGGGACAGTCATTTCGAGTATGTCGGCGATATTCGCCTCTCGCCCCCCCGGACCCGAGTGTTTAATTTCCAGTGTCTCTTGCCTGTAGCGACTGCCATTGCAGTCGCCGCAGCGAAGGTAAACGTCCGATAGGAACTGCATTTCGACGTGCTCGAAACCACTGCCCGAGCAACTCGGGCAACGGCCGTTTCCCGAATTGAAACTGAAGGTTCCTGCCGTGTAGCCGCGCTCCTTCGATTCAGCAAGTCGCGCGAAGCGCTCGCGGATGACATCAAAAGCGCCGACGTAACTGGCTGGATTCGATCTGGCCGTCCTGCCGATTGGTGTCTGATCGACGAAGACGACATCTTCGAGATGCTCTGCTCCGCGCAGCTGACGGTACGCGCCCGCGGCTTCGGTAGGCTTACCAAAATATTTCAGTAGTGCCGGATAAAGCACATCTTGGATCAGCGTCGATTTTCCTGAACCCGAGACACCGGTGACACAAACAAGTCGGTTTAAAGGAAAGCGGACGTCGAGTTCGCGCAGGTTATGTTGCTTCGCGCCCAGCAACTCTAGCGATGCGCTTGTTTTAGATCGAAGTTTGCCGCGCGGCAATTCGACCTTTTTGCGACCAGTCAGGTACGCTCCCGTCAGCGAGTCGACATTGGCTAATACATTACTGGGTTTGCCCCAGGCCACGATGTGCCCGCCGTTTTCGCCGGCCCCAGGACCCAGATCAAGTAGGCGATCCGCTTGCTGCATGATCTGGGGATCATGCTCGACGACGAGCAGCGAGTTGCCGGCATTACGTAAGCGCTGCATGACATCAATCACTCGCTGCATATCGCGTGGATGCAAGCCGATGGACGGCTCATCCAGCACGAAGAGCGTGTTCACCAAAGAGGTACCGAGTGCTGTCGTTAAATTGATACGCTGAACTTCCCCACCCGAGAGGGTGCGCGACTGTCGGTCGAGCGTCAGATAGCCGAGACCCACCTCAGAGAGATAGCGGAATCGCCCACGGATTTCTCCGAGCAGCATGTCGGTGGCTTCATCAAGCGTGCCAGGCAGCGTCAGTTGATCAAAGAATCGTCTTGCACGCTCAATCGGTAATAGCATGATGTCGTGCACGCCCAAACCGGGTAAGCGCTGTAAAACCGCGTCATCCCACGCTGCCTCTTTCGGTTTGAAAGGGAGTTGGCCTTGCAAGGCTTCACATGCCAGCGCGTGATCGCCAATACGCCACAGTAAAGACTGCGGGGCGAGTCGAGCACCCAAGCAGCTGCCGCAGGGCGTGTAAGCCCGATACTTCGACAGCAATACGCGAATATGCATCTTGTAGGCTTTAGTCTCGAGCCAAGCGAAGAATCGCCGGACGCCATACCAGACGTTTTTCTTCCATTCTCCTTCGCCCTCGATGACCCAATGACGATGGCTTTCATCGAGATCGCGCCAAGGCGTGTCGAGGGGAACCCCGCGCTTACGCGCCAGTCGCTCCATATCTTGCTGACATTCGCGATACGCATCCGTCTGCCACGGGCGAATCGCGCCGCCTCGTAGGCTCTTGGCGTGATCGGGAATGACGAGCCCGTAGTCGACTCCGATGATTCGGCCGAATCCACGGCATGATTCACAGGCGCCCATTGGGCTGTTGAACGAAAACGAGCTCGGCGCGGGATCTTTGTAGCCGATGTCGCAATGTGCGCAATGCAGCGTGTTTGAGTAGCGCCAGGTTTCCCGGACAATCTGCGGCTCGGCAGATTCGAGTACGTGTACTGCTGTTTTTCCGCGACCCAGGCGCAAAGCCGCTTCTAGCGATTCTGCGAGGCGCGCA
The DNA here is from genome assembly GCA_039796795.1 of Pseudomonadota bacterium. Lineage (GTDB taxonomy): Bacteria > Pseudomonadota > Gammaproteobacteria > Steroidobacterales > Steroidobacteraceae > UBA964. The sequence continues at coordinate 13,125 of JBDKJA010000015.1, forward strand.
TCGTCGACTGCGGAGATACGCAGACGGTCTTGAATGACTTCGACGACATCTTTCCGTCGAGCATGAATGCGGGTGTAACCTTGCTGTTCGAGCAGGGCGACTACTTCGGCATCCTTAAAGTTCTTCGGAACGCTGATCTCGAAACAGATCAATACTCGCGGATCGCCACCCAGTGTCGCGCGGTGCCGCAAGTCTTCGCGGATACTGCGGACCGTATCTTTTTTGACTATCTTTCCGCAGCAACGGCAGTAGAGCTCCGCCGTTCGAGCAAATAGAAGCTTGAGATGGTCATTGAGCTCGGTCATCGTCCCAACGGTCGAACGAGAGGTTCGAACGGGATTGGTTTGGTCGATGGCGATGGCTGGCGGTATCCCCTCGATCCGATCGACCGCAGGCTTGTCCATGCGATCGAGGAATTGCCTTGCGTATGGGGAAAAAGTCTCGACGTATCGGCGCTGCCCCTCGGCATAGAGTGTGTCGAAGACCAGTGACGACTTGCCGGACCCAGAGACGCCCGTGACCACGACGAGCTCGCCCGTCGGAATGTCGATGTCGAGATTCTTTAAATTATTCTGGCGAGCGCCGCGAACGACGATCGATCCTTGATCGTGGTCAGACATGAGATCACCGAATGATCAGCGTGAAGTTGTCTGCTCTTCGAGAAATCTCTGAAGCAGTTGAAAAATGGCAGCTCGATAGTCGGCGCTCGGGGGGCGTACCGAGCGCTCATCGACCGAACAGCCCTCGACCTTGATCGTTTCCGCAGACAGTTCCGCCGCATTTTCGAGGGCGTAGAAGCGGAACCACTCGATCAGCGGGAGGCTCCGACTGCCTTGCTTGGAGTGGTAATCAAGATAGGCCAAAAAATTTCGAGCGGTATGCTCGATGACGAGCGGGTCGACTCCTGCGGCACGGCAGTCTGTCAACCACTGTTCGGACGGCGTCATGGCGGCTGAATCCTTTCGAGTCCCATAACTAGTAGGTGCAGCGCACTCTAACATTCTGGGTTGGGATAGTTGCGACATCATCGTGGTAACCGGCGACGCCTACGTCGACCACCCGAGTTTCGGCATGGCGATCATCGGCCGCTTGCTCGAGGCGCAGGGCTTTCGAGTGGGCATTATTTCCCAACCGGATTGGCAGAGTGCCGACCCGTTTCGCGTGCTGGGTAAGCCGAACCTCTTTTTCGGGATCACCGCTGGAAACATGGATTCGATGGTGAATCGCTACACGAGCGATCGTCGGATTCGAAGCGACGATGCTTATACCCCCGGTGGCGAGGGGGGCAAGCGGCCCGATCGGTCGGTTATCGTTTATTCGCAGCGGGCCCGTGAGGCCTATTCGGATGTGCCGATCGTCATCGGTGGCATCGAGGCAAGTCTGCGTCGCATAGCTCATTTCGACTATTGGTCGGAGAAGGTTCGCCGTTCGGTTTTGCTCGATGCCAAGGCCGATTTGCTCGTATACGGTAATGCGGAACGACAGATCGTCGACATCGCGCACCGTTTGGCAGCCGGCGAGTCCATCGGGGAGATCACCGACCTGCGTGGAACGGTCTTTACCCGTAAGTCTGTTCCCGAGGATTATCTCGAGATCGATTCAACGCATCTCGATACTCCCGGGCCTCTCAACCCGCCTATCGATCCGTATGCGATGGACAATAACGGTGGAACGAAGGCTGCAACCCAAGCGGCGGCGGTCACTTCGAGCAGTCCGGAATCAGCCGAGAAAGCGACTGCCGAAAAGGTAGTGCGCTTCGTGCGCCGCGTGAAGAACGCAGACCGCGATCGCAGCGTCATTCGGTTGCCCGCTTTCGAGCAGGTTGTCGATGATCCTGTGATGTACGCGCATGCCTCTCGTATCCTGCATCTGGAGGCGAATCCCGGTAATGCGCGTGCCATGGTACAGCGTCACGGCAATATCGATGTCTGGCTGAATCCGCCGCCGATTCCGCTAACGACGGCCGAAATGGATCGCGTCTACGAATTGCCTTACCAGCGCCAGCCGCACCCTTTTTACGGCGATGCGGAGATCCCGGCCTACAAGATGATCCGCTTCTCGATCGCCATTCAGCGTGGATGTTTTGGTGGCTGTACATTTTGTTCGATTACCGAACATGAAGGGCGCATCATTCAGAGCCGATCGGAGGCCTCGGTGCTGCGTGAAATTGAAAAGATTCGCGACACCGTACCTGGATTCACCGGGGTCATTTCGGATCTGGGCGGGCCGACCGCCAACATGTATCGGCTCGCTTGTAAGAGCCGCGAAATTGAGAGTGCCTGCCGTAGGCCTTCGTGTGTTTACCCGGGCGTTTGCCCGAATCTGAATACGGATCACACGCCGCTTATTCAGCTTTATCGCAAGGCGCGCAGTCTGCCCGGCATTAAGAAGGTTCTCATCGCCTCGGGTGTTCGATATGACCTTGCCATCGAATCGCCTGAGTACGTCAAAGAGCTAGCACAACATCACGTCGGCGGCTATCTCAAGATTGCACCTGAGGCAATCAGCGACGGGCCGCTGTCAAAAATGATGAAGCCGGGCATCGGTACGTATGACCGATTCAAAGAACTCTTTGATCGATATTCACGTGAGGCCGGCAAAGAGCAATATCTGATCCCGTACTTCATTGCGGCGCATCCGGGCACGACGGACGAAGACATGCTCGAGTTGGCTTTATGGTTGAAGCGCAATGGGTTTCGAGCGGATCAGGTTCAGGCTTTTCTTCCATCGCCGATGGCAACGGCGACGGCGATGTATCACTCTGGCAAGAACCCGCTACGGCGTGTGTCTCGCACGAGCGAAGAGGTTTCGATTCCGAAGGGGCTCAAGGTCCGTCGTTTGCATAAAGCCTTTTTGCGCTATCACGACGCCAACAATTGGCCGATGTTGCGCGACGCCTTGCGGCGTATGGGGCGAGCGGATTTGATCGGACCGGGTAAGCAGCATCTCGTGCCGGCATGGCAACCGGCAGGAACAGGGGTCATGAAAGAAGGGCAAAGAAAACCGTTCCGAACGCAGCACGTTCGCTCTAAACGAAATCCCAGGCCATGAGCTCGCCGCATCATTTCCGACCGGGTCTCGAGTTCAACGTCGAAGCGCTCGAGACTTATTTGAAGCAGGTAATCGCGGGCTTTTCCGCGATTGATCGAGTGACCCAATTTTCGGGTGGCCAATCCAATCCAACTTATCGCGTGGATGCGCAACTCGCAGGACATCGTCACTCGTTTGCATTACGTCGAAAGCCCCCCGGTGTTCTCGTGCCGTCTGCGCATGCCATCGAGCGTGAATATCGAATCATGCATGCTCTGCAGTCGACGGGGTTCCCAGTCGCCAAAACATGGGCTCTTTGCGAAGACACTTCGATTATCGGAACTGCGTTTTACGTGATGGATTGTCTCGATGGGCGAATTTTTTGGGATCCTGGCTTGCCCGAGCTTGACCTACGCGAGAGGCGGCCGATTTTCGCGTCAATGGCGGAGACGTTAGCTGATTTGCATCGTGTCGATGCGCAAAGCGTGGGCCTTGCTGATTACGGCAAGGCGGAGGGCTACGTTGCGCGTCAGGTCTCTCGATGGTCCAAACTTTATCTTGCCGATATCGAGGTTGCGGGCCGCGTCCCCGCAATGGAGCGTCTGATCGAATGGCTACCGGCAAATGCGCCGGCTGTCGAGCCAGCACCGACCTTGGTACATGGCGATTTCAGAATCGACAACATGGTATTCGCTAAACACGAACCGAAGGTGCTTGGCGTTCTTGATTGGGAGTTGTCCACCATCGGTAATCCGGAAGCAGATTTCGCATACAACTTCATGATGTATCGAGTACCGTCAGCGGCGATTCCGGGGCTGATGAATGTTGATCTCGAGACGCAGGGCTTGCCGTCCGAGCGTGAGTACATCGATCTCTATTGTCGGCGTCGCGGGATCTCGGATATTCCCGCTCTCGACTATTACGTCGCCTTCTGCATGTTTCGACTCGCGGGCATTTTCCATGGAATTCGCGGGCGTCTCGCCCGTGGAACTGCCGTCAGCCCGAAAGCCAAAGAATATGCCGGCAATGTCGAGTTAATGTCGGAATTAGCTTGGCAACAGGTGGAGCGAGCACGGTGAAGGCGCGAGCAATATGGAGTGCTGCGGCGATCTCGCTGGCGATCGCTACCGCCCTAGGCGCCTTTGGAACTCATGCGCTAAGGCCGATCCTGACGCCAGAGCGCTTTGCCAGTTTTGACATCGCAGTCACCTATCAGTTTTTTCACTCGCTCGGGTTGATAGGTATCGGCTTTCTGCAAAGGCAAGCTCCATTCAATCGAGCGTTTGGTCGTCTTGCGATCGCGCTGCTCGTCGGGATGTTTCTTTTCTGTGGCAGCATTTACGCGCTGACCTTCGGTGCTCCAAAGTGGATTGCCATGGCGGCACCGCTCGGTGGCGGCACTTTGATTTTGACGTGGGTCTTTGCCGCTATTTCAATTGGGCGTTCGAAAGTATTTGTTGATTGATCCACTCGACGATAGCTTTTGCGACTTCCTCTGGCGCCTCTTCGTGAACGTAGTGCCCCGCATTCGCAAAGCGAACGAGAGTAGACCCGGGCAGTAAAGCTTGTAGCGCGGTCGCCTCGTGTAGCGGCTTATTCCGATCCTGATCACCCCACGGAATTAAAACCGGAACCTGCACTTTTGCTGCGAGAGCGATTTCCTCACCCTCACGATACTGCCCCATGAGAGATGTGGTGCCGCGCATATAGCCTTCACTGCGAGCCGCTAGCATCACATCGTCGATAACGTCGTCGGTGACGATCGCTGGGTTGACATAAGAGTTTTTCAAAAACCGTCCACGGAACTCTCGGCTAGCAAAAAGCTTGGCTGACATTCGTGGCAACGGTGGCAAGGTGACTTGGACGATCTTGGGCACTCCGGTGCTGATGATGCCTGGGTTCATGAGCACGAGGCCGCTGGCCTTGTCGTCGAGAACAGCTGCTTGCAAGGCGACCGCACCACCGAGTGAGTGACCGATGTAAACGACCTGGTCGAGCCCTAGCTGTCGCGCAGTTCGAATAAGCATGTTGGCCTGAGGGCCATTGTGATAATCGTAATCGACTGGTTTGTCGGAGAGACCATACCCCACCATATCGACTGCAACGACATGGTGACTAACGGCGAGGCGAGGAGCGAGCTCGCGAAAGCTCTGCAAAGAGTTACCGAAGCCGTGAATGAGTAATAGGGATGGACTGTCAGCTTGCTTGCGACCCCATTCGCGATAGCGCAAGGTCAATCCATCAACGGAGATAAAGCGATCTTCATCTTCCGCGAGTGTGGCGGCAGGTTGTTCGGCGGGGTAAGGCCAATAGGCCCATAACGTGGCGCCTACCCATATGACCCCGAAGAGGATCACGGAGATCCAAAGCGCACGTTTGAAGAACCGCATGAGCGCCGATTGCATACAATTCCCGACTCCGTCGCAATGGCTTTTATCCATCCTGTGATCGCACTGCCCGAACTTCCTATTCGTGACTCTCTTGCCGCATTGAAAGCGGCGTTGAGCGAGCACGCGGGTGTCGTTCTCGAGGCGCCGCCCGGGGCGGGAAAGAGTACGGTCGTGCCTTTGGCTTTGCTTGATGCGCCGTGGTTGCGTGATCGAAAAATCTTGATGCTAGAGCCACGGCGCTTGGCGGCACGTGCGGTTGCCCAGCGAATGGCAAGCACGCTCGGTGAAGAGGTCGGTAAAACAGTCGGTTATCGAATGCGGCTCGAGACTCGAGTCAGCGCAGGCACTCGAATCGAGGTCGTGACCGAGGGGGTTTTGAATCGGCTTTTGCAAGCGGATCCGGCGCTCGAAGATGTTGCGATCGTCATTTTCGATGAGTTTCATGAGCGCAGCCTCAATGCCGATCTTGGGTTAGCCCTGTGCCTGGATTCACAAGCGGCGCTAGGCACTGATCTTAGGATTTTGGTGATGTCCGCGACGCTCGATGGAGCTGCGGTCGCGATGCTGCTGACCTCGACGTCGCAGCCCAGTGCACCGGTTATCACGAGCGTGGGACGCAGTTTTCCCGTCGAGATTCGCTACTTGGGAAAAGGGCTGCCCGTTTTGCCTGGCGAAGCGGAGTCAGTCGAGCGAATGGCAGGCCTCGCTGTTTTGCGAGCGCTACGGGAGTGTGAAGGTGACATGCTCGTCTTCCTGCCTGGCATGGGTGAGATTCGGCGAGTCAAAGATTTTATCGAGTCCGCTCCCGATTTCGTCGCGAGCAAAGCACAAGCGTTGGCGCTGCACGGCGATCTCACGCTTGAGGCTCAAGATGAAGCGCTACGCGCAGGGTCGGGCGTGCGTCGAGTCATTCTCTCGACCAACATCGCCGAGACGAGTTTGACACTCCCTGGAATCCGCATCGTGATCGATAGTGGTCTGGTTCGACGCTCCGTATTCGACCCTGCCTCAGGTATGTCGCGACTCGAGACTCGTCGGATTTCACGGGCCTCGGCCGCGCAAAGAGCAGGTCGTGCCGGACGTGTCGCGGCGGGTATTTGTTATCGTTTGTGGAGCGAAGGCGCCGAGCGCAGTTTGAGTGCGCATACACCGCCTGAACTCGTTGACGCCGATTTGATGCCGCTGGCGTTAGATCTTGCGGAGTGGGGCATCGTCGAGCCGACCGCCCTACGTTGGTTGGACATACCACCGCGAGCAGTGTTGGAAAGTGCGCGTGATACTTTGCGTGCCTTGGGAGCATTAGACGCACAAGCCCGTATCACTCCCCATGGTCGTGCGATGGCGAGTTGGCCGGTGCATCCGAGGCTGGCGCATCTCTTAATTGAGAGCCGACGACGTGGTGTCGAGCACGAAGGCGCGAAGCTCGCTGCGTTACTCACCGAGCGTGACATTCTTCGACGTGCGGATGATATCGATATCGCCGCTCGCTTGGCGCTGCTGGATCGAGCATCGAGCGGTTTCGGCATCGATCAGGCAGCTCTCTCCCGAGCCCGACGACTATCCGGTCAGTTCGAGAGACGTCTAGCGACTCTACCTGTGACACCCACAGGATCCAGCTTGAACATCGGGGGCCTGCTTGCACTGGCGTACCCAGATCGAATCGCTCAGCGCCGCTCTGGCAGTCATGGAAAGTTTCTACTCGCGAGTGGTAAGGGAGCCGTCATCGCTGGGGCGGATCGTTTAGCGGCGAGCGATTATCTCGTTGCAGTGGAGCTCGATGATCGTGGTCGAGAGGCATACGTTCGTTTGGCTGCCGAGCTGTCGCGCGACATGCTGGAAATGGCAACAGCCGATCGCTGGCAACGAACGACCGAAACTTTTTGGTCTTCGCAGGAGCAGTGCGTCATCGCACGCGAAGTGGTTCGGCTCGACGCCTTGATCATTCAGGAAAAGCCAAAAAAACTCGAGGACGCCGCCGATTTGCTACGCGCGATGATCGATGGGATCCGGGAGATGGGCTTGTCCGCTTTGCCATGGACCGATGAAAGTCGATCATTCTGTGCGCGCGTTGAAATGGCGCGCCGTACCGGATTGCCAGGCACTCAAGAATGGCCTGATATGTCGGACGACGCCTTGTTGCAAGGTCTCGAAGTCTGGCTGACTCCCTGGCTAGACGGCGTGACGCGACGATCGCATCTGGCGAAGTTGCCGTTACTGGAGGCACTACAGTTTCATCTCGGAATCGATGCGGCGCGTCGTCTCGAGGAATGGTTTCCGACGCATCTCGTGGTACCTACCGGCAGCCGTATTCGAATCGACTACATCGATGATCTTGCACCCTGTGCCTCGATGCGAATGCAGGAGGTTTTTGGTTTGGCGAGCACTCCGAGATTGGCGCTTGGGAAAATCCCGGTCACCTTCAAGCTTCTGTCGCCTGCGCAGCGCCCGTTGCAAATCACCTCGGATCTCGAGAGTTTTTGGCGTAACGCGTATACCGATGTTCGCAAGGATATGCGTGGGCGGTATCCGCGACACTACTGGCCGGAAGACCCTCTACAAGCGGAGCCCACTCGACGCATCAAACCGCGTTCGAACTGAACGTCGCTTGGAGCTCGGCAACAATAGATAGCGCAATCGCTTCGGGTGTTCTGCCACCGAGATTCAATCCAACCGGCGCACGCAGTCGCGAGTTGAGACGATCAGCTTGCGCTCCAAGGTCTGCCATGAGGCGCGCCCTTCTTGCCGGAGGGCCGAGCAAGCCGATGTAGGGAATCGGAGAACGAGCGAGTTCTTCGAGATAGCGCGCATCGGCGCCCAAGTGATGGCTCATGACGACCGCTGCTGCGTACTGATCGAGTGCGAGCTCGGTCGACCATCGCTCGAGTTCGACATGCCGGACGAGTTCGGCGCCGCTGAAGCGCTTTGGCATTGCATAGGCTGGGCGATGATCAATCAGCGAAACCCTCCAGCCAAGTCGATATGCGAATTCGAAAAGTGGTTCTGCATCTGGACCCGCGCCGCAAACTAATAATCGCGGTGGTGGTTTAATTCTCCAAACAAATGAGTTGTCCGGCGCAGTACCCGCGACCATTGTTGGATTTGCACTGCGATGTGATCCGTTTTGCAAATCGATCGTGATATCAATGGGCTCATTTCGCAATGATGCTGCGAAGAGTGAAGTCAGCGGTTCATACGCATCCGTACTGCTGCAACGCAATAGCAGAATGCTCATCGAGCCTTCGCAGCCGAGGCCGAGACCCCATATCGGATCGTCACTACTGCGATTGTCATAGCGATGCGTTACGCATAGGCGACCCTCGGCCAGCATCCTCAGTGCATGCTCATGCAGATCTGCTTCAAGACAGCCGCCGCTCAATAGTCCGGCTCTGTTTCCACTCGACGAAAGCAGCATGAAAGCGCCGGGTTTGCGGTAGGTCGAGCCTTCGGTGGCGATCACGATCGCAACGACGAGATCGGCGCCGGAGCTACGCTCCTGTTCGAAAAAGACGCTTAGCTCCATCATCCATGCCGAATGACAATTTTGCCGAAGTGGTTGCCGTTCTCCATGTAGACGAACGCGGCATCTGCTTGTGCAAAGTCAAACGTGCGATCGATGACCGGTTTGATGCGATGCTCGCTAATGAAGTCGTTCATCGTAGTGAAGTTGGCACGCGAGCCTACGAAGATTCCCGAAACGCTGGTACTGCGACCAATCATTGCCGCAGCCGGAATCTCACCACCGAATCCGGCGAGACCACCGATGATTGCGATATGACCGCCATGCGCGAGCGAAGCAAGAGACTGAGTTAACGTACCGACGCCACCCACTTCGAGTACGTGGTGTGCGCCGACTCCACCGGTCGCATCGAGTACAGAGCGAGCCCACTCGGTCGTTTTTCGATAGTTAATGAGATGATTCGCACCTAGCTCGCGCGCACGAGCAAGCTTCGTATCGCTCGAGCTGGTGATGACGGCATTGGCGCCATGTGCAACGGCAAATTGTAGACCGAAGATTGAGACACCACCTGTGCCTTGCAACAACACGTGATCACCGCGGCGAAGACCGCCACGTGTGACAAGGCCATTCCAAGCTGTCAGAGCGGCGCAGGGCAGGGTCGCTGCCTCTTCGAATGACAGATGCGCAGGAAAGTGCAGCACACCCTCCTCATTCAAGGTGACATATTCCGAGAGCATCCCGTCTTGGGCGCCGCCGAGTGCCGATGCGCCTGTCGAAGCAGTGGGCCGACCGTCTAACCAGGTTTGAAAAAACTGAGCGACCACGCGATCGCCCGGTTTGACACGCGTCACCCCGTCGCCCACGGAGATGACCTCGCCCGCTCCATCCGATAGAGGGACGACGGTTGAGCGATCCCCAACCGGGTACCAACCTCGCAGAACCATGATGTCGCGTCGATTGAGCGACGTTGCTCTGACGCGAACGAGTACTTCCTTCGGACCGGGCTTGCGGACAGGCGCCCCTTCGATGAGATTGAGGCTGAAACCTTGTGCTTGTTTGAAGAGCTGGTATTGATTCTGCTGGGTTGGCGTGTTCATGCAGCCGATTGTACGGCCATCGACATCGCCTTACAGCGGGGTTCCATCCTCTCGGCTGATCGTGATGACAGCGGATCGCGCCGGCAGATCGCCGCCATCTGGCCAGTGACTTACCGGGGCATCCACCGACCCGCCTTCGCCAGGGTGTTGAATCGATAAGAACAGGGTTCGTCCGTCCGGTGTGAACTCGCAGCCGCAGATTTCGGCTCCGATCGGCGCGCTGACGACTTGTCGCAGATAGCCGCGCTCAGGGCCGCTCGTGGGCACCACGTAGCAACCATTGTTTCCGATCAACCCGGTATCAGCATCGGTGACCACCCAAAGCCGGCCTGTCGGATCGAAGCCAAGATTGTCGGGGCACGCGATCGGGCTGACTTTGGCTCGATCGGTATAGCCTGCGTAATAAAGATCCTCGCGGCTCAGTGTTCCCGCTGTAATCGCATTTGCTTCGGTAATGAACTTGGCCTGGGCGTCGCGTGGGTCGCCGGCGAGTAGGAACGGATTCCAAGTGAAGTGAGTGCTTGCCGCGTCCGAGTTCTGCTCGATCAATTCGACGATATGACCAAAATCATTTCTTGGTCTGGGGTTGGCGGCATTTGGCCCGAAATCGACCGTCCTGCCGTTGAACATCTTGCTTGAGTTTTGACGTTCGTCGTTTTTGGTCAACGCCATGTAGACGTGGCCCGTAATCGGGCTTGGCTCAACATCTTCAGGTCGATCCATCGGCGTTGCGCCGAGCAGATCAGCGGCCGCACGACACTTGATGACGACATCGGCCTGACTTGAGAAGCCATTACGCGAGTTGAGCGGGCCGTTTTCGTCGTGAACGAGCGCGAGCCATTCGCCCTGACCCGTTGCATCGAAACGAGCGACATATAAAGTGCCGTGATCGAGCAGATCGAGATTGGCAGCCCGATCGGCGGGGTTGTAACGATCGCGGCTCACAAATTTGTAGACGTATTCGAATTTTGCGTCATCGCCCATATACGCGGCGACACGACCATCTCGAGTCAGAATCGTATTGGCGCCTTCATGGCAAAACCGACCGAGGGCCGTGCGTTTCTTCGGTGGTACTGTCGGTTGCTGCGGATCGATTTCGACGATCCAACCATGGCGTAGCGGCTCACGAGGCTCTTTGCTCACATCGAAGCGCGCATCAATCAGATCCCAACCGTAAGCAGAGCGCTCCCGCAGCGGCCAACGCCGATGAGCTTCAACCGTGGCGGTGTCGGTAGTCGCATCGCTCCACGATTTCGCAGAGCCGAAATAATCCTGAATGTTTTCCTCGGCCGTGAGATAGGTGCCCCACGGAGTTTTGCCTCCGGCGCAGTTTGCAAAAGTTCCTAGTACCCGCGTGCCGCTCGGATCGGCGTTTGTTTGCATCAGTTCGTGGCCTCTAGCAGGCCCACAGATATCCATTGGCGTATTGGCAGTGATTCGTCGCGTCAGCGGTCCGCCGCTGAGTGTCTTCCAGCCCTCTGCAGTGCGTTGAAGCTCAACGACGCTAACTCCGTGAGCTGCCTGCATCCAAGCGACCGCCTGCGGGCGATTGAGAATCCAGGCTTGACGTTCTTGAGCGCGATTGGGGCCCGCTTTTGGCCAGTTAGCAAAAGACAGTTCAGCCATGACGTATTCATGGTTGACACAAAGAACGCCCGACGAATCGCGACCGCCTATGTGGAAAAATGCCAGCGCATCGTTATTGGTTCCGAACAATTTTTCTTGGCGGATTGCTGCGTCGTGATCGAGCCACGCCAACGATTGCATGGTCTTTCCATCGAGAGTCGCGACGCCATCAAACAGGGCATCACCGGCTCGAATCAGCACATCGCTACGCAAGCCGGCTGCGAGGGTGATTTGGTCAGCGCGAGTTGGCTCGATCGCTGCAGCGACCGCTTTTTGAATAGGCGTTTTCGTCTGCGCAGAAAATGAGATGGTCGGCAGAGCCGAAATGGCGGCTGCGGCGCTAGTGCTTGCGATGAAATGGCGCCGAGATAAACGGCGATCGAGTATCGAACCAAAGTATTCGGAAGTCATCTCGGTAGTGTACTTATCTTGCTTTTCACCTTGATGAACAATCTAGATTTTTTCATTGTAGTCGCGTAATCGCTTCGACAATATTCGCGCGATGTTCCGATAGATCACCATGGCTGCCTCTGGAGTACCGTCGATATCGGTTTTACGGAACATGAGGGAAATCGCGGTTGAGCAGGCCCGAACCCGAGCGGATCTCTTGCCGCCGTCGACGATGGCCATTTCTCCAAAGGCATCCCCTGGGCGCAGATCTTTGAGAGATTGCCAGCCGGCCGCGGTGCGTTTCTCGACGACCGCGCTACCGGTGATGAAGACAAAAAAGGTCTGGCCTTCCTCTCCCTCATCGAAAAACAGTTGATCGCTCTGGCATTCAACGCGGCTAGTTTTAGCCAGAATACTGATCAATTCCTGTCGCCCGAGCCCGGCAAACACCGGAACGGCATTTAGCACTCGCAACAAAGTTTCATCGATTTTTATCAAGCGGCGGCCTCTAGATATGCCCAGTGGGGTTCGGGAGCCCGTTTTTTCCGGTAGATTGTATTCATAATGAACGTATTGGGGCACCGTCGAACAATGGACGGCCCCGGTGGTATCCGCTCGAGGGAGAAGCTGTCATGAATTCCGTACAGGTCGCCCATGTCCGTATCCAGGGCAACGAGTTCGTCTTCGTGCCGTTTTCGCCTTTGATGGCAAGTGTTGCTGCAGCGGATCAGCAAAATCTTCTGCGACAGATGCGCGAGATTTGCCACGGTTTCGGGCTCAACGGTGAGGTTGTTGTGGTTTGGCAAGGTCCAAACGGGCTCGGATACTTGGCCGACAGTCGCTACCACGCCGTGCTGTCGAAAGTATTGAACATGACGGTCGTGCGCTCCAATCTCAACAAGAAAGTGTCGTCGCCATCGATCACCGGTTTGTTGGCTCAGGTGGCACTCGACCCCTTCGGCGCAGCCTCGGCCGCGACTCGTGCGCCTGCTCCTGCGCCCGCTGCTCCGACGACCACGCGCGCACCCGAGCCTGCACCAGCGCGAGCTGACGGAGACGAACGTCGTTCGATGCCGGGCATCCATGCGGGCGCTCGCAAGGCGACGCCTAATCGGGTGGTGACCATGCTATTCACCGACCTCGTGGGATCCACCAAGCTCAAGCAAGAATATGGCGATGCTCATGCCATGCAGTTGGTGCGCCAGCATCACGATCTCGTGCGCAGCATCTTGGCCTCAACAGCGACCGGCGAAGAAGTCTCCACATCGGGCGACTCCTTCTTCATCGCCTTTGCAACGCCCTCAGAGGCGGTGACATTCGCTTTGCGCATGCAGAGCCGTATCGAGGATATGAACGAGGCAGAAGGGACCGATATTCAAGATCGTGTCGGCATCCATGTGGGTGAGGTTTATGCCGACAACGCTAAGGTCGCCGGAAAAACTTTCGACTTCAACGGTATTCAGGTCGACACCGCTGCGCGAATCATGTCTCTCGCGCAAGGTAGGCAAATTTTGATGTCGCGCTTCGCCTACGACAATGCTTTCCAAATGTTGAACGGCTACGAGATCGATGGGATTCCCGACATCGAGTGGAAAAATCATGGCCTATATGAAGTCAAAGGCGTCGAAGATCCCGTCGAGATTTGCGAGGTCGGTGAGCCGGGCTTCGCGCCGCTGAAACCTCCACCGGATTCCGAAAAAGCCAAGCGCGCTGGTCATCGGCGTTAAAGCAGCATCGCGCGCGCCAGTTCGCGTGCCCGCGACTGGATTTCGGTCGGAAATCTTTCGATCAGATTGCGACTAACCGGCGTGACAAGATCGATCGAATCCGCGTGTTCGCGAATGACTTCCGGTGGCAGTCGCTGAAGTAGTTGATGCGATAGCGGCGACTGGCGAACGTCAAACTCGACTCGGCCCGAAGCTCCCGGTGCGAGAACCTCAGCAGCAGTCATCGCCGTCGCTACTTTGGTTGCGCGTAAGGCCGATCTCAAGCGAGCCGGATAAAATGCGCGACATCCAAAACTATCCGCCGATTCAATCAGCGCCATCGCCAATAGTTTTGCCCGCATCACCTCGCCGATGACTGCTAAATTGCGGGCGGTTGTATCCAATCTATGTTGATGGTCAGACTGAATCGGTTCGCCATCGAATTGTCTGAAGATCACGGGTGCTGCGAGCGACGAGAGGAACCGAGTCATCTTCTGCAGCGTCTGACGATATTGAGTGACACTGATCGACCCGCCAGCTCGCAACTCGCTGGACGACTCGTACATCAAGCCCCAGGTGTCATCCAGAAAAGCGATCAAGTCCGACTCGCCGAAGCTCCGCACATCTCGATTGGCAATTCGAACCGCTCGCCTGATGTGCGAACGCATATCGGATTCGCCAATATTGGCCTGATGGCGATGATTGACGTCCATCAAAGCGGAGATATATGACGCAGAGAGGCGATTCGGATCCTTGCGGAACGGGACAGTTGCCTCAATGCCCAACGTGACGGCCGCTAAATGTTCAGCATCGAGCAGATCGCTCATAGCCTTACAAGCAATGAGAGCGCTCAGAAATTCATTTTGCCCAGCAAATGGCGAAAGCACTTCGGTATCCGAGAAATGGAAACAGCGCTTCACGATATCGAACACGGGGTCGCGCAAAGCATCCGGTGAATCAAGTAGCCTGAATTCGCCGTTCTCACCTCGGCCGACTAACTCGCCGATGTATTGATCACTGTCGGGTGGCAAGCCGCCATCGACACCGGCCTGAACGATGTCATGGAACAGACCGATGACAGCATCGAGCGGGTCATTCGATTCCGCGACCATCAATGCGTGCGCCAGATCGTGATAGTGACGACTAGGCAGGTTCATCGAACGATCGACGAGCTCAATCAGCGAATCGAGGCGCGTCTCGCTGCATCCGGGTGCAAGGTGCCCGAGTGCCCATCTCAGTTGCGGACGACAAGTCAGTTTTTCGGTCATTTCTCTTTCATCACCCAAACGCCATTCCATTCACCGACGGGCGGATGCGCCTCAAGATAATCGCAACGATCAATGTAAGTCTGCGACAAATGGTCTTCCGGGTTAAGTTTGAGACACAGCTCAAAGCCCGCCCTGGCTTTCTGCCAATCACCGCTCCGGTACGCCTGCATCGCGTCACCGAAACGGGTAATGACATCAATCATATTGGGGAAAGTCTTGTTATCGTGATAGTCGAGAATTTCGTACACGCGAACCGGTTGCGTCTTGCCTTTAACTACGACCAGATCGATGTCTCGGTAACGATAGGTCCCCTTCAACTTCAAGATAGTCGATTCGCTGGCCAAAATATGTGCCGAATACGCCTTACAAGCGCTCTCTAGTCGGGATGCGAGATTGACACCGTCACCGATCACCGTGTAGTCCATGCGCTTGGGTGATCCGATGTTGCCGGAGACCACGATATCGGTATTCAGGCCGATGCCCATATCGACGGTTTTAAGGCCTTTCTCACGACGGACTGCGTTCCAGTCCCACATCTCTTTGATCATGGAAATGGCCGCTTTGACGGCACGATCCGGATCGTCCTCGTGTGCAGCTGGCAAGCCAAAGCAAGCCATGATGGCATCGCCGATGAACTTATCGAGCATGCCGCCTTGTCGGTTAATGCACTCGACCATCAGGGTGAAGTATTCATTCAGGAAGGAGACCGTGCCCTGCGCACCATATTCCTCCGTGATCGTGGTGAAGCCACGAACATCCGTGAACATGATGGTCGCTTCCTTGTTGGCTCCGCCAAGGAGGTCAGAGCCGCCGCCCTCGAGCATCTGAGCCGCGATAGCCGGATCCATGTAACGGGACATCGTCGACTTCATGCGCTTCTCGGAGCTGATATCTTCAAACATCAGCATGGCACCGAGTTCTTTATCGTTATCGGCGGCGCGCAGGGGCATCACGCTCACATTGACCGATCTCTCGGTGCCTCCGAGCGTTAATTGCGCATCCGGAAAGTAGCCGCTCTCGCCGGTTTCCTTGGCAGAGGCGATGCTCTCGTTGAGCCAAGAACTGCTCTCGCCGAGCAGCTCCGGTAGCGGTTTGCCGACGATTGCGATGGGCTTGGCATCCCAAATCTTTAGGCCCGCTGAATTGCAGGTGACGACCTTGCCAGCAGCATCCAGCGTGATGACGCCGTTCGACATGCTCTGCAAGATACTGTCGTTGTAACTTTTGACGCGCTGTACGTCATCGAATAGCTTCGAGTTCTCTAGCGCGATGGCGACCTGCGCCGTGAACGCCTTCAAGCGTTGCTCGTCTTCTTGAGTGAAGACGCCCGTTTCCTTGTTTAAAACCTGTGTCACACCGATGATGACGCCGTGCTTGTTCAGAATCGGAGCGCACAAGATAGATCGGGTAAAAAAACCGGTTTGACGATCAAACGACGGATTGAATCGCAGGTCGGCATACGCGTGCGGAATATTGAGTGATTGACCGCTCGTAAAAACTTCGCCCGCGATCCCGAGGTGGGATGGGAAGCGGATCTCTGCAATCTCACCGCCCGCCGAGACGCGGGAAAAGAGTGTTTTCGTTGTGGCGTCATGCATGAAGATCGTTGCACGCTCGGCACGCAACATCTTGGTTGTCTCGGCCACAACTCGATGTAAGAGTCGCGAAAGATCAAACTCTTGATTGATTTCCGAGACCAAGCCGATGAACTTTAGCTCCTTCTGGCGAAGTTTTTCGGTTCGTTCGATGAAATGAAGACTGCTCAGCGCGATCGCCGCCTGCGAGGTCATGTCTTGAAGAAGCTCGAGATCGTCTTCGGTGAAGGAGTCCGTGTTTTTGTTCAAACATTGCATGGCCCCAATGATTTCACCGGAAGCAAGCCGAATGGGTACGCAAATAATGTTTCGAGTCTTGTAGCCCGTCCAATCATCGACTTGTCGATTGAATCGAGAGTCGGAGTAGGGATCATGTGTGATCACTGACTCCCCTGTTTGAAAAACATACCCGGCGAAACCCGAGGTGTTCAAAATGCGAATTTCTCGAACCAAGTCGCCTTGAGCGACGCGTGAGTAGAGTTCGCCAGTCTCTGCATCGTTCAAGAACAGCGTGCCGCGATCGCAATCGAGTGCTCGCGCCGTGATGTCGACTAACGTGCGCAATACGCTCACGAGATCATTCGCAGCGGCGCAACGTGCCGACACTTCGAGCAGCGTTTCCGCACGTCGAAGAGCAACCGACTTAGATAGCTTCTTCTTGCTGGCGGGTTTTCGTTTCTTGGTTTCGGTATTCACTTTCGTTTTTCCAGTTCGAGTCGGAGCAATTTGATTTGCTCCACAAGGTGATTTCGGTCGAGAGCAAAGGCGGACTCCTGTCGCGTCATTGCTGCTTGGTGCGCGACTCGAAGTCCGTCCATCTCGATGCGCATCGAGTCTATGGTTTCGCGCAGTTGTTTCGCTTCTGCCGTTCCACGTGCCTTCTCTGCTTGAGTTTCAGCGCGACCCTGTGCGGCGGTGTCCTCAAGATTGCGCCGAAGACTGTCAATGGTCTTTCTAAGCTCAGCGATTTGATTGGCGAAGTGCGTTTCGGTTGCCTGGACGTTGGCGCGGCCAACGACGGCGGCGTTTTCGAGTTCGACACGCAGACTGGCGACCGTGTCCTGTAATTGCAGGTTGATGGCACGGAGCGATGAGAGTTCGGCGTTGATTTGTTCGGCGGGCGTTGTCGACATGGGTTCCATCTCGGCCTATTTAGGCCTGTAGGTCTCGATAAAGACGTAGGTATTCATGGGCTGAACGATCCCAGCCGAAATCTTGATTCATCGCCGCCATCATCATGTGATTCCACCGCGCTCTGTCGCCGAACACATGGGCAACGTGTTGGACGACATCCGACAGTCCGGTGAAACGCTCATCGAAGGTGAAGCCTGTGTGGTGATCGACGGTATCAGCAAGACCACCGACGGATTGAACGATAGGCAGCGTGCCGTAGCGTTTGGCGTACAACTGTGTCAATCCGCAAGGTTCATGGCGCGACGGCATCAATAGAGCGTCACCTCCAGCCATCGATAGGTGGGCAAGTGATTCCGAATAGCCGATATGGACGCCGATTTGTGTCGGGTGACGCTGGTGGAGTTGTCGAAATTCCCACTCTAGATGTCCATCGCCACTGCCGATGACGACAAGCTGCGCGCCCTGGGTGACGATCGCTTCTGCTGCATCAATCACCAGGTCGAGTCCTTTTTGCCAATTCAAACGGCTGACGACGATGAAGATGGGTCCCGCTTGATTGTCTGCCAAAGAAAAATGTTGGCGGAGAGCCGCTTTGCACAGCGCTTTACCCGCCAGACTTTGCGGGTCATACGAGTAGGGGAGGTGGGTGTCGTGTCGCGGATCCCACGTGCCGTAATCGACCCCGTTGAGTATGCCTTGTAAGCGATCACCGCGAGATCGCACGACGGCATCGAGACCGCCACCGTGCCTTCCCAGCGTGATTTCTTCGGCATACGTCGGACTGACGGTCGTGACCTTGTGCGCGAGCAGCATGCCCGCTTTCAAAAAGCAGAGGTCACCGAAGAATTCTAGGGGTCCATACGGAGCCGCGAGCCAATGCGCAAGACCCAGTCGCCCGTAGTCATGCGGAGGAAAGCGGCCGGGGTAGTCGATGTTGTGAATGGTGAATACGGTTTTAACCGGTGGCCACGTCTCGGTGAGGTAGGCGTGTGCGAGTGCCGGGTGCCAGTCATGGACATGCAATACATCAGGACGCCATTGCCTATCGAGTTCACCGCCGGCGAGTTTTGCAGCGGCCCAGCCGAGCATCGCGAAGCGTACGAGATTGTCATTCCAGTCGCCGCCGTGCGGATGCGAGTAGGGATTTCCAGGTCGCTGAAATAGCGCGGGAGCATCGATGACATAGACCGCGGTCTTACGACCGGGCAGAAAGCCGTAGAGCACGCGCATGGTAGCGGTGCCGAAAAGCCCGTTCGCCTCATACACGCAAACCGGCGTAGCGAGCGCGGCCATGATGGCAGGGAAGCCCGGAACGATAGTGCGTGCATCAACGCCGATATCAGCCAGCGCTTCTGGCAAGGCCGCTGCGACATCCGCCAGTCCGCCGGTCTTCACCCACGGGAAAAGTTCGGTCGTCGCATGAAGTACGCGGGTCATAGATCGAGACGATCGATCATCGATTGAGTGATTAGCGTGATGCCGCTTTCACTACGCACGAAACGTCTCGCATCGTGCTCTGGGTCTTCGCCGACCACGAGCTCGGGCGGTACGTGGCAGTCTCGGTCGACGACGACTCGATGCAGTCGAGCGCCACGACCGATTTGCGCGCCCGGGAGCACGACGCTGAGCTCAACCACCGCATTGGAGTGCACACGAACACCCGAGAACAACAACGAGCGTTCGACGGCGCCTGACACGATGCACCCACCCGAGACCAGCGATTCAATCGCGATGCCGCGACGCTCATCGGAGTTGTGAACGAACTTGGCAGGCGGCAATTGCGGCTGATAAGTCCAAATCGGCCACCGATCATCATATAAGTTCAAAAGTGGCACAGTCGCCGTGAGATCGATATTCGCGTCCCAATAAGAGTCGAGCGTGCCGACATCGCGCCAGTATGGTTCGGTATCTGCGCTGCGATTGACCGCGCTACTGTCGAAGCGATGGGCAACCACCCGTCCCTCGCGAACAAGTCTAGGGATCAAGTCCCGCCCAAAATCGTGGGTAGAGATCGGATCGGCGGAGTCGCGCTCAAGCTCTCTCAATAAAAAAGCAGTATCAAAGATATAAATGCCCATCGAGGCTAATGAGCGATCTGGAGCATGTGGCAATGTGGGTGGATCGCGAGGCTTTTCGACAAAATCCGTGACGACGTCATCTTCGCTTGCGTGCATGATTCCAAATCCAGACGCCTGCTCTTTGGGAACCTCGACGCAGGCAACCGTGCATCCGCGACCATGCTCGACATGATGGGCTAGCGCAATCGCATAGTTCATCTTGTAGATGTGATCACCAGCCAAAATGATGATGTAGTCACAATTAAAACTTTTGATAACTTCCTGATTTTGATGAACTGCGTCGGCAGTGCCTTGATACCAAACGTCGCTACCCATTCTTTGGTTGGCAGGCAGCACCTGCACGAATTCATTGAGCTCTCCACGCAGAAAGCCCCAAGCCATTTGAATGTGCCGGATGAGGCTGTGACTCGTATATTGAGTCAGTACTGCGATTCGCCGAACGCCTGAGTTCACGGCGTTAGAGAGCGCAAAATCGATGATTCGAAATTTACCGCCGAAGTGCACAGCCGGCTTGGAGCGTTTGGCAGTGAGATCGAGCAGGCGGCTGCCTCGGCCTCCAGCGAGCACGATCGCGGCGGCGCGGCGCGGCAGATCGAGGCTGGCCACGACATCGTTGCGAATCACTGAAAAACCCTCCGCTCCATCTTTCTAGTTGAATTAATCCATTTTGGAGCGATGCTAGGAGGCCATAACCCAGCGGATTCTTCAACGGGTCACGATCGCCTCTAAGGATGACAATGCGATGAAACTGAATTGGTCCGAGTATCTGAGTGAGTTTTTCGGAACCGCGATCATGATGGCGATCGGTATTGGTGCCGTCGTCTTCATGTGGTCTTCGGGTAGCGTGATGAGCGAGCTCATCCCGTCGGAGCCGTGGCGCCGGTTGGCAACCGGCATTTTGTTCGCGGGAGGTGGCACTGCGGTGGTGTTGTCACCTTTGGGTCAGCGCAGCGGCGGACATCTCAACCCCGCGATGACTTTTGCATTTTGGTTGCGCGGCAAGATCAGTCATACCGATGCTGTCATGTATGCGCTTGCCCAGATTTTGGGTGCGGTGCTTGGCGTTTTGGTTGTCGGCGCCGTTGCCAGCGAAGCCGCTGCGACGGTCAATCTGGGTATGACGACGCCCGGCGTCGGCTACTCGGCCACCGTAGCCTTGGCGGCGGAGCTGATCATCACCTTCTCATTGATTTTTCTGGTGTTTTGGGCTGTCGATCGGCGTTCGATCGCGCGCTATACGCCCTATCTAGCTGGGGTGCTGATCGCGTTGCTGGTCATGATCGAGGCCCCCATCTCTGGCACGAGTTTGAACCCGGCACGCAGCCTCGCACCTGCGGCACTCATGGGGGTCTTTGATCACTTGTGGCTCTACTTCGTTGGCCCGATGGCTGGTGCCGTTCTCGCGGTCGCCGTGTATCGCGGCGTCGGGGGTGAGAAAACGGCGACGGGTTGCGCCAAGCTGCAGCATAACGATCAATATCCTTGCCTCTTTGAAGGCTGCGGCTACCGACGAGTGGCCGCTGGCACCGTATTGGTGCAGGAGGGCGGCCAATCCGATCGGGCCTACGTGATTCGCCGCGGCGAGGTTGAAGTTCGAAAAGCACAAAACAACGGCAATCATGTGGTGATTGCGCGACTTGGGCCGGGTGATTGGGTGGGCGAAATGGGTCTACTGCTGGATTTGCCGCGCTCAGCCTCGGTCGTTGCGATCACAGACCTCGAAGTTGACCCGATGACGCGCGAAAACTTTGAGCACCTCATTGGTGCACATCCCGACGAAGCGATGAAGCTGATGCGGCAGTTAGCAAGTCGGTTGCATCAAGCGGACCAACGGCAGACGATTTGATTGCAAGACCGAGTCTAAAGAGCGGTCGTTCCTCACTCCGTCATCAGAAATTCATTCGCCGCTGCTTGTTTTCATTCCGGGAAAGATCCATTCTGGACTGATAGACGCGGGGTCTAGCCGGCTCCGCGAAACAACAACAACGACGAATGACCGGCCGATAAGAGCTGGCGCGACGTTCTGAGTGGGGGGTGAAATGGGTAAAGCCAAGCAGACGGCCGAGCATGAGCGGCTGTCACAAGCCCGTGGTGGTTCGCCGTGGTACCGATGGGGGCCTTATCTGAGCGAGCGTTCCTGGGGAACGGTACGCGAGGACTACAGCGCCAATGGCGCGGCCTGGAATCATTTGACCCACGACATGGCCCGAAGCAAGGCCTATCGATGGGGCGAAGATGGTCTTGCCGGCGTATCCGATCAATACCAGTTGCTGTGCTTTTCTTTGGCGCTGTGGAACGGCCGCGATCCGATTTTGAAGGAGCGCGCATTTGGCTTGATTCCTGCCGAAGGCAATCACGGCGAGGATTTGAAGGAGTACTACTTCTACATCGACAGTACTCCGACCCACAGCTACATGAAGTACTTGTACAAGTATCCGCAAGCGGAATACCCGTACGAGTGGCTAGTGCGAGAAAACGCGAATCGTCATGGCCGCGGACCGGAGTTCGAGTTACTTGACACCGGAACTTTTGACGAAGACCGCTATTTCGATGTTTTCGTGGAGTATGCGAAAGAAGGTCCAGAAGATCTTTGCGTTCGCGTCGAGGTTTGCAATCGCGGACCGGATGACTCAGAAATCCACCTGATTCCGCAGCTGTGGTTCCGCAATATTTGGGGATGGGGCGCGAATAAAAAGCGTCCGCCCAACATCAAGCTCGGTGCGAAGCGCGGCAAGCAGGTTCGTCTCGTTGCAGACGACAGCGAAGCCGACGGACTCACCAACTTGCCGTTCAAGTATCAACTCGGCAAACGTTATTTATCGGCGGAAGCTGATGGCGAAGCACTGTTCACGGATAACGAATCGAACACGGAGCGTTTGTACGGCGTAATGCCCGAGAACGGTCGCCGCTTCTACAAAGACGCCTTCCACCGCCACATCATTCACGGCGAAACGTCGGCGACCAATCAAGACCAAGAAGGCACGAAGGCGGGCATTCACTACCGCCGTGTCGTTCCCGCGCGCGGCTCGGTCGTGTTCCACTTCCGTCTGTCGGATGATGGTAACGCGTCCCTGAGTGACGTCGATTCGGTGATGACCCGTGCCCGTCGCGAAGCCGACGAGTTCTATCAGACCATTCATCCTAAGGGTGCGACGGAGGACGAGTGCCGTATTCAGCGTCAAGCGTTCGCCGGCATGATGTGGTCGAAGCAGAACTACATCTTCGACGTTGATCAATGGCTGAAGGGTGACAACCCTAATCTGCCGCCACCGGATTCGCGCAATCACATTCGTAATCAGCACTGGCGCCATCTGAACTCGATGCGTGTGCTGTCGATGCCCGATAAATGGGAATACCCGTGGTTTGCGGCGTGGGACCTTGCGTTCCATACCGTGGCGATTGCGATCATCGATCCCGACTTTGCCAAGCAACAACTTTGGTTGATGTTGTTCGAGCAATTCCAGCATCCAAACGGGCAAATTCCAGCCTACGAGTGGGAGTTCTCTGACCTGAACCCACCGGTACACCCGTGGGCGGTCTGGCGCGTCTACAACATGGATCGCATTCGCTCGGGCACAGCAGATCGAGCCTTCCTCGAGCGTTGCTTCCACAAGTTGCTGATCAACTTTGCTTGGTGGATCAACAAAGTCGACAGCCGCGGCAATAACGTGTTCGAAGGCGGATTCTTGGGTCTCGACAACATCACGTTGTTCGATCGCTCGGAGAAGCTACCGGGTGGGGCTGTACTAGAGCAGTCGGACGCCACCGGTTGGATGGGCTTGTTCTGTCTGAACATGATGCGTATTGCCCTCGAGCTCGCCAAAGAAAACAAAACCTACGAGAGCCTCGCGACCAAGTTCTTCCAGCACTACGTTTACATCGGTGCTGCGATGAAGCG
>JBDKJA010000016.1:0-22642 GCA_039796795.1 Pseudomonadota bacterium
ACAAAATTTAGTTACTCGGTCTTTGGCATCCAAAGGACGCATCGACGCGAGTCCCCACACAAATTACCTGCCGAATTTTTAAAAAGCGCTCGCACCGCTAGGGCGTCGAGGGGGCGGGCAGTATAGCCATGTGGCTCTACCCGTCAACCTATTTTTCAAACTTCGTTTCGAACCCGCTGAAGGCGGGCCGCTTCGTCGTTGAGGGCGCGCATTATAGGCGGCCGGTTGGGACTGTCAACGGACTGTAACCAAATTTTTTCAAGGCCCTTAAGCGCTTGATTTAATTGGCTTTTTCGACCTTGACGCGAGCAAAACGGCGTGGTCCGAGCTGCAAAATGTGCTCCGCGCCGACCGGCAGCCGGTGTTGGCGATCCGAAACCTTCTCGCCGTCGATTCGAACAGCTCCCTCAGCGAGTTTTCGCACCGCTTCTGAGTTACTCGAAACCAGTCCAGCGGCCTTCAACGCGGCCACGAGCGGCTCGCCGGCAGGGTCGGACGCCAACAAAATTTGCAGCGGCAGATCGGTCGGTAGCGTTTTTTGAGCGAACCGTGCAATGAAATCCGCTTGCG
Source organism: Pseudomonadota bacterium (assembly GCA_039796795.1). Classification (GTDB taxonomy): domain Bacteria; phylum Pseudomonadota; class Gammaproteobacteria; order Steroidobacterales; family Steroidobacteraceae; genus UBA964. The sequence goes on from JBDKJA010000016.1 coordinate 571, forward strand.
CTTGCTCTGCGGCAGCAGCGCCGTGGAAGCGCGCCACAATTTCTTTGGCAAGTTCGAACTTCACATCGCGCGGATTGCGGCCGCCCGCGATGGCGGCGCGCAGAGATTCGATCTCAGCCAGCGGTCGGAACGACAACAACTCGAAATAGCGCCACATCAGCTCGTCGCTGATCGACATGATCTTGCCGAATTGCGCATCCGCAGGCTCATCGATACCGACGTAGTTACCGAGAGACTTCGACATCTTATTGACGCCGTCGAGGCCTTCGAGCAGCGGCATCATCAGCACGCACTGCGGCTCCTGTCCGTACGCTTCTTGCAAAGCGCGGCCAACTAACAAGTTGAACTTTTGATCGGTACCACCGAGCTCGACATCGGCCTGCAAAGCGACCGAGTCATAGCCCTGTACCAGTGGATAAAGAAACTCGTGTATCGCAATCGGCTGACCCGATTTGTAGCGCTTGGCGAAGTCGTCCCGCTCCAACATGCGCGCCACCGTGTGTTTTGCGGCAATTTCGATGAGGCCGGCAGCACCCATCGGATTAAACCAGCGCGAGTTGAAATCGACCTTGGTGAGCTTCGGGTCGAGAATTTTGAAGATCTGCGCTTCGTACGTGCGCGCATTCGCTTGCACCTGCTCGGGCGTCAACCGCGGACGAGTCGCGTTGCGGCCGGTCGGATCACCGATGAGGCTCGTGAAGTCACCGATCAAAAAGATGACCTCGTGACCGAACTGCTGAAACTGGCGCATCTTGTTGATGAGCACGGTGTGCCCAAGATGCAAATCGGGCGCTGTCGGGTCGAATCCCGCTTTGATGCGCAGCGGCTTGCCGCGCTCGAGCTTTTTGATCAATTCCGCTTCGATAAGCAGCTCTGCAGAGCCGCGTCGGATCTCATTGAGTTGTTCTGCTGTGCTCGTCATTCGTCAGCTCGGGTTGACCCTGCCCTTCGGCGCGGGTAGTTTGCGCCGATTCCGTGCGGGGAAGTGTAGTCGATGACGCTGGAAATCGGCTCGAAAAACCGGGTGTTGGCGGCATTGAAAGGCCGAGGCGTGCAGATCGTGGTGATCGGCGTGCTCGCCGTGACGTGGTGGCGCGGCGAAGAATGGCTCACAGACCTCACGCGCGCCGATGAAGGCACGGTGGCCGCACAGAAGCTCGTCAGTGCCGAAGCAGCACGCGCTGCACTCGGTCTCGCGACAGTCGAGGTGATGGTTGGCGCGGGCGATACGCTCGAGCGCATCTTTCGCAAACTCGAACTGTCTCTCACGGATCTTGCGCAACTGCGCTCATTGCCAGATCTTCGCGCCAAACTCGATCGACTCAAGCCGGGCGAAATGCTGCGTTTCGGCGTGAAGGACGATGAGCTCGTCACACTCGAACGCAAGTTGAGCCCGAGCGAAACCTTGAGCGTGCAGCGCGATGAGACGGGATTCGCAACGGAAGTCATCGTGAATCCACTCGAGCGCGAGCTTCGCAGTACCGAGGGCACGATCCGCAGTTCCTTGTTTCAGGCCGCTGCCGACGCCGGTTTGAGTGACAACACCGCACTACGCATCGCGAACATCTTCCAATGGGATATCGACTTCGTACTCGACATCCAACCGGGTGATCGCTTTCGCGTCACTTACGAGAAAATCAGCCAGGATGGCGAACCCCTTGGCGAAGGCGACATTCTGGCGGTCGAATTCGTGAATCAAGGGAAGCCGTATCGAGCCATCCGCTTCCAACCGGAGGGACAAGAGCCCACCTTCTTCACGCCGGACGGCAAGAGCCTGCGCAAGGCCTTTCTTCGCGCGCCGCTGGAATTCACTCGCGTCAGCTCGCGCTTCAACCTCTATCGACGCCACCCCGTGCTGAATCGCATCCGCGCCCACAAGGGTGTCGACTATGCAGCACCCATTGGCACACCGGTGCGCGCAGCCGGTAGCGGTCGTGTGCGGTTTGTGGGTAACAAGGGCGGCTACGGCAAGGTTGTGGAACTTGAGCATATGAATCAGGTCCGTACCGTGTACGGGCATCTGTCGCGATTTGCCCGCGGCCTGAGTGCCGGTGATCGTGTGTCGCAAGGAGAGGTCATCGGTTATGTCGGGATGACCGGCCTCGCGACGGGTCCTCATCTGCATTACGAGTACTTGAGTCGTGGCGTACACATGGATCCGCAAAAAGTGGCTCTGCCGACCGACACGCCTGTACCGCCGGCGCAAATGGCCCGCTTCCGCGAAGTGGCCGAACCCCTGCTCGCCAGCCTGGCAAGCGGAGACGTCTCAGCGCTCGTGGCCGCACAAACTCCGGCCGCCACGCCCGCCCCGGCTACCGTTACCGCCGCGGGTGCGCTGTAACACAAGCATTCGATCGGTCGTGGTGTACTAGTAGCCATGACGTCGACCGCCGCTTTAACCCTGATCAATCGCGAGCTCTCGCTGCTCGAGTTCAATCAGCGCGTGCTGGCACAGGCGCAGGACCCTGCGGTGCCGCTACTCGAGCGACTGCGATTTCTTTGTATCTCCTCAAGCAATCTCGACGAGTTCTTCGAAATCCGGGTAGCGGGCATCAAGCAACTACACGAGAACTCGCCCGGCTCGCTGAGCCCGGATGGGCTCACGCCCCGCGAACAACTCGCCGCCATTCACGAGCGCGCGCAGGAGCTGGTGGCCGAGCAATACGAGTGCCTCTCGAAACATCTCCTCCCCGCGTTACGGGCAGCTGGCATCCGCTTGATGCCACGCAGCAGCTGGGACGACGCGACTCGCGAGTGGCTCGAGCGATATTTCGAAAATGAAGTCGAGCCAGTTCTGACGCCACTCGCCCTCGACCCGTCGAGACCGTTTCCCCGAATTCAGAACAAAAGTTTGAATTTCGTGGTGAGCCTCGAGGGCGAGGATGCTTATGGACGCGAAGCGACGCGCGCCATCGTTCAAGCACCACGCTCCTTACCTCGCATCGTCTCGCTGCCCGTGGGCAGCGACGGCGAACAAAGATTAGTTCTGCTCTCCGGGATCATCGAAGCCTTCATGCCGCGCCTCTTCGACGGTATGCGAATTCTCGACGTGCACCAATTCCGCGTCACGCGCAACAGCGATCTCTTCGTTGACGAGGAAGAGGCTGACGATCTGCGGCGCGCACTCGAGGGCGAACTGCAACAACGACGCTACGGCTCTGCGGTACGCCTCGAAACCACCACCGACTGCCCGCCCGACGTCGTGAGCTTTCTCGCTCGGCAATTCGGCATTGGTGATGTCGACGTCTACACGGTCCCGCCACCCGTAAATCTCTATCGACTCGCCGCGATTTACGATTTGGTCGAGCGATCGGATCTCAAATACCCGACATTCGTGCCGAGCCTGCCGCGTCGGCTAAACGACGAACAAGGCATGTTCTCAGCCATTCGACAGAGCGATCTGTTGCTGCATCATCCCTTTCAATCATTCGCGCCGGTGGTCGACTTTCTTCGCGAGGCCGCAGCCGACCCGAAGGTACTCGCTATCAAGCAAACGCTGTATCGCACCGGCGCTGCATCAGCTGTCGTCGATGCACTCGTAGCCGCTGCGCATGCCGGCAAAGACGTGACGGCCGTGATCGAGTTGCGTGCGCGATTCGACGAACAGGCCAACATCGAGCTGTCAGACAAATTGCAAGAAGCTGGCGCACACGTCATGTATGGCGTGGTGGGTTACAAAACCCACGCCAAGCTTGCGATGGTGGTGCGCCGTGAAAAAGACGGCATTCGTCGCTATTGCCACCTCGGCACCGGCAACTACCATGCGCGAACAGCTCGCGCTTACACGGACTACGGGCTCTTCACTTGCGATGAAGACATCGCGCAGGACGTACACGAGGTGTTCCTGCAATTGACCGGTCTGTCGCGCACGCCGCGACTCAACGCGCTGTTGCAGTCGCCGTTCGAATTACACAAGGCCATGCTGGCTAAAATCGAACGTGAGGCGTCGCTCGCCCGAGCGGGGAAACCCGCGCGAATCATCTTGAAGATGAACGCCCTCGTGGAACCCGAATCAATTAATGCGCTGTATCAAGCCTCACAGGCCGGCGTACAAATCGACTTGATCGTGCGCGGCGTCTGCGCTTTGCGACCAGGGGTTCCCGGCGTGTCAGACAATATCCGCGTACGCTCCATCGTCGGACGCTTTCTCGAACACTCGCGCGTGTTTTATTTCCAAAACGACGGGCAGTCGGAAATCTTCTGTAGCAGCGCCGACTGGATGAATCGAAATTTCTTCCGGCGCGTCGAAATCGCGTTCCCGATTCGGCGTCAAAAATATCGCGATAACATCCTGCGCGACCTGGAGACTTACCTTCGCGACGATACGCAGGCATGGCTGCTGGACAGCGAAGGCAAGTATCACAGACAAAAGACCGTGATTGGCTGTGCTGCCCAGACCGAACTGATGCAATCCTATACGGCCGGCAGACCTCTCGAGGAATAAACACGCAGGCGAAAATCGACCGCACGCAGGAGATCGATTTCCTGACTCAGATCCGCGACAGTCAGTGGGTGCTCACGCAGCCAGCGCATCGGAAAACGGATTTCGAGAGTGCGTCCCTTCGGAACGAGCGTGACCTCAGGCAACGGCGCCCGGCCGCGACCTCGATGTAACAACACGGCAAGGCGCAGCAATACGATCAGATTCAACACACGTCGATCCCACGGGGGCAAGAGCTTGTCGAAGCCCTCTATCGAGAGCTTGCGACGATGACCCCCAACGAGACGCGATAGCAATCGCTGCTCTTCGCGAGGAAATCCGGGCATATCAGCATGTTCGAGCAGATAAGCGCCGTGCTGGTGATAGCGTGAGTGAGAGACGTCGAGGCCGATTTCATGCAAGCGAGCGGCCCAAGCCAACAACTGCTCGGCCAGCGGATCATCCAACTGCCACTCATCCGCAACCTGCGCGAGTAAATGCCGAGCCGTGCGCTCGACGCGCTCGGCCTGCACCGTGTCGACGTGATAGCGCCCCTGCATAGCGCGCACCGTACGATCGCGAGCATCTTCGTCCGTTAATCGACCGATGAGGTCGTAGAGCAAGCCATCGCGCATCGCGCCATCGGAAACATCCATGCGCTCGATCCCGAGTACGTCGAAGACCTCGGCCAAGATCGCAAGACCGCCCGCAAACACCAAACGTCGCTCGTCCGTCAGCGAGGTGAGCGCGATGTCGCGGACGTGTCCCGCAGCCAGCATCACCTCGATCACCGCCTCTAGGCCTTCAGGCGTGATGGCGTTGGCGCGCGGATCGAGTTCACGAATCGCATCGCCCACCGATTTGACCGAGCCTGAGCTTCCGACCGCTTGCAACCAGCCAACCTGCCGATAAGCATCTTCGATCGGTTCGAGCTCACCTCGTGCAGCGACGCGTGCGCGCGAAAATCGTTTGGCCGATAACTTACCGCCAGCAAAGAAACGTTCGCTCATCGACACACAGCCGAGCTGTGTGCTCTCGAGTTTCAGCGGCGTGAGATCCTCGCCGATGATGAGCTCGGTGCTGCCACCGCCGATATCGACCACCAATCGCTTGCCCTCACCACGCGGCATCATGTGTGCGACGCCGGAATAGATGAGGCGCGCCTCTTCCATGCCCGAGACGATCTCGATGGGCGCACCCAAAGCAGCGCGCGCTTTCTCTAAGAAGGCTTGCTTGCGATGGGCACGTCGCAGCGCGTTGGTGCCGACGACACGGATACGGTCGGCATGCATGTCCCTTAGGCGTTGACCGAAGCGCTCGAGACAAGCGAGCGCGCGAGCGGCAACCTCGCGATCGAGCCTTCCCTCTTCGTCCAGCCCCGAGCCGAGCCGCACGTTTTCGCGTAAGCGATCGATGACGACAAGTTGACCGTGGCTGTAACGGGCCACGACAAGATGGAAACTATTCGAACCCAGATCGACGGCTGCAAGCAGCTCCGGAGTATGTCGACCGTTCGAACGCGCCACGCAAAAAGGGACTAACGGTCACAGCCGATCAGGCTGCGAACGACGATCCGCACCCGCAGGTCGTGGTGGCGTTGGGGTTACGGATGACGAACTGAGCGCCCTCGAGACCTTCGCGATAGTCGATCTCGGCACCGCTCAAATATTGCAGGCTCATCGGATCGACTAAAAGTTTGACGCCAAGATTCTCGACGAGCGTGTCGCCATCTTGCACCTGCTCGTCGAATTCGAAGCCGTACTGCATACCGGAGCAACCACCACCCTGCACGAACACGCGCAGCATGAGGTTGTCATTACCCTCGTTTTCGATGAGCGAACTCACCTTGCGCGCTGCGGCGTCCGTGAAGACGAGCGCAGGCGGCATGTCGAGCGGCATATCGTCGATAACAGTACTCATAATATTGATTTTAGGTTCCGCTGCTGCGAGCGTCAAAAGGCTGCAAAGAAAAATCGGCCGATCCTATCGAAGCGGCCGCCGGACGACCGCCAGCATCAGCGGCGGCGGTAGCTAGAGGGTAAAGCTTGCCATCGATACGAGCACCCAAGGTCATCTCTATCGCCCCGTAGTGCAAATCTCCGGTGACGCGTGCTTTTTCGCCAAGCACGACCCTCTCCCGGCTGCGAACTTCACCCACAATCTCGCCGTTGATCACGACGTTCGGCACCTCGACATTACCAACGACCCGTGCATCCGCGCCAATCCAAAGCGTTGCCGTCGCGCCATCGACACCACCGCGGACGTCGCCGTCGATCTGACCATCCAAGTGCAGACCGCCGACGAACTCGACGGTACCGTACAAGCGCGTACCGCGACCGATTAGGGTGTCTACACGCCCGGGAACGGGCGGATTCTTGCGTCGACCGAACATGTTCGCCCTCAGGAAGGATCCGGCTTGACTGGCCAGAGCAGCGATTGAACCACGGGCGACGTATTGCGGCCACCACTACGAATTTCAACCGTGACCCGCTCAGGCACAAAGCCACTGGGCAGCGTGACCGGCAACTCGAGATTCTCGAAGTAACGGAAGGAAAAACTGCGTGATGGCAAAGAGATACGCTCGAAGCGGGCTCCCCGACGGCCCTCGATACTCGGCTGTACCGTACCCGACACGATCGACTGCGGATTACCCGGCTGCACGAGGGCGAGTCGTAGCACCGGTGCCGAGCCCTCGAGCGCCTGCACGAGCCGGAAACTGCGAATCGCAACCGGCGCTCGCGGATTGTCGCTCGCGACGACGCCTCGGTAGAACTCAACCTGTTGCCGCAACTTCGCAACCTCGGCCTGCAATTCGCCGATGGTGCGAGCCAGTTCGCGTCGCTCCTCTTCTTGCGCCGTCTTCGAGGTGTCGTAATCGGCCAGTTGCCGCCGCAACTCGGCGATGGTGGCATCGCGATCACGCAATTCGTCTCGCAATCCGCCAAGGCTCGCCAACACGCCGGGAACACCGGGGCCGATCCCGGCCCGTCCGAGTCCGTACAAAATGAGGGCAGCGCCGAAGACAACTACCAAAATCCACAACCAACCCAGTGGCGAGCGAAACCAGCGACGCCCACGAACGATCATCGGTTCCGGGAAAGCTTTACGCGTCACCGCGAGGGTCTCGTCCACCAACTGGGGTACGGCGGCAAGCCTTCAGGAAACGCAAGGCGACCCAGCTCATGCAACGCTCGATCGTAGACGCGCCTCTTGAAATGGATCACCTCTTGGATCGGATCCCAATAGTCGGCCCAACGCCACTCCGAAAACTCGGGCTCGGCCGTCGTGTCGAATCTAAACGGGGGCTGCTCGTCACGCGCCCGTAGCAGATACCAGCGCTGTTTCTGTCCGATGCATAACGGCAGCTGCTCGCGCCGTTGAAAGCGCGGTGGCAATCGGTATCGCAGCCAGCGACGTGTGACACCCACAATTTCTACGTGCGCCGCTTCGAGACCGATTTCCTCAGCCAGCTCACGATACATCCCGTCTTCAGGAGACTCGCCGACCTGCAGACCGCCTTGTGGGAACTGCCAGCCCTTACCACCGGCGCGACGACCCAAGAAAACGCGGCCATCGCCATGCATCAAAACGATGCCGACGTTGGCACGAAATCCTTGAGCGTCGATCTGGTCTGCCATGGTCGTGAAATCTTAGGCCCGCTTCGCCGTCAACGAGCGGCGATCTTCGAGATACTCGCGTCCACGCTCCATGAGCTGCGAAAACGTATCCGGATCCTGCGCCAAAACCGCCCGCCGTATCGACTCGACCGCTTTGGCAAGCGCCTCGAGCGACTCGGCACCGTAATCATTGAGCGCTTGGATCTCATAGTAGAGCTGCGGACTCTCCTGTGCGACACGCGTGGCAACGTCGAGTTGAGCATCGAAAGTCGTGCTCGAGAGCTTCGCGAGACGCGGCGCGGCCTCACCGCTATCAGCGAGCGCCGTGAAGAAAGCGATATTGAGCGCGTGCGACAAGCCGAGTACGTACGCGATGAGTCGATCATGCTCATCAAGCGTCATGGTGACTTGCTCGACCATCGTCGGCGCGAACAACTCCCGAGCGCGCTCGAGCGCCTCGGCGTGCCCAAGGTCGACGAAGATCACGTGGCGCCCGGACAGCAACTCGGTATCGGGTCCAAACATCGGATGGACCGACGTTACGCGACAGCCATGCGACTTGAGCGCCATCAATCCGGCGCGCAGCGGAGACTTCAGCGAACCGACATCGAAGATGACACCGGGCGGTCGTCGCATCGCGAGCTCGCGCAGCACCGAATCGGTCACACCGAGCGGCGTGGCAACCACGATGAAATCCTGGGTCAACTCGTTTTCGCGCCAATCACCGACGTCGAGCGTGCCGGGCCGCGCCCCAGCCGGATCACTGACCTCGACCGTGAAGCCCTGTGAACCGAGAAAATCGGCAAACCAACCGCCGAGCTTTCCCGCACCGCCGATGACGAGGGCACGCCGGCCAGAGCCCGACCCCCCTGCCACGACACTCGCCTGCTCCTGGGTAGTCAGTGAACTGCGGATCAGCATCCGCATCAGATCTTCGGCGATCTTCGGCGAGACTCCCTTGGACTCGGCTTCCGCGCGAGCACCCAGAATGACCTCACGCTCGCGGCCATAATCGCGGGTCGCATAGCCCGTCGCTCGCTTCACGCGTGCGATTTCGCGGCTGGTGCGTTGCCGATCGGCAATCAACTCGATCAGTTGCCGGTCGATGTCGTCTAGATGTTTGCGCAGCTCGTCTAGGGTCGCCATGGTTCGTCTCCTAACCGCCTACTATAGACGGTGCGTGCCCCAAGGCTTGGCGTTACCATGCGGTCATGCCCGTTCCCGTGCAATTTTTACCCGATCCGCTGCCAACCAACCCTCTGGCAACAGCCAGTGAGTGGCTCGAGTTGGCGCGTAGTCGTCGTGATCAACCGAACCCCAACGCGATGGTGGTGGCGAGTGTCAGCGAAAGTGGACAGCCCTCCGCACGCGTGGTGCTCTGTAAAGAGATCATCGTCGAGCCCGGCTACATCTGCTTCTACACCAACTACGACTCACGCAAAGGGCACGAGATCGAAGCCGACCCCCGTGTTGCCATCGTGATGCACTGGGATCATCTCTATCGCCAAGTTCGCATCGAGGGCCGCGTGGTGCGCGCACCCGCCGCCGAAAGCGACGCCTACTTTCGTACACGTCCATGGCAACGCCGAGTCGGAGCGTGGGCGAGCGCGCAAAGCCAGCCGGTTGCCGGTCGCGCGCAATTGGAAGCGGCGGTCGAGGAGACGGCGCGGCGCTTCGGCGTGCCTGTGCCCGGCCCGGAAGACACGCCGGCGCCTCCAGGTCTTGGCGACAACATCCCGCGGCCACCTCATTGGGGTGGGTATCACGTCTACGCCGAGGCGGTCGAACTGTGGATCGAGGGTGAATCGCGCATTCATGATCGAGCCCGCTGGACCCGCTCGATCAGCCCGAGCGCAGAGCGACACGCACCGCCCACGAGCATCGGACCGTGGTCGGTGACTCGACTACAGCCCTAGCAGCGAACTCTCTTGAGCTCGCTTTTCAGCGCAAAGCGGCCAGTAGCGGCTCGTGCAGCATCCCGTTGCTTGCGAGCACCGTGGTCGTGGCCAAAGAAATCGGCTGACCTTCGAGATCGGTGAACCGTCCGCCCGCTTCTTCGACGATCACCGTCAAGGCTGCGATGTCCAGGATGTTGACGTCGGATTCGACGACGGCGTCGAGCGCGCCGCGCGCAAGCAAGTGGTAGTGGACGAAATCACCATAGCCACGGATGCGATTCACGTTGGCCACGAGTTCGCCGTACCGACGCCAGCGTCGCTCATCACGCGCCAACGTCTTTAGATTTCCACTCGATACGATGGCGCTGTCGATGGTCTCGATGCGACTCACCTGTAGGCGCTTGTTGCCGAGCCAAGCCCCTTCGCCTCGCTCCGCCCAGGCGAGTTCACAGTACGCCGGTGCCGAAGACACACCGAGCACCATTCGACCCTCGTGCATCAAAGCGATCTGGGTCGAGAAGAACGGACACTCCCTGACGAAAGACTTCGTGCCGTCGATCGGATCCACCAGCCACACATGGTCCGCGCCCATCGCATGTTGACCCGTTTCCTCACCGAAAAATCCGTAGTTCGGAAATCGAGCCGACAGCACGGCGCGAATCGCCTCTTCTGCGCGTATATCCGCCTCGGTCACCGGCGACTTGTCAGCCTTCGTCACCACTGCAAGATTGCGTTGATACAACTCGCGAATGACGACAGCGGCTGCTTCGGCAGCTTCGAGCGCAGCTTTCAACTCGGCGGATGGCATGAAAACGTCCTCGGCAACGACGATGCAGATGTTATCTTAAACGCCATGGGAAACCGCTTGAGCAAGATCTACACGAAGACGGGCGATGACGGCACGACAGGTCTCGGTGACGGTACGCGCGTTGCCAAGGACCACGCTCGCGTCGAGGCTTATGGCACGGTGGATGAGGCTAACAGCACCATCGGGATGGTATTGGCGATACCCAATCTGCCGGCTGACATCCGTGATTGCCTCACTGGCGTTCAGCACGACCTGTTCGATCTCGGCGGCGAACTGTGCATCCCCGGCATGCGCCTGATCGAAGCGCAACACACTGAGCGTCTTGAAGAGAAACTCGATGCGTTCAACGAACCCTTACCACCACTCAAAGATTTCATCCTGCCGGGCGGCGGTCCGGCCGCAGCAGCCTGCCATCTTGCACGCACCATCGTCCGGCGCGCCGAACGACGAGTGTGGAGTTTGGCGGCGCTTAGCCCCGAGCTCAGCCCGGAACCGGCGCGCTATCTCAATCGGCTCTCGGATCTGTTGTTTGTGATCGCACGCGTGCTCGCGCGCCACGAGAACGGCGCCGAGGTCATCTGGAAACGCAATCGCGGCGCCGGCTGATCAGCTCGGCGCAGCGAGAGAGCGTTCGTCGACCTCGCTCTTGATTTGCGTACCAACGACTAGCGAGACGAATAGGCAGCAGGCGAGCATGATGAAGGCGATTTGATAGCTGCCGTAAATATCGAACAGTACACCAGTCACCCAGCTACCCAGTCCGACACCCACCGACTCCATCAAACTGATGGCGCCGTTGATCCGGCCAATCTCGCGCAAACCGAAATTATTGACCGCCAGCATGTTGTAGAGGGTAAACAACCCACCCCAACCGAGGCCAATCACGACGGCCGATATCACCACCCACTCGCGCTTCATGGTGGCAAGTCCGATGAGCCCCGCCAACATGATGACGAGGCAACCCATGAACACCTTGTGGCGGTCGATGTAATCGGCGAGCCAACCGTTGGCGAGCTTGGCCACCATGGCCACGACGCTGAAAAGCCCCAACAATGGACCGGCTTCTTTCAGCGGCATTCCAAAGCCTTTATTTAAGTGCAGCACAAAATGCTGCACAAAGCTGAAGATCGCGTAATAGGCGAGAAAACCCGAGATGCCGATCGCCCAAAAAGTCCGAGTACGGATCGCTTCCTTGAAAGTCAGCCCGTGCTGCTTCAGATCACCCACTGCCTCGCTCTGCCCCACGGCCGAATAGCCCGCCTGCGCGGGAGTGCCTTTGAGGAACAGCAGCACGATGACGAACAACACCACCGGCATCAAAGAATTATATAGAAAGGCTTGTCGCCACCCGTAGGCCTCGATCAGGAACGGATTCAGCGTGGGCAACACCGCACTACCCATGCTCGTTCCGACCAGCGCGATACCGATAGCGAGACCGCGATGCTTCACGAACCAACTCGACACGAGATAGATCACCGACATCGAGCCCGCCGCCGACAAGGCGAGCGAGAACATCAAGTGGATGACGTAGATCTGCTTGAGTGCATCACCAGACCACGAGGTATAAAAGAAATACAAACCGAGCGCCGCTAACACCACGGCAATGCCGATGCTGATGTTACGGCCAAGGCCGGGCGCCAAAGCACCGAGCGCCACGACTAAAATGCCACCGAGTCCGATCGCCGTGACGATGGCGATCAATTGAATGATGAGCGGCGGCGCACCGTTGATCAGCGCGCTGTAGCCGACATAGCCGAGCGAGAGATAGGCGCAACCTGCCATCAGCAAATAGCGAGGGTTTAGCTTGTCGATCAGGATGCCAACGAATGGCGCCATCAAAGCGGTCATCGTGAACTTGATGGTATCGGTGAACTTGAGGTCACCGCGGCTCCAGCCAAATTCGTCGAGCAAGGGTGGATCGAAGATCGTGATCCCGGTTGCCGTCATGCCGTTCGAAAGAAACAGCGCGAGCATGCCCATCACAGCGACAAGCCAAGGGTAGTAGCGCGGCGCTTCACGCCGAGTCGTGTTCTCGTTCATGTGTCCCCCGAAACGGCCGCGAGTTCCGCCCGCAGACGCGTCCAATCGAATGATAGGCCGGGATCCGTCTTGCGCCCGGGCGCAACGTCCGAATGTCCCACGAGGCGGTCGGCTGAGAGTGAGGGGTAACCCCGGAGCAGTGCCGCAATCAGTTCAGCCAAGGCGCGATACTGCTCGGACTCGTAAGGCTCCGTGTCGACTCCCTCGAGCTCGATCCCGATGGAGAAATCGTTACAGGCAGATCGACCCTGCCACTCGGAAACCCCAGCGTGCCAGGCTCTCGCGTGAAATGGTACGAATTGACTGACGCTGCCGTCGCGTCGTACCAAAGCGTGCGCCGAGACACGCAAGCCCGCGATGCTCGCGAAGAACGGATGCGCATCGGTAGGTAAGTTGCCGCAGAACAGACGGTCGATCCACGGACCGCCGTATTCACCGGGAGGCAGGCTGATGCCATGAATGATCAGCAACTCGGGCAACTGGCCCGGCGGTCGCGCATCGAAGTGCGGACTGAGCACCTGGCGGGTGCCAAGCAAAAGGCCGGTGACGGGATCGACTGCGATCATCGCTCGTGATCATGCCAGAATAAACTCATGTTGCCGCTCTCTTCCGCCGAACTGCGAGAACTCGACCTCGCCCATGTTTGGCACCCCTGCACCCAAATGAAGGACCACGAGTCGCAGCTGCCGCTCGTGCCGCTACGCAGTGGCCGTGGCGCGTGGCTCGAGGATGCGGATGGCAAGCGATACCTCGATGCCATCAGCTCTTGGTGGGTGAATCTTTGGGGGCACGCAAACCCGCACATCAACGAAGCCGTCTCGCGTCAGTTGGCGACCTTGCCTCACGCCATGTTCGCCGGCTTCACCCACGAACCCGCCGCCAAGCTCGCTGCCGAACTCACTCGTCGCGCACCGCCTGGACTCAACCGGTGCTTCTTTGCCGACAGTGGTTCTGCGTCGATCGAGATTGCGGTCAAGATGAGTTTTCACTACTGGCAGAATGTCGGACGGCCACGCAAGACGCGCTTCGTCACGCTGAGTAACAGCTATCACGGCGAGACACTCGGCGCCCTCGCGGTCGGCAACGTGGAGCTGTACAAGGCGATCTACCGCCCATTGCTGATGGATGTAATCACCACGCCCTCCCCCGACGCCTATCAGCGCGAGCCTGGCGAGACTTCTGCTGACGTCGCACAAAGACGCATCGCCGAGATCGCCAAGCTCTTTTCTGATCGGCACGAAGAGGTCGCAGCCATCATCGTCGAACCTCTGGTGCAATGCGCCGGCAGCATGCGTATGTACGATGCTGAGTTTTTGGTTGCGCTGCGCGAACTCTGCGATCGCCACGATATCCATCTGATCGCAGACGAAATCGCCGTTGGATTCGGGCGCACAGGCAAAATGTTCGCCTGCGAGCATGCACGGATCACGCCGGATTTCTTGTGTCTCTCGAAGGGGCTGACTGCAGGCTACATGCCGATGTCAGTCGTACTCACCACCGATGTCGTGTACCACGCGTTTTATGACGAATATACGAAGCTAAACGCGTTCCTGCACTCGCACAGTTATGCCGGAAATCCGCTAGCCTGCGCCGCCGCACTCGCCTCGCTGGAGCTCTTCGACAAAACAAATGCTCTCGAAACGAATGTCGCGCTCGCAGCGCATCTAGGCAAGGTAGCGCATGATGCGTTCGAGCAGCACCCGAACGTCGCCGAGATACGGCAGTGCGGGTTGATACTGGCGGTGGAATTCGTTCGCAACAGGGATCACCGCGAAGCTTTTCCATGGCGGGAACGACGGCATTTACACATTCATCGACATGCTCTCGAGCGCGGCGTGCTGTTACGTCCCTTAGGCAACGTGATTTATTTCATGCCACCCTACATCGTGACGCCGTCGGAGATCGAATTGATGGTGACGGTCGCGCGTGAAGGGCTCGACCTCGCAGTCGCTTAACGAGTCGACCATGAGAGAGATCCGCATCTTCGTTCCCGACTTGCAGGCGCACATCAACGGCGGGACTGTCGCATTGCCCGAGCAGGCCGCAGCGCACGTCACTCGAGTGTTACGCTTACGAGTCGGCGATGCATTGACCGTCTTTGATGGTCGCGGCGGCGAGTACACCGCCGAGCTCGCGAGCATCGCCAAGCGCGAGGTCACGCTGCGACTGGGTACGCACTCGTCAACCGAGCGCGAGTCGCCGTTGGCGGTGACCTTAATTCAAGGTCTCGCTCGCGGCGAAAAAATGGACTACATCATTCAAAAGGCGACCGAGCTCGGCGTTGCGCGAATCATTCCGGTGTCGACCGTACGCAGCGTGGTGCAACTCGACGATGATCGCAGCGATCGAAAGTGGCAGCATTGGCGAGCCGTCGCTGCAGCCGCCTGCGAGCAGTGCGGACGAAATCGCCTGCCGGAAATCCTCGAGCCTTGCAGACTCGATCAACTGTGGCGATCGAACGTGTTGCCCAGCCTGCGCTTGCTGCTCTCGCCCCATGCGCAAAGCGGTATCGCGAGCTCTCTGATCCCGAGACCCACCGAATTGGCCGTGTTGATCGGACCTGAGGGCGGTCTCGATCCCGAAGAAGACAGGCGCGCCCAAGAGTCCGGGTTCCGCCCGGTCACCTTGGGTCCGCGCGTACTGCGGACGGAAACGGCGGGCCTCGCTGTGCTCGCGGCCGTACAATCCCTAGCAGGAGATCTGCAATGAATTCACGACCGACGCTTGCCGTGGTGATGGACCCCATCGCCGACATCAAATTCGCCAAAGATTCGACCCTCGCCATGTTGCTTGCAGCGCAAGCCGATGGGTTCGACCTGCGATATCTCGAACTCGGTGATTTGATGCTGCGCGATGGCGTCGCACTCGGACGTACTCGCCCACTGCGCGTCTTCAAGGATCCCACGCGCTGGTTCGAACTGGGTGAGCCGGCGCTTGAACGTCTTGGCGATCTCGATGTCATTCTGATGCGCAAAGATCCGCCGTTCGACACCGAATATATTTATTCGACCTACATCCTCGAACGCGCACAAGACCAAGGGTCTCTCGTCGTCAATGATCCGCGCGGACTACGAGACATGAACGAAAAGGTCTACACGGCGTGGTTCCCGCAGTGTTGTGCACCGACGCTCATCACCCGCGATATGTCGGATATGCACGCGTTTCTCGCCGAACACGACAAAATCGTCTGCAAACCCTTGCATGGCATGGGCGGTCGATCGATCTTCGCGCTAGAGCGCGGCGACAAAAACACCAACGTGGTCTTTGAAACCCTGACCGATTACGGTTCGAATTTTGCGATCGTGCAGCGTTATCTGCCTGAGATCGTGACCGGCGGTGATTCGCGTGTATTGCTCGTCGATGGCACGCCGATTCCATTCGCCCTCGCCAGAATCCCTTCTGCAGAAGACAATCGCGGCAATCTGGCAGCAGGTGCAACGGGAGTCGGTCGCCCCCTTCGAGAGCGAGACCTTTTTCTGACAAGCCAGATCGGGCCGAGTCTCGCTAAGCGCGGCATGCTGTTCGTTGGGCTTGATGTCATCGGTGATTACGTCACCGAGATCAACGTCACAAGCCCGACCGGGATACGCGAACTTGATCAACAATTTGGGATCGATATCGCAGCGCTCTTGATTGCCGCGATCCGTCGCCGCCTCGACCGTCGTTGAAAGCTCGGCGCATGCTGCACGAACACCGTCGACTCGCATTCGCGGTGGTTGCAGCGGTGCTATCGCATGTTGTTTTGTTGAGTCTTGGCAAGTCCGATCTCGACTCGTTGACAGCGCCGCGCCCCGAACTGCAAGCACGCTGGTGGTCGTCCATTGACAGTAGCGCCGCGGGCTCAACCCAGCAGCTTAGCCCTGAGCAGCACTACATCGAGCGCTGGCGAGGGTCCATGGAGCGATTTGCCACGCGCCATTTGCCAGACCGGATAACCGGTACGGCGGCGCGCCAATCGCCCATTCTCGAGGTCGTTGTGCGCACCGATGGCAGCCTCGGTGAGCTTCGCATCCGACGCAGCAGTGGCGA
This sequence comes from Pseudomonadota bacterium, assembly GCA_039796795.1. Classification (GTDB taxonomy): domain Bacteria; phylum Pseudomonadota; class Gammaproteobacteria; order Steroidobacterales; family Steroidobacteraceae; genus UBA964. Next base: position 17,383 of record JBDKJA010000016.1, read on the forward strand.
CCGCCGGCGGGATCGTATCGCCATCGAACTCGTCAGAGAGGCGGCGCCCTTCGAAGCTTTCCCGGCGACGCTGTCGGCGCGACACCAGAGCTTGCGATTCGCCTATGAGTGGCGCTTCGAGACTGGCGAGTCGCCCCGCTGAGCCGCATACTTGCCGTATGTCCGACGATCGCAGTCTGGCCAATCATCTTCTCGTGGCGATGCCGTCGCTGGCAGACCCTGAGTTCGCTCAATCGGTCACTCTCGTGTGCGAACACAGCGCCGAGCGAGGCGCTCTCGGCATCGTGATCAATAAGCCGTTGCCCATGACGCTCGCCGAAGTGTTCGAGCAGATGGATCTAGCGACCGCCGATAGCAGTCTCGGCGCGCGGCCGGTACTGCGTGGTGGCCCGGTGAACCGAGATCGCGGCTTTGTGGTTCATCGACCCGAGGGCGATTGGGACTCATCCCATCAAATTGCCGATAGCATCCAGATCACCACCTCCAAAGATGTCCTCGCTGCTATGGCTCGAGGCGAGGGCCCTCGTGATGCGTTCGTGGCGCTGGGTTATGCCGGCTGGAGCCCAGGCCAGTTAGAACAGGAGATGAAGGACAACGCGTGGATCACCCTGCCGGTCGACGAGCGCATCCTGTTCGAGATGCCACTCGAGGATCGCTGGCATGCCGTGTGGCGACAACTCGGCGTCGATCCTGTCCGCATGAGCCATGTCGCCGGCCACGCCTGAACTCGTCATCGGTCTCGACTTCGGTTTGCGAAGAATCGGCCTCGCCATCGGCGATTCGCTGACTCGAACCGCTCGTCCGCTGGCAGCCTTATCGGTCAGCGGGCACAACGGCCCGGATACGGCCGATTGGCAACGGCTCGGCACATTGATCAAACAGCACGCACCGAACCGGCTAGTCGTCGGCTGCCCGTATAATGTCGATGGTACCGAGCATGCCCTGACTGGCAAGGCTCGGCGGTTTGCGCAAGAACTGGGCGAGCGTTACGCACTGCCTGTCGAACTCGTAGACGAACGCTACTCGTCGCTGGAAGCCGAGGCGGCGTTGCGCGAACGGCGCGGTGCGGGACAACGCGGCCGCATCGATCGCGGTTCGATCGACAGTGCTGCGGCGGCCATCATCCTCGAGCGCTGGTTCAGTTGAGATTTGCGGCATGCCAGAAACGAACATCCCTTCCTCCAACCCTTGGCGCAGCGATGGCTCCTTGCGACACCTACTGACGCTAGAGGGCCTCTCGCGAACGCTCCTCGAACAATTGCTCGAGCGATCGGCGCACTACTCCACACCGCTCTCGACACCCGCAGCTCGCTCGAACGTGCTGTCTAACAAGACGGTCGCGCTGATGTTCGCCGAGCCCTCGACTCGCACTCGTGTCTCCTTCGAGCTCGCCGCTCGCAGACTGGGCGCCGAAGTCATCAATATCGAAGTGCAGCTATCGTCGCGACTCAAAGGCGAGAGCGTGCTCGATACGGTAGCGACGCTCGAGTCGATGCACGTCGATGCTTTCGTTCTTCGCGATTCTGACGCGTCGATACCCGAACTCGTCGCAACCCATGTTGCGCCACGCGTCAGCATCATTTCAGGCGGAGCCGGCAGCCTTTCGCATCCGACGCAGGGCCTCCTAGATGCACTCACCGTGAAGCAACACGTGGGCCGTATCGAGGGGCTTTCGATCGCGATCGTGGGTGACGTGAAGCATTCGCGCGTCGCGCGATCGGCCGCGCAAATTTTTACGACGCTCGGCGCCGGCGAGGTGCGTTTGGTCGCACCCACGGGACTGATGCCGGCCGCGACGGAGTTTGCCGGCTGCACCCGCTTCGAGACTCTTGATCAAGGCATCGAAAACTGCGACGTGGTGATGATGCTACGCATCCAAAAAGAGCGAATGGCCGCTGCTGCGATTCCTGACGAAGCGCGTTACTTCCAAGAATGGGGTTTGACGCAGGAGCGTCTACGACGAGCGAAGCACGGCGCACTCGTGATGCACCCGCAGCCGATGAATCGGGGGGTCGAAATTGCATCGGATGTGGCCGATGGCCCGCAGTCGGTGATCCGTGATCAAGTACGTAACGGTGTCGCCGTGCGTATGGCTGTACTCGAAACTTTGCTGGCAGGTCGATGATGAGCACCCACCCGACACACCGCGGCACGATCTCCCTCGAAGATGGCGTCGTCCTTTCTCAACAAGCCTTCCCAGGCGAACAGTTCGTCATTCGTCTGGAAGCGAGAAAATGCGCGGCACGCGCCGAGCCCGGCAGCTTCGCGCATCTGCAAGTCGACGATGACATTCCGATGCGTAGACCGCTCTCGATCATGCGTGTCGATCGGGAAGCGGGTTGGATCGAAATCCTCTACAAAATCGTGGGTCCGGGCTTAGCCGCGCTATCGCGACGCCGAGTCGGCGATCGATTGTCGGTACTGGGTCCGATCGGCAAGCCTTTCGAATTGCATACGACGCGAAAAAAGCCTCTGCTCATCGGCGGCGGCGTCGGCATACCGCCCATGGTTTTCCTCGCCGAGCACATGCCGCAGGATTGGCAGCCGCTCGTGCTGATGGGCTCGGAAATCCCGTTCCCTTTCGCGACGCGTCCGTCAACGATACTCGTTCCTGGTATTCCTGAAGGCGTCATCGCCACGATGCCCGCGCTCGATGAACGCGGGATCGCCGCGCGTCTTGCATCACGTAGCGGCTTCCCGGGCTGCTTCGACGGCTTCGTGACCGAGCTCGCCAGTGCGTGGCTCTCGACGCTGACGCCGGCAGCGCTGGCCGAGGTTGAAATCTTTGCCTGTGGCCCCACTCCGATGCTCGAAGCCGCGACTCGTGTCGCCAAACGCTTCGACTTGCCCTGCCAGGTCTCGCTCGAAGAATTCATGGCTTGTGCCGTTGGCGGTTGCGCAGGCTGCACCGTCAAGGTGAATACGCCGTCTGGGCCTGCGATGAAGCGTGTTTGCGTCGATGGGCCGGTATTCGATGGTTACAGTGTCTTCGACGTCTGATCTTGCGCGCCGCTTGGCTGCGATCCGCAGCCAAATCGCCGCAGCAGCAACGCGCGCCCAACGACCTGCCGAATCGATCAGACTGGTTGCGGTTAGTAAAACTCAGCCGGTCGCAGCCATTGCAGCGCTGGCCGATCTAGGCCAACGCGATTTCGGTGAAAACTACCTGCAGGAGGCCATCGGCAAGATCCAAAGTCTCGCCGATCGATCGCCGAAGCTCGTGTGGCATTTCATCGGTCAGTTGCAATCGAACAAAACCCGCCCGGTGGCCGAGCATTTCGATTGGGTTCACACGGTCGATCGACTGAAAATCGCCGAACGATTGTCGCAACAACGATCAGCACATGGGCCACCCCTCCAAGTTTGCTTACAAGTGAAGCTGGGCGACGAAGAAACTAAGGCGGGCGTGTCACCCGCCGACTTGCCCGCGTTACTTCGAGCCGTTGCCGCGCTGCCGCGGCTGCAGGTGCGCGGGCTGATGGCGCTACCACCAGCGGAGGCCGATGAGGACGCCCAGCGACGCTGGTTCGCCGAACTGCGTCAACTTTTGGTGACATGCCAGTCGGAGTACCCGCAACTCGACACGCTGTCGATGGGGATGAGCGCCGACCTTGTTGCCGCCATCCTCGAGGGATCGACTCTGATTCGAGTGGGCACCGCCCTGTTCGGTGAGCGACTACAATCTCAGGCATGAAAACGGGATTCGTTGGTGGCGGCCACATGGGCCGCGCCTTGATCGCAGCCTTGCGACGTAGCGGTGTTGCTGGCAATACCCTGTTCGTCGCAGAACCGAACGCAGAGCTGCGCATTGCGCTGGCGGCCGATTTCGACATCCACGTCACGAGTGATGCCAAAGAATTCGTCGGCGAGATCGATTGTCTCGTACTCGCGGTCAAGCCTCAGGATATGGATGTCGTCTTAGCACCCCTGAAGGCTCAACTCGAGCATGTGAAGCCACTCGTGATCTCCATCGCAGCCGGTCTCTCGGTGGCGCAATTGCAGCGCTTGTGCGGCCCTGGAGCACGTGTCGTGCGCGCGATGCCAAACCGCCCGGCCTCGCTCGGCGCGGGCGCTACGGGCCTGTATGCCGATCAATCGGTCAGCAGCGCAGATCGCGAACGCGCCGAAAGCGTGCTGTCGCCTGCCGGCTTGACGGTCTGGGTGCCGAACGAGCCACTGATGGATGTGGTCACGGGCTTGTCCGGCAGCGGTCCTGCGTATTTTTTCCGCTTGGCAGAGGCACTCGCCGACGCAGCTGTTTCGCAGGGTCTAGACCGGGATGTAGCGTTGCGGCTCGCCGCTGCCACACTGCACGGCGCCGGTTTGATGGCTGCAACGGGCAACTCACTGGAGAGCCTTCGCGGCTCGGTCACCTCTAAAGGAGGAACGACCGCTGCCGCCCTCGAGGCATTCACGGAAGCCAAGTTCGATGCCATCGTCGAACAGGCGGTCGCCGCTGCGATCAATCGCGGTCGCGCACTTGCCGAACAGCAAGATAAAACCCGAGGCTGATCCCTATGCAGCAGGCCATTCTGTTTGTCGCCGATACCCTGTTATCGCTGTTGCTGTATCTGTTTCTGATCCGCCTGATGTTGCAATGGGTTCGAGCCGACTTTCGCAATCCGATTGCCCAGTCGATTCTGAGGCTCACCAACTGGCTGGTTTTACCGCTTCGGCGGGCTTTGCCTTCCATCGGGCGTATCGATACGGCCTCGATAGTCGCGGTCTACGCCGCTGCTCTCGTACAGACTGCGGCCGTCACCCTCATCATCACGGGCGCGATACCTGCCGCTCTCGATTGGCTGCAAGCCGCCCTGCTGGTGTCGATCCGCGATGCGTTGTGGCTCTATTTTTGGGCGATTTTCATCTACGCACTGGCCTCGATGATCTCGCCGGGCGTGCGTTCACCGCTGCAATCACTGCTTGAGTCGCTTTGCGAGCCGATTTTGGGGCGAATTCGTCGTGCGGTGCCGGCAATCGGTGGGCTCGATCTGTCGCCGATGTGGGCAGGCATCATCATCCAGGTATTGCTGATCCTCTTGCGCGGTTGACGAAAACCCCGGTTTTTACGGGGCGAAACACCGAAAAGTGTTTGCGCGGAAAGATCCATGTGCTATGTTTCCGCCCGAATCGAAACGCGCGCAATAGCGCGCAACACTACAAATTCAGGAGAATTCCACGATGGCGAAAAAGGGTGGTCCGCCGACCAAGTCCGAAATCCTCAATCAGATTGCGAAGGACACCGAGTTGTCGCGCAAGA
>JBDKJA010000017.1:0-22465 GCA_039796795.1 Pseudomonadota bacterium
CGCTCATGCTTCAAGCATACTAGATGGCGATTCTGTGATCACTTCGATGCGAAACGTCTGGATTCTGACCTTGGCCCAGGGTTTCGCTGCCTGCGGCACCATCATTCTCGTCACTTTCGGCGGTATCGTCGGCACTCGCCTTGCGCCGGAGCCCTACCTCGCCACCCTGCCATTGTCGCTATCGGTACTCGGCATCGCGACGAGCTCTTTACCAGCGGCCATGCTCATGCAACGCATCGGTCGAAAGCCTGCCTTCATTGGCAGCGCTCTCGTGGCGGCGACGGCTGCACTCGTCATTGCCTGGAGTATCGCGACAGCGAATTTCGTCACGCTCTGCGCTGCCGCGTTTTTCATCGGCGGCAACATGGCTTTCGTACAGCAATACCGTTTCGCTGCTATGGAGTTTGTTCCAACCGAACTCGCCGGTCGCGCCGTTTCCACGGTCATGATCGGCACGCTTGGCGCAGCGATTGCGGGACCGACACTCGGACAGCTCGCCAGCAACCTCGGGGGCTGGCCGCAATTCACCGGTTCGTTTGTCGTGCTGTCGGGTCTTTGCCTCTGTGCCACGCTGGTACTATTGAAGCTACCGCTTGGGGTTGCAACCCCAAGGCATGAGTCCGCGAGCGCCTCATCGATCTCGCAGCTCCTCAAGAGATCGGACTACCGCTTAGCCGTACTCGCAGGCCTTGCATCGTATGCCGTCATGAGTTTCATCATGACGGCAACTCCGCTCAGCATGCACGTGCATGATGGATTCACGACGGCACAAACCACTTTCGTGATCACGGCTCATTTACTCGGGATGTATTTGCCTTCCCTCGTGAGCCCTTGGTTGATCGGCATTTTGGGTGTTCGGCGAATGATGGTGATCGGGATTTTCATCAATCTCGTTTGCATCGGGATCGCCGCCTACGTCGGACAAGAGTTTATTCATTACTTCACCGCTCTGACTTTGCTCGGAGTCGGCTGGAATCTAATGTTCGTATCGGCAACGGCCATGCTAGCGACGACTTACGAATCTGCCGATCGATTTCGTGCCCAAGGCTTCAACGATCTTGCCGTGTTTGGTTCACAGGCCGTAGCCTCATTACTTGCCGGAACCGCGATCGAGACGCTAGGTTGGAAAACCTTGAATCTAGTCGCACTACCACTGCTGATTTTCGTTCTTGTTGCTTTGCATCGACCCCAGAAACCCTCGACGGAGACACCATGAAACTCTACGGATCGATCATTTCCCCTTACGTTGCCCGTGTCGTCTATGCCGCACGAATGAAGGGTCTGGATCTCGAAGCGCAAATGCCAGCCAACGGCATCAAGTCACCGGATTACCTTCAGATCAATCCCCTTGGGAAAATGCCGGCTCTGGACCTCGGTAGCCAAGCCATCGCGGAGTCGATGGTGATTCTGGATTATCTTGAAGACGCCTATCCGCAGAAGCCTTTGCTGCCAGCTGATCCAGCCGAACGAGCGCGAGCACGTCTGCTAGGGCGAATCGTCGATCTCTACGTCATGCCCCAAGGCAACGCTTTCTTTGGCAATCTCAACCCGGAGAAGCGTAATGCTGAAGCAGTGCAAGCAGCTGCTGCAGCGTATCGAAAGAGCCTTGCACAACTCGAGCACTTCATGGCCCCCTCGGCTTACGCCGACTGCGCCCTACTGCCCTGCCTGCAAATGATGGTTATCGTGACGGACCTCTGCGGTGTGGAAGAAAACTTCCGGGACTACCCCAAACTTGCGCAGTGGTGGGCATCGATGCAGGCGAATCCAATCACGAAGACCTGGATCGCCGAGTACGATGCCGGCTTCCGTGGATTCCTGCGGAGCCGTCACTAAATGTTCGGCTGGAGTGTAGCGGCCTTCGGCGGGCCGGAAGTGATGCAGTGGGTCGAAATGCCAGAGCTCGTCCCTGGTCCCGGCCAGTTGCGTGTCGCCGTTAAAGCTTCAGGAATCAATTTTGCCGAGACCCGTATGCGGGCAGGTTCGTATATCGGCCAAGCATTGCCTTTCGTCATGGGTATGGAGTCGGCGGGTATCGTCGAAGCGGTGGGTCCCGGCGTTACCTCCGTTGCCGTGGGTGATCGCGTCTTCGGTCGAGCGCGTGGCTCGCACGCCACCCATGTTCTCTTCGATGAAGTGCATACCTTGCGACTTCCAGATCGCTTGAGCTTCGTCGAGGGAGCGGCGATTCCAGTAGGTTGGCTGACGGCGTGGCATGCACTCGTCACCGTAGCGCGTTCGCGCGCTGGCGAAAAAGTTTTGATCGAAGCCATCGCTAGCAGTGTCGGTAGCGCGGCGCTACAGATCGCCAAGTGGCAAGGCTGCTGGGTTGCCGGCACCGCAAGCCGCGACGATAAGTGTGCGCGCGGAATCGCTGCCGGTGCCGATGCGGCATACAACTACAAAACGGGCAATCTGCCGGAGCTCGTTCGCCGTGACACGAATGGGCATGGCATCGATATTGGTCTGATGACGATCGGTGAAGAAACCGCAGCTGCCTTATTCGATTCAATGGCGGCTGAGGGACGCATCATCATGTATGGCAGCACCGGCGGACGACAGGTGTGCTTCAACCTCAATATCGGCATGCGAAATCTGCAACTGCTGGCGATGAGTATCTCATCCAGCGCGCGATTCATTCCGGAATCGATGCGCAGCTTCCGAGAGCTTGCACTGCCACTCTTTGCCAACGGCACATTCAAAGCCGTTGTCGACAAGACACTGCCGATGAGCGCTTTGGTCGAGGCGCATGGCATGGTCGATGCCCGCACTCACTTTGGCAAAGTCGTACTGGTGAATCCCTAGAAGACGATGACGACCTTGCCATCGCGCTCGGATCCGGTCATCGCCGCACGATCACACGCGGCGATGATCTCATCCAGCGGATAACGTCCCGCAATCCGAGCCGTCAGCACGCCCGTCGCGACTTTGTGAGCTAAATCGGCGTAGAGAGCGCGTACGTCGTGCGCATTTCGTTTGGATAGCTGCCTGACAAAACTCAGGGTGTGAAATTCGATTCCCAAACGGAACATGCGGTAGAAGTCGATCTCGCAATGTTGTGAGCTCATAGCGCCGTAACAAATCAGTCGCGCCTCAGCCGACAGACACTCTGCGATTCGCCTTGTAGCAGCACCCGCCACCGCATCGATGCCCAATCGTATCGAGGCGCCCGACGTCGCCGCGGACACTCTCTCGGCAAGATCCGGTCCGTCGAGTAATACGATATCCGCTCCCAAGCCGACCAGCTCGTCGACCATCTCGGGACGTCGCACGACATTGATAGTTTTGATGCCCCGCTGACGCGCGAGCTGTATCAAAAACCGTCCGCAGTTGGAGTTCGCTGCGTTCTGAACTAGCCAGTCGCCTTCGTTCATTTTGACGAAATCGTCGAGCAACACGGCCGCGGTCGGTCCATTGACGGTCAATAGACTGAGCTGTGCTGCATCGCCTTCGGGCGCTGGCATGCAACGACTCGCAGCACACCGAACCTGCTCACCGAACGTCCCCGATGCCAACGCAGGGAACACCCTGTCACCGACCGAATAGTCCGTGACAGCGGAGCCGACGCGCAAAACGCGACCTACCCCTTCGAAACCCGGGGTGCGGGGTAACGGATTACGAAACATATCCGCACCCTCAATGGTACGCAGATCGGCTATGTGCATCGCCGCTGCTTCCATTCGAATCACAATTTCGTCTGCAGCAGGATCTTCGTCTGCTACTTCGACGATTTTTAATACCTCGCGAGGGTTGCCGTAGCGCTCGTGTTGCGCTCGGCGAAAATACCCCACGATCAAAGAATGCCGCGCTCGATCATTCGAGCGATGGCATCGGCTTGACGTTGCTGGAAGTAAGCACGGTCAGGGATCATGACTTTGTCGCCCTGCAGCAAACCGTTGCGACGTCGAAGATCGGCTTTCGCATATGACTCTGCAAACAAATCGAGCGCCTGTCTCGAGAGCATGTTGCTCATCGCAGGCCGACGTCGATAGGCGCGCAGTCCGGCCATATCGAGGAAGCTGTTGGCGACTGATGAATTACCGAGGCCGGCGACGATCATCTGATTGCCGTGATAGTCGATGATGTCGGAATAGCCATTACTCGAATCGACTGGCACATCGATACCGTGCAGTGCGGCGGTATTTGCCGACACCACATACGCCAGGTTTTCGAGTGCACGGGCACGCCTTGCGATCTGTTTGATCGTAAGGTTGGGCGATGCCACCTCGCTAGTGGAATGCAGAAACACTTCGGCACCCCGAATGGCATGCGCTCGCGCAATTTCCGGATAAAGAATTTCTTCGGATGCAATCGCGGCAATTCGTCCAATCGACGTATCGGCCACCGGGAAGACGGCTTCGAGCCCATAGATATCGAGATAGCGGTCCCAAACGTCGTGCGGTGTCGGCGCGAATATCGAAATCAATCGACGGTAGGTGAGAACGCGCTTTCCGGACGGATCGAAAACCCAACACGCCTGAAAATAGAGACCCGGAAAGTGATCATCCGTTTCATAGCCGTTACCGGCAAGATAAACGGCGTGCTTCTCGGCGAGTGCAGCGAGTGCATCGTACTCAGCGCCGCGCGGATGCAATGCGCCTTTTGCGGCCCATTCTGGAATGGTCTCGCCCCAAGGTGGACCAGACAGGATGTACTCCGGCAGCACCACGAGCTTTAGGTCGCTACCAATCCAGCGGCGCGCGCCCGCTACGGCCTGATCAATCCTTGCAATCGATCGCTGCATGCGCGCAGCAGACTCTTCACGCGTCCTATCCGGATGTACGCCATCACAATCGATCTGCAGCGCCAAAGCGGCATATCGATCCAATTTGTTGATACTCAATGTCAAAACTCCGATGTCATCAGCGCAGCCGAGTCTCGGCCAAGTCGCTCCACGTTTGCAGTTCGGCGATCACTCCGCCACTGACCAAAAACCGATCACACCAACGAACACCAACGAAGGGAGTTCCATCCTTCCAGGCGCCCGCCATCTCACCGCGTACGTAGACGGCAACACCGCCAGCCGCCTCGCAAACCTCGAAATGATCCGTTTGCTTGTGGACCGAGGCGTATCGATTCGAGCCGAAAGCCACGAAGTCCTCGAGCCGGGAAAAACGATGCCCGCCCGAAATAACGATCGGCGCTGTCGGGGACATCAGCTTGGAGGCGCCGGGGAGATCACGCGCCGACATTTGGTCAAACCAGCGCCGAACCAGTGCGATCGCGTCAGCCCGCTCGGTTCGAGCCGTGCCGACGACGATACCTGCATCCGTCAATGAAGATCCCATGGGACGAAGTATGCCCGATGCCGGTAGCCGATACATGGCCGCATGCCTTAGCCTTCACACATCATGAAAATCGGAATCATCGGCAGCGGGTCTGCAAGTACCGAACTCCCTTCGCACTTCCACGCCGAGGCTGCTCGATATCCCGGCGTTGAGCTCACGCTAATACAGCCCCGGCTGTCGATGTTTGCGTTCACTCCTTACGAGCGGCTACTCGTCGATGTCGGCTACGTGGATGCCATGCAAAGCGCTGCGCAAGCGGAGTGCAATGCAATTCTGATCAATTCCTTTGCGGACTACGGGATCGACGCGGCGAGAGCCGCCGTCGACGCTCCGATCGTCGGAGCGGGTGAAGCGGCGCTGCATGAAGCAAGCGCGATCGATGGCGGTCGATTCTGCATCTTGACCGTTTGGCCAAAGTCGATGGGATTTCTCTATGACGAACGTCTTCGCGCGATGGAGATCACCTCGCGCTGTCTCGCGATACGACATTTTTCGACAGAGGAAGAGCTGTCGCGACTAGCGGGCGCAGATAGCGTCATGGCGCGCATGGCACGACACGAGGACGCCATCATCGAGTCGCTCCGGGCGGCTTGCGACGAGTTGATCGCAGAACACCAACCAGACTCTATCGTGCTCGGCTGCACCTGCATGTCTCCCATCGCGCAGATTCTCGCCAAGCATTGCGCCGTACCCGTCATTGATGGAGCGCTCAGCGGTCTACGCCTACTCGCATCTGGCAGTTTGGTTGACTCAGCAAGTTCCGCAAATCAGATCACGAGGACCAGAAGAGCCCACTTGATTCCCGATATGGTGTCGGCATGGGTGGGTGCGGCGCACGCACCCGCGCCAGCCGCCACTTCAGATTGCCCCGTATGCATCACTGATGTTGAATAAAATTTTTGACTCGATGAGGTCGTCATGAAGCGAATCGTTTTATTTGTCTTGGGGTGTATTGCTGCAATCAGCATCACACCGACTGCGATCGGTGCGGAAAAACTTTCTGCAGAACGAATGTGGTCGATGGTCCGCCTCGGCGATGCCGATATATCGCCCGATGGAAAGCTCGCGGTGGTCTCGGCCACTCGATTCGATATTGATGAAAATCGTGGCTATACCGACTTATGGCTCTATCCGACGGACGGTACAGGCGGGCGTCAACTCACGACGGATGCTGCGTCCGACAGCTCCCCTAGTTTCAGCCCCGATGGCAAGTGGATCGCCTTCGTATCTAAACGTGGCGACGACAAAGAATCGCAGATTTACCTCATACCGACAGACGGCGGCGAAGCACGGCGACTCACCTCTATCCCGACGGGCGCCAATGCACCGAAGTGGTTCCCCGATGGTCGCAAAATCGCTTTCGTCTCTTCGATCTGGGTCGACTTGGCGGAATGGAAAGCCCAAGCCAAAAAAATGAAAGAGCGAGCCGACAGCAAAATGAGCGGCAAAGTGTGGGACCGGGCGCCTATTTCTTATTGGGATCGCTTCTTGGATGACCGTCAACCGCATTTATTCTCGATTCCGGTCGAGGGCGGCGATGTAACGGCGATCACTCGTCAGTCAGGCTATCACCTATCAAAATCGGATTATTCAACCAGTTCATATGACATCTCGCCCGACGGCACGGAGCTCGCGTTCGTAACCAACGTCGATCAGACGGGTGTCGACTCCAACTACGATGTCATGACCATCGCAGCTTGCGGCTGCAAGCCTGCGGTCAATATCACTGAAAGCAATCTTGCTGATGATGGCTCGCCGTCATACAGCCCGGATGGTCGCTGGCTCGCTTACTCAGCGCAGTCGATCAAGGGTTTCTATGCGGATCGTGCCCGGCTCATGCTCAGATCTCGCAGCGATGCCACGGTTCAAAATCTCTCCGGCGATTGGGATCGCTCGGTAGGCACGCTGATTTGGCATCCAAACTCCAAATCCCTATTCAGCGCAATCGACGACGCAGCAACCAACCGCGTGTATCGATTCGATATTGCAAAACCGGGTGCTCCTTTGGCCGTGACTGGCAACCCAAGCTTCGGCAGCTTCGCCATTGCCGCGACGCAAGCGAAAAGACCGGCTGCCGTTGCCATACGACAAAGCTTCTCGGAGCCGCCCACCTTAGTCGCTCTCAATTTGACTGACGGTACCTCGAGAACACTGAGTCGACTTAACGATTCAATTCTTGCCGACACGTCTCTCGGTAAAGTCGAAAGCGTTACCTATGCCGGCAGCGACCAAAAACCGATCCAGATGTGGGTCGTTTACCCCCCAGATTTCGATCCAACCAAAAAATATCCGGTGTTCATGCTGCTCCATGGCGGACCGCACAACGCCATACAAGACGCCGTGCAGTGGCGTTGGAATGCGCATGTCTTTGCTAGCTGGGGCTATATCGTGACCTGGCATAACTTCCACGGCTCGAGTGGCTTCGGACAGGACTTTGCCGACTCCATTAACCCCGATCGGATCAGCAAGCCTTATGAAGACACGATCAAGGCAGCAGATTGGTTGGCCTCAAAGCCTTTCGTAGACGCCAATCGCATGGTTGCCGGTGGTGGCAGCTATGGTGGATTCCTCGCCAGCACACTGCTCGGCCGAGCTCACCCCTTCAAGGCACTCATCGCTCATGCCGCCGTCTATAACTCGTTCACGCAAATCGGCGCCGATTACGGTGCGGAACGAGATCGATTTTTCGAGTTCTGGGAAAAGCCGGAAGAATTTGCGCGTTACTCACCACACACGAATGCCGGTAACTTCGTCACGCCGACATTAGTGATTCACGGACAGCTCGACATGCGCGTTCCCGTCAATCACGGGATCGAGCTTTTCAACACGCTGCAAAAGCGTGGTGTACCGTCCAAATTCGTCTATTACCCGGACGAGAATCACTGGGTTTTGAAGCCGCAGAACTCGCTGCATTGGTATCAAAGCGTCAAAAATTGGGTGGAGTCTTACGCTCCGCCAGGAGCACGCTGAATGAACCGTCGTGACATTTTATGTAACGGGATGGCATTAGCGGCACTCTCGAGCCTGCCAGCCCTCGCAAACACAGTCTCTTCGGCGCGCAAGCCACTCGATATTCTCATCTTGGGCGGAACGCGCTTTCTCGGTCTGCATATGACCGCTTATGCGCAGAGTCGCGGTCATCGCGTGACCTTCTTCAATCGCGGCAAGACCAACACGACTCGATTCTCCGAGGTCGAGCGACTGACGGGCGACCGTAATGGTGATATTTCGGCGTTGAAGGGGCGGCGCTGGGATGTCGTCATCGACAACTCGGGGTACGTACCTCGCCAGGTTACCGCCACGGCCGAGTTACTACGCGAGACGACACCGCTCTACGTTTTCGTATCGACCGTATCGGTCTATGCCGGCTTCGATAAGCCAGGCGATGAAGACTCGCCGATCGGCACACTCACAGACCCAACCGTCGAGAAGGTCGACGGCGCGACCTACGGTCCGCTCAAAGCGCTTTGCGAACAAGCCGCGCGGCGTGTTTATGGTAACGACCGTGCGCTGATTATTCGTCCGGGGCTCATCGTAGGGCCGGACGATAATACCGACCGCTTCACATATTGGCCGGCACGGGCTGCGCGCGGGGGCCAATTCGTGGCGCCGGGAAGTCCGAGCGATCCGGTGCAATTCATTGACGCACGGGATCTAGCCGCCTTTACCATTGAATCGGCGGAGAACAGTTTAAGCGGCACCTTCAATTTGCTCTCCCCACCCGGTCGCTTCTCGATCGGCGATATCGTCAATGCGTCGGTTCAGTCGGCCAAAACCCTTATGTCGACCGATGCGGAACCCGTATGGATTCCAGCGCAAGTTCTCGATGAGCAAAAAGTCGCGCCATGGTCGGATATGCCAGTATGGGTACCATCGGAAGGCGACAGCGCTGGCTTTGCTGCGGTCAGCGCTAGCCGCGCTGTGAGCGCCGGATTACGTATCCGACCCATTATAGAGACGACGACTGATACGCTGCGCTGGCACCTGTCACGGCCAGAAGCGGAGCAAGCAAAACTGCGTGCCGGGATCTCGCCCGAACGAGAGCAAGACGTACTGAGGTACTGGGCATCAAAGAAAGAGGATTGATCTCATGCGCTGGATCCTGGCACTGCTCAAATGGATTGGCGGCTTAGTTGCACTGGCCGTCGTCTCGATCGTGGCTTACGTGTTCTGGTTGAGTGGCTCAGCTCATCAACCCACTGGTGTGCATCGATTCAGCGACTATCAAGCAAGCGACGGACCCATCCTCGTTTTCGGTGGTAACCGAGGAACCGGGCTTGGTATCGTCAAAGAACTGCGTGCGCGAGGCGAAGCCGTAACGGTCGCTGTCCGTAGCACCTCGAATGTGAGCGATCTAGAAGCGCTAGGCGTCGATGTGGTGATTGCTGATGCGCTTCAGTCTGAGACGGTCGATTTCGCAGTTCGCTCGAAGCCCTTCGTTGCGGTCATTTCCACCCTTGGCACCTCGCGCGGTGAACAAGCTCAGCGACCGGATTTCATCGGCAATCGAAATGTGATTGACGCCGCCAAAGCCGCTGGTATCCGACGGATGTTACTCGTCACCGTCATCGGCGCCGGCGATTCGATCGACGCTGCGCCACTGCCGTCACGACGGTTCCTCGCCGAAGTCATCGAGTTAAAAACTCGTGCCGAAGATCACCTGCGCGCGAGTGGTCTCGACTACACCATCATTCGGCCAGGCGGACTGACCGACGGCGTCCCGAGCGACAAAGCCTATCTCGCAGAGGATGCAGCGACGTTCAGTTTCATCGCTCGAGCAGATCTCGCCAAGCTTGTCGTGAACGCTCTTGGCGATCCGGCGACAGTAGGAAAAACCTACTCAGCTTACGATCCGACCCGAAAAACCATGGCGACGATGTTTCAAGATCGATGATTCGCCCTCAAGAGCGGCATCACCAAGGTAGTTCGCTGCCGTCATACATCCAATAACGACCTACCATCGTCTCGTCGAGACGAGCGATCAGATCTTTCATGCCCCGCGCGCTGGTTAACGCATCGATATCCGCATTCGGGCCGCCCATATCGGTACGCACCCAACCAGGGTGCAAGGCCGTCGCTTTGATTCCATGACTGCGGGCGAGATCGATCGCCATCGAACGCATGATCGCATTGACGGCTGCTTTGCTCGCACGATAAGCGTAGAGCCCGCCAATTCGATTCTTTTCGATAGAGCCTAGGATACTGGTCAACGTCACGATCTTTTTTTGCTGCGAACGCGCGACGTGCTCGACGAATACCTCGGCCATTTTCATCGGACCGAAGACATTGATGTGAAAAACCCGGTCCCAATCTTGGTAGTCGGAACTGCCGAACTTGCCAAACTGTAGTCCTTGTTCAGCGAAACTCCCGTTACCCATCGTACCGGCAGAATTGATGAGAACATCGATGGCCCGATTCGATAAGGCCTTTGCCAAAGTCTCTATCGATTGATGATCTTCCACATCAACCCGCTGCAACTGCAGCGCGTCGCCGTAGACCTTTTTCAGCATCTGCACATCATCACTCGCTGCCATCGGATCACGCATACCGGCGTGAACTTCCCAGCCATCCGCAAGATATTGGCGTACGAGTTCGAGACCGAGCCCTCGTGAGGCGCCCGTAATGAGCAAGCTTGGCACGTTCAAATCACCCATAGACGAATTGGTCCGGCGAATCTACGCTTGCCGCCCCCTGAACGTCACGAGATCTTGTTGCCATGAGCCACCCTGCGACTTACGCGAAACTGGT
Organism: Pseudomonadota bacterium; assembly: GCA_039796795.1. Taxonomy (GTDB): domain Bacteria; phylum Pseudomonadota; class Gammaproteobacteria; order Steroidobacterales; family Steroidobacteraceae; genus UBA964. The sequence continues at coordinate 11,037 of JBDKJA010000017.1, forward strand.
GATCCAGAAGCTGACGGGCGACTTTCGTAGTTCGACGGGAGTGGCTACCGCCACGTGGCAGGAGCCCGGTCGTGGTCAGGTCGTCATCCGCAATCGATACGCAGGCTGTAATGCCATCTTCGACAAGAACCTCTGTCGTAACACGGTGCGGTACGTCGATGTGAAGCCGCCATTCGACATGGGGATCGAGTCTGTTGGCCATATCGTCGCGGTAGGCGAAGGGGTCACAGGTCTGGCCGAAGGCGACGCGATCGCCACATCCAAGCTTGGGACGGGATACCGCGAGTATCAGGTTGCCGACGTCTCGCGCGTGATCCGGGTGCGCGAAGCGAGTCCACAAATTCTCGCGCTGATTCCGTCGGGCATTTCGGCGATGGTCGGCCTTGAGCGTATCGGCGAAGTTCGCTCGGGCGACGTCGTCGCCGTATCAGCCGCCGCCGGCGGTTTGGGGCATTTCGTCGTGCAGCTTGCGAAGCTCGCCGGCTGCCACGTGATCGCCATCACTTCGGATGACGCCAAAGCACAAGCCTTGAAACAACTGGGCGCCGATCGAGTGATCAACCATCGAAAAGAAAACCTGGCCGACGTTTTAGCCAGCGAGTACCCGAAAGGCCTGGATGTCGCTTATGACTCGGTTGGCGGATACCTATTCGACACCTTCGTCGATCACCTGGCGATGCGCGGACGACTGGTCGTCAGTGGACACACCTCCGACTTCGACAAAGAAGTCGAATTCGTCCCTCACCCGCGCGTGTACCGAAAGCTCTATTGGAAGTCGGCTTCGATTCGCGGATTCCAGAACCAAACCTTCCCGGAGTTTTTTGCAGAAGCCGCCGATCGTATCCTCGATCTGCATTACCGGGGGCGTCTGCAGGCTTGGGTCGACCCCACCCCTTTTCAGGGGTTAACGCAGGTGGCCGACGCTTCGGAGCACCTGTTGGCCGGCCGTAACCAAGGAAAAGTGGTGATCGCACTGTAGTAACGACGCCACATTGTTTTGAGCGCGCCCTCTGTTAGATTACGGGAACGCTATACGTATTTTCCGTAGGGACTTTATGTATGGCGTAAACGGGATCAACAAAACTAGAAGGGACCCATTCAATGTCGAATCGTCGTGTGCTGCCTTTGGTCTTTGGGCTCGTCGCGGTTCCGATCAGCGCCGTCGCCCAGAATGAAAACTCCACCTCAACGCTCGAAGAAATCGTCGTCACTGCAGAGCGCCGTGAAGCATCTCTGCAAACCGTACCTGTACCTGTGACTGCGATCACCGCTGAAGCCCTCGCAAACAAACAGGTAACCGAAGCAAAAGATCTCGCGCGCTATGCGCCGAGTCTCAAGATGTTTAACAACATCACCACGCCGACTAATCTATCGCCGTCATTGCGTGGCTCACTGCAGCAGGACGCTTCGCTCGTCGTCGCCGAATCACCTTTTGGCATCTATGTTGATGATGTCTACATTGCGCGCTTGAATGGCAACAACATCACGCTGGCCGATATTGATCGCGTAGAGGTTCTGCGCGGACCGCAGGGAACGCTCTACGGTCGAAATACTTTGGCTGGCGCAATCAAGTTCATGTCACGCGCACCCGATGCCGATGGCTGGAGCAACTTCAGCGTCGGTGGCGGTAACTACGACCAGCAACGAGTCAGCTTCAGTGTCGGTAATGCGATCGGCGACGGCTGGGCCGCCTCCCTTTCGGGTTTGTACACCAATAAAGACGGTCAGTTCCGTAACGTGCATCCGACCAAGGCTGAGGAAACCGGTCTTGAACGCAACTACGCCGGTCGCGTGAAATTGCGTTATACAGGCATCGAGAATCTCGATGTGACGGCTTCCCTGTCATACGCCGATGCCAAAAACGATGGCGGACAACTGATCCCGGCGTCGACGCCTTCAGTGCCGTCAAACAAACAATTTACCTCGGACGATCTCGTTCCACAGTTTGGGCGCTATGCGCTGAACACGCCCAACATCGCGAGACCTAACCTCGCCAATTACCCCTACGGAAAGACTAAGCAGCAAATCGCATCGATCAACGTAGCCTATGATTTTGGCGACACGCTGTTCCGGTCGATCACTGGCTTCGTCAAAACAGATGACTCGTTCACCAACGACTTCAGCGGAAATGGCAATGTCATGGCATCGAACATTGCCAGCGCTGAGCAAATGAGTGAGGAACTACAGATTCAAGGCGCTGCACTCAATGGCAAGCTGAACTATCTGCTCGGTGTCTATCTCTTTGGTGAAGACGCGACGCAGAACTTTGCTTGGAACTCTTACCTGCCGGGCGTATTCCCCATCCTTCCGGTATCGACCAGTGCCTTGAAGATCAAGACGACCTCCGTCTCGGCATTCACGCAACTCGATTACCTGCTGACGGATGCTCTGAAAGTCACTGGTGGCATTCGCTACACGAAGGACGAGAAGCGTTTCGACATGCTTTTCCGTGGCTTGTTGCCGCCCATTACCCCGGTTACGGGCCTCGTTGATCTCGACAACTCGTATTCTGAAATCTCTCCTCGCCTTGGCATCGACTACAAGGTGGCTAGCGATAACGAGAATATCGACAGCATGCTGCTCTATGCCTCAGTAGCCAGCGGCTTCAAGTCAGGCGGCTATAACGGCATCGCGATCTTCGGATTTAACGATGCGCTGACGCCGTATGCGCCGGAGACCAACACCACCTACGAAGCAGGCATCAAGACGGATCTGCTCGGCAGTCGACTGCGTATCAACGCCAACTACTTCCTACAAAAGGCGGACGATCTGACGTTGAACGCAACCGTTATCCTGCCGAATGGAACGGCTACCTTCCCCGTTCAAAATGCCGGTAAGGCCACGGTGCGAGGTCTCGAGCTCGAAGTCACGGCCATTCCGACAGACGGCTTGACCGTCTTCCTGAGCGGCACCTTCGCCATGGATGGGAAGTACGATGAGGTTGCGCCGAGCAGTGCGCCGGCGAACTCGTTGAAAAACTATGGCGTCAACCCGACCGTTCCACAGACCCCGTCGAGCTCGTTCACGATTGGCTTCGATTACGGTCTTGATACGGAACTGGGGCGCCTGAGCTTTGGCGCCGACTGGTTCCAAACCGATGACTACATCACGGGTGCGACCAATGACTTTCTAGTCAAGGGTTATGGTCAAGGCAACGCGTTCGTGAACCTCGCCTTCAGCGAAGCGTGGTCAGTGCGTGCTTCGGCCAAGAACTTCACTAACGAGTACGTCATCCAGACGGGTTCGCGCGGTTTCCTCGGCGGTTTCATTCCGATTCGTCCGCGTGAGTATTTCTTGTCGGTCAATTACAAAGTCAATTGATTCTCGCGAGGCGGGCGTGCGGCCACACATTGGTCGCACGCCTGCCACCTCGGCGCCAAAGTCAGCGCCGGCACCTTACGATCAAGCGATCCCATGTCGGGCTTCGAGCGAAGGTGACACATGAACGAACTGCTGAAGGCCTATCCGCAACTCTCCTCGGATACCCTCGCGTTCCTATCTCGGAAGCATGGTCACTTCATCAACGGCCGCCATGAGCATGGCGGATTGGGTGAACCGATCGATATCCACGACCCCGCGACAGGATTGCGGATCGCGCAATGCAGCGCCGGTGGCGCTGCCGAAATCGATGCTGCGGTCAAAGCAGCGAGAGCGGCCTTCGAGGGTCCTTGGTCGAAGTTCACTGCCGCTCAGCGTAGTGTCGTACTGTGGAAGATTGCCGATCTGATCCAGGCCAATTTTCAGCAACTGTGCGAACTGGAGATTCTCGATAACGGCCTACCGACACCGCTCGCTCAATATGTGTGTGGGATGGTGGTGCCAGAGTTCTTCCGCTACTACGCCGGTTGGCCCACCAAGATCGAAGGATCGACGCTGCCAGCAGCACCGCAGGGAAAGCTCCCGGGTGAAGCCATCTCTTTCACTCTTCGCGAACCGATCGGTGTCGTCGGCGCCATTACGCCATGGAACTCTCCATTGCCAATGGTGATGCTGAAGCTCGCGCCAGCTCTGGCGACTGGCTGTACGCTCGTCTTGAAGCCGGCGGAACTCACGCCACTGACAGCAATGCGCCTCGCCGAGATTTGCCAAGAAGCTGGTGTGCCAGATGGTGTCGTCAATATCGTCAACGGTTACGGCGCAACGGCCGGTGCGGCACTTGCCGCCCACCCAGACGTAGACAAGATCGCCTTCACGGGATCAACGGAGGTTGGCCGCTCGATCGTGCGTGCTGCTGCAGGCAACCTCAAAAAAGTAACGCTCGAGCTCGGCGGCAAATCGCCCGTCGTGGTCTTTCCTGATGCCGATCTCGAACAGGTGATTCCCGGTGCCGCACGCGCTTGCTTCTTCCTGCAAGGTCAAAACTGCATGGCAGGCACTCGACTCTTCCTACATGAAAAAATTCATGACGCAGTGGTGGACGGAATTGCTGCCATTGCACGTTCAATGAAACTCGGACCTGGTCTTGACCCGACATCCGACTTTGGTCCACTGATCTCGGCGAAGCAACGCGAACGCGTCGAAGGCTTTGTCGAAGCGGGTCGAAAGGAAGGCGCGGAAGTTGTCTGCGGCGGTAAATCACCGACTCGACCAGGATATTTTTTCGAACCGACGGTGCTCACCCGAACCACACCAAAGATGACACCCGTCAAAAACGAGATTTTTGGGCCGGTGCTCTGCGTTCATCGATTTGGCGATGATCACCTCGATCAGGTTGCCCGTGAAGCGAACTCCACCATTTACGGGCTTTCCGGCAGCGTCTGGACTCGCGATCTCGGTATCGCAATGCAGATGGTTCGCAAGATCGACTCGGGACAAGTCAGTGTCAACATGCACGCAGCGCTCGACCCGGCCATGCCCTTCGGTGGAAACAAGCAATCAGGCTGGGGGCGCGAATTTGGTAAAGAAGGCCTCGAGCCTTATCTCAAGACCAAAGGCATTTCGATGACTTGGTAACGCGAGGAAAACGTGCTTCTTACTGCTTCCGAGTCACCATGAACAGGCAGCCGGAGCAGTGACCCCGCCGTCCTGTGAACTGAGCAATCTCTGGTACTCGGGATCACTACTGAGCAACAATTTCGCAGCGCATCGAAGCTCATCCACTTGTGCACGCTTCAAGCTGAAAGTGGTCTCGATCTGCGTCATCTCCTTGAATCGCGGATGATCGCGCAAGCTATCGAGACTGAGATCGATGAAGTACAAGGCGTTCGTCGAATTTTCGGGAGACAAGCGTGTAGCCCATCGCGCCAAGCTCTCCTTAAGCAAAGCTTTGCTTTCAACTGAATACCGATCCATCGGGACGGTGCCAACCAGTTTCAACATGTCGATAACATCAGGTGGACTGCGCCGACCCGCGATACGAGTCCATTGTGTATCGGACGCATTTAAGGTGATGAAGACCAACTTTCGAATCCCGCTACGTTCGAGCGCGTTCTGGAAGTGCAATGCGTCGTCAGTATCGGTCAGCGCATCCAGTGTCGACCGCACACCGAGGTTGTCGCTGAGCGCGCCATCCATCAAGTGAAGATAACCATAGGTTCGCGAGTCGCTACGCGCGAGCATGGTTGCCGCTCGAAAATGTTCTCTTGAGCTATGGTCTCCGGATTCGATCGCACGCAAAGTCCAGGTCGGCATTCGATATCCACAACGGCCGGCGCCATTTCGGATGGTGATGGGTGACAGCACGGCGGGTACCGAGGAAGATGCCGCGACAGCTCGACTGATTGGATATTTCGCGAGATCGAGACACAACAAATCAAAGGTGTCTTGCGTAAATTCGAAGCGACCAGCAATGCCGATATCGGTGGCGTTGATGACCAGGAAGGGTCGATCCGCTCGATTGACCAAAGCACCATATTTGATGCCATCGAACAAAGCTTTATCGAGATACTCCGCATAGAGATCGCCGCGGTCGAAATTGTGCGATGACAATCGCAACCAACTTCGCGGATCGAACAGCACCGCACGGCGCGCCTCAGCAGCAAAATCGCGATAGAGAAAATCCTTCGGAAATCGCTCAAAAATTCGATCGCCGTGTAGAACGAAATAGGCTGCCGGAATCGCGCCACCCGACACGGCCGAGATAACATCAACCTCGTCCAGCATGCGACGTAATTTTCCGTCGTGCTGAATTTGATCCGTAGCCAGTTGCTCTAAAATTCCGAAAGCCATCGCAGAGGCTCGCAGACCCCCTCCCGACAAACTGACGATGACGAGCAAATCGTCTTTAGGTCGATCCGAAACCGCTTTAGCGAGACGATATCCTTGTGTTTCGTCGACTTGCGAGATTGAGTCGCCCAAATAGGCGGCAGGTGTTGCGCACGCTGCCAAAAACGGCAACACCAGCGCCGCAGCGCCAAGCTTGAAACTACGGAACAACATCCCCTCTCGGTCGCCGGGTGCGCGACAGATAATCGGCGATACCTTCGAGTTCAGTTCGTTGCAGCTCGCGCATGAGTGGCGTGTGTGTGTTCGACAGCCGCGGGCGACGCCCTTCCACCACATCGATGAATTGACGAAGCAAGTACTCCGGATGCTGTCCCGCCAAACGTGCGATACCGCGATCTGCGTTGCCCTGACCTGTCGCTCCGTGACACGCTTGGCACCGCTCGAAATACACCTTCGCACCGCTGGCCAAAAACTCGCCTGACCCGTGGACCGTCGGGCCCATCGGCTGCAGTGACGCAATCAAAGCGGCGACATCGGCAAGGTCTTGCGGCGTCTGCATCACGTTCAGTCGTGAGACATGTTCCATGCGGATATCCCAACGCTCCGCATGGCGATAATCGACAAGCTGTCGAAGCAGCACTGGATAGTACTGAGAACCGATGACGGGTACGGAACCATCAGGTAAACCAGAGCCGTCAACGCCGTGGCAAGCCGCACAAGTGGCGAATATTTCGTCACCACGACGTGCATCGGGCACGGCTGCCGACGCCGCTCGTAACTCGGTCAATGCATTCATTGCGGGCGAGGCCCAAGTTTGAGCGCTAGCGACGCAAGCGAGTAACAGCACTGACAAATAGGTGAAAGCCCGCACGCTCATCCTTACCAGGTTCCGCTGTTGGGCATCGACGACCAGGGTTCGGCTGGCGCCAAGGCAGGGCCTTGCTGCAGTAACTCGATGGAGATGCCATCGGGTGATCGCACAAAGGCCATCCGGCCATCCCGTGGCGGGCGAAGAATCGTGACGCCATGATCGACTAATCGCTGACAGCTGACGTAAATATTCTCGACGCCGTAAGCCAAATGACCGAAGTTGCGGCCACCTTGATAAACCTCAGCATCCCAATTGAAGGTCAGCTCGACTTGCGCTGCGTGATCCCCTGGAGCCGCCAGAAATACGAGGGTATATCGACCCTGCGGTACGTCCTTGCGCGCGACCTCCTCTAAGCCCAAGGCATCGCGATAAAAGGCCAGCGAGCGATCCAGATCGCTGACCCGCACCATGGTGTGCAGATATTTCATTTAGAACATTTCCGAGGGACCAGGCGCCGCTGCTGCAACCGGTGCATGTCGTGCCACGATGTGATCACCGGTGATCATGGCGTCGTAAGACTGTCCCGGTCCAACCATCGGATAGACGCCGGCATCGGGATCGATGATCACTTCGAGGAATGCGGGCCCCGGATAGCGAATGAATTCCTCGACAACGCGCGGCACGTCTTCCTTGCGATCGAGCCGAACGGCAAACGAAAAACCATCAGCCTGAGCCGCTTTGACGAAGTCCTTCTTATGTAGGGACTTGTCGCTGGCAGACAGTCGACCTTTGAAGAATAGCTTTTGCCATTGCTTGACCATGCCGTCGCCAAAGTTGTTGAGAACAACCACTTTCACTGGCAGGTTGTAGGTAGTCACTGTCTCGAGATCACCAAAATTCATTCGAATCGACGCATCGCCATCGATGTCGATGACCAGTGCTTTCGGATCAGCGAACTGCGCACCGATGGCTGCCGGCAGGCCAAAACCCATGGTGCCCATCGAACCCGAGGTCAACCACAACCGTGGTCTGCAGAAGTCAAAATACTGCGCAGCCCACATTTGGTGCTGCCCGACCCCGGTGGCGATGATCGCCTGCCCCTGCGTCAGTCGGTTGATTTCTTCGATCACATAGTAGGGCTGAATCAACGCGCTATTACGATCGTAGTTCATCGCATGGCGGGTACGTAGCGCCTCAATCTCACGATGCCACTCGGAATAGTCGGCAGAAAACCCTGTCTTGCGACCGAATGCCGTCAAAGCCGCGATGGCATCGGGCAATTGCCCAACATGACTCCAATCAACCTTCTTAACCTTGTTGATCTCGGCGCGATCAATATCGATGTGCGCGATTTTTTTGGCGCGCGGCGCGAACTTATTGGGTACGCCCGCAACCCGATCATCGAATCGTGCGCCGATGGCGAGCAAGAGATCACAATCTTCGACCGCGTAGTTGGCGAAAGCGGCGCCATGCATGCCCAGCATGCGCATGGAGAGCCGATGCGTCGTGTCGAAGGCACCGATTCCCATCAAGGTAGTGACTACGGGAATTCCGAGGGTCTCGGCAAATTCGGTCAACGCGGCGGAGGCCTCGCCGTTGATCACACCACCACCGGCATAAATCAGCGGGCGCTTAGACTCGCGCAACATGGAGAAAAACGCTGCTGCCTCGTCATCCTCGATACCTGCATGCGTCGTTGCGAAGAGGCGCTTGCGATAGCCTGGTACGGGCAGCGTGCCCTCGCCGCGAAAAGTGCCCGACCAATTCTGGACGTCTTTGGGCACATCGATGACGACCGGACCCGGACGCCCCGTGCGTGCAATCTCAAAAGCCGTGCGCACCGTCGCCTCGAGCTTCTCGGGATCGGTAACCAAAAAGACATGTTTGGCAACCGAACCCATGATGGCTGAGACGGGTGCCTCCTGAAATGCGTCGGTACCGATCGCAGCCGTCGGGACCTGACCACAGATCACGAGCATGGGAATCGAATCGGCCATCGAGTCACGAACCGGAGTGACTGTGTTCGTCGCACCCGGCCCCGAGGTCACCAGGCAAACGCCAACTCGGCCACTCGCGCGCGCATAACCTGCCGCCATGAAGCCTGCTCCCTGCTCGTTAGCAGGCACAATCAGCGGCATCTGCTCACCACCTTGATCGACTTGAGCTTGGTTGTGCAAGAAAACCGCATCATAGGTCGGCAAAATCGCGCCACCGGAGTAACCGAAAACCGCCGTCGTGCCCTCATCGACGAGAACCTGCACGATCATCTCCGCTCCGGTCATGACCGTACCCGCTTTTGGGTGGCGCTTGAGGGCGGTCTTGGGAGCAGTGGACTCAGACATAGGTAAAACCCGAGAGAAAAACCGGCAGGGGGTCTTTCAGACTACCAGTTTGACCGCTTCGTGCAATATGCTCCACGACACGCCCATGAGACACATCATCGCCATCCACCTGCAAAACGAAGCCGGCGCCCTGACACGGGTCGCGGGTCTCTTTTCCACGCGCGGCTACAACATCGAATCACTGTCGGTAGCCGCAACCAACGACGCGACCGTGTCGCGCATCACGCTGGTGACGCGCGGATCGGATTCGGTCGTGCAGCAGATCATCAGTCAGCTCAACAAACTGATCGATGTGGTCAGCGTCGAAGACATGACGCAAGGCGAACACATCGAGCGCGAACTGGTCCTGCTCAAGCTCAAGGTTCGGCTCGAGCAGTCGGATGCGGTACGCGGCTACGTCGTTCGTGCCGGTGGTCGAGTGCTCGACCCGGCCAGCGACGGCTTCATTGTGGAACTGACCGCGAGTGAACAGGAAGTCGATCAGTTCGTCACCGATCTCGGCAAAGGCGCCGAAATCGTCGAAGTCGTACGCAGTGGTGCACTCGGAATCAGTCGTCTCGAGCGCGCGCAGCGCTCACGCCGAGATTGAGGCTCGATTCAGCGGCTGCAAGACAGCGCGGATCAACGCGGGAATCTCCACCGGACGGCGCGTTTGTGCATCCACATACACATGCACGAATTTACCGGTAGCCGCTGCTAATTCGGCTCGTTGTGCGAACACACCTAAACGGTACGTGACACTACTGCGGCCCAATCGCTCGACAGCAAGACCGATATCGAGCGGCTGCGGAAAAGACAACGAAGAGTGAAACACGCAGCCCGTCTCGGCGACGATGCCGATCTGCCCGAGTGATCGCGTGTCCGTGCCGGTCGCTTCGATCAGAAATGCGTTTACCGTGGTGTCGAAGTATTCGTAATACACGACGTTGTTGATGTGCCCATAGGCATCGTTATCGAGCCAACGGGTGACCATCGGTCGGAAATACGGGAACTCGTTGCGCTGCGGAATCGCTGGGCGGATGCTCATGACCGCTGCATTGTCGCCCGCCAACCGGACAGTTGCCAGCACCCGCGCAGACGGCGTAGCGTCGCGATATGAAAACTCGTGCTGCCATTCTCGTTCGAACGGGCGCACCGGCGCCTTATGCGGAGTCCCGCCCACTCGAGATCGCCGATGTCGATCTGGCGCCACCCGGGCCCGGCGAAGTGCTCATCAAAATGAAGGCCGCAGGCCTTTGTCACTCCGACCTCTCGGTCATTGATGGCAATCGACCGCGACCACTACCCATGGTGCTCGGTCACGAAGGTGCGGGTGTAGTCGAAGAACTCGGCCCGGGTGTTACCGATCTTGTCGTCGGCGACCATGTCGTCACGGCTTTCGTGCCGAGTTGCGGAATCTGTCAGCCCTGTCATTCCGGTCGTCCCGCTCTGTGCGAACCGGGACTCGTCGCCAATACGGCAGGAACCTTGCTAAGCGGTGCACGTCGCTTGCGACGGCGCGAAACTGAGCTCAACCACCATCTCGGCGTATCGGCTTTCGCCGACTACGCAACCGTGTCGCGCAATTCATTGGTGAAAGTCGATCGATCGCTCGGCTTTGCGGAGGCGGCAGTCTTCGGTTGCGCTGTGATCACCGGTACGGGCGCCGTCATCAACACCGCCGATCTGCCGCGCGAGCGCACGGTTGCCGTCATCGGCTTGGGCGGCGTTGGACTCGCTGCCCTGCTCGGTGCGCGTTTACGCGAAGCGACCACGCTAGTGGCGATCGATCTCTCGGACGCCAAGCTCGCGATGGCGCGCGATCTGGGTGCAACCCACACCTTTAATGCAGCCGATCCGGAATGCGCTGAAAAAGTGCGTGCGCTCACGTCGGGCGGCGTCGAGTTCGCTTTCGAGATGGCGGGTGTCGTCAAGGCAATGGAACTCGCCTATCGCATCACGCGCCGCGGCGGAACGACGGTGACGGCGGGGCTAGCCCATCCGCAAGCGATGTTTTCGATACCTCAGGTTGGCATCGTGGCAGAGGAGCGCACGATCAAAGGCAGTTATCTCGGCAGCTGCGTTCCATCGCGAGATATCCCGCGATACATTGAGTGGTATCAGGCAGGCCG